>CAUQYP010000311.1:0-5149 GCA_963522035.1 uncultured Noviherbaspirillum sp. | reverse complement strand
CTCCCCACGGCAGTGAGCGATTCGACGTGTCACCCGTCCAGCACGCGCTGCAATGACGTCTTGCGCTGTGCAGCCAGCCCTGCCACGGCAAAGGCGGCTTCGCAGCTAAGCCCGGCTGGCGGATGAAGCAATACTGATGTCCCGCCGGACGACCAAGCCGGGTTTCGGCCCGGCAGCCGACCTACTTCTCTTGCGTCGCCAAGAGAAGTAGGCAAGAGAAGGCGACCCCGGAGATGCCGCCCCGCTGCGCGGGGTGCCCACGCCGCTGGCACCGAAATCGGGAAGCGTCGGAAACTCGCTTCGCTCAGACAGCCGACGCTTCTTTATCCGATTTCGGCACCAGCGACGTGGCGTCATCAACGGGGACCCACGTCAAAGGCAGATTCAACGGCAACGGCAACGGCAACTGTCGCTACGCGGAACGTCAAACGCAACTGTCGCTGCGCGGAAGCGGCGCTTCCAGTGCGGACCAGCATGAGAATGCTTCAGTGAACACTCTTTCCAGTAATGGAAAGCCTCCCGGCCTCCATCGTGGTCCAGTCAACAGATGGGTCAAGGATGCTAATCGCCGATTCCGAAAATCGCGCGCGAAAACCGCTTGTCGTGGTCGTCTCAAAGGTTCACCAAGTGCGCATAGCACCATCGCCGGCCAACACGGTCCTGCCGCTGCTGCCATCGCGATGACTTGCCGTGACTTCCGGCTCGGCTCCGCCGGACTCCTGGCCAAGGCGGTGCGTTATTTCGCCTCCCAGGGCGCGCCCTTTTGAGGGCTGACATGCTACGCCTTGCACACATAGTCCTGACACCCTGCGAATGACGTTACCGCGCGTGGAACCAGAAAGATGCGTCGCCCACTTACTGCCGACGTTCATCATGCCCGGTACGGTCCGACATGCGTTCGACTACCGAATCAAACTCTTCCCCGCCAAGGATAGCCAATGCATCAAGTTCCCGGAATACTTCCAGCGACGACGGCCGCTCCAACGCCGCAGCCAGGCCCAGGCCAGGCTGGCCATCCGCATCCAAACCCATTGCCCGGGCCCGGCACAGTCCCGCCGATGCCGACCGTGCATTCGGCCGGCGCTTCGAGCGGGTCCGCTGGCGCACTCAACGCGATGCAAGCCGCTACCGGCAGCAGCCCGGCGCCGGTAAGCGCCAGCAAGCCTTTCTATCACCATGTTCCGCGCGGGCTCTCGCCGCTGGGCCGGGCTGCCTATACCGGCGATCTCGAACAGGTGCTGGCCCTGATCCGTCAGGGCTGCGACGTGAATGTGCGAGAGACGGGTGAAGCGCACACCTACACGCCGCTGGTGGCGGCTGCCGAGAACGGTCATGCCGCCATAATCGACGCGTTACTGGCAGCCGGCGCCGACGTCAACCTGAAAAACGGCGAAGTTGGCGGCACCGCGCTGATGTGTGCAGCCGCGCGCGGGCATGAAACCGTCGTCGCGCTGTTGCTGAAGCAAACCGGAATCCGGCGCGATGCCACCAGATTCCCCGGCGACACCGCCTTCGATCTTGCGGCTGTCCATGGGCATGCTGCGATTGCTGAGATGCTGTTCGATGCCCAGCTGCTCGCGCCCAGGCGCAGGATCGAGTTGATGGCTTCCGCTTGCAGCAGGGGCTTGCTTGCAATCGTGGAACTGTTGCACCGCCGCTGCGGCATGGATCCGGCCGGTCTGGACGCCAATGGCTACCTGCATTTCGCCGCGTCCAAGGGCCAGGCGATGGTCGTGGCCTACCTGCTCGGCGCCGGCATGGATCCCGATAAAAAAGACAGTAATGGCATGACCACGCTGCAACATGCCTGTATGAACGGAAGCGTTGCCGTCGTCGCCAGGCTGCGCGAACAGGCGAAAGTCCCTTACGCCGCGGCCACCGCCGGCATGACGCCGCCGCCCCTGTACATTGCCGCGGACGAGGGACATCTGCCGCTGCTCGATTACCTGCTCAACGCCGGCGCCGACCCCAACGTCCGGGATGCGCGCACCGGACGCACCGCGTTGATGGCCGCAGCCTACCGCGGAACGATCGATATCCTGCGCTTGCTGCTGGCTAGTCCAGGCGTGCAGGTCGACCTGGCCTGCAACGCGGGTTGCACCGCGCTGGAACTGGCCAGGGCCGCCGACCAGCGCGACGCCGCTATCGCGCTTCTGGGCGCAGGCGCCAAGGTCGTCTTGTCGAACCGGATCCCGTACGCCAGGACATTGCTGTCGTGGGCGATCGGGAACAGCGACGGCGAGATGGTCCGACTGATCCTGGAACGATGTGCAGCCGGGTCGGGGCAAGCTGATGTCGCCTGCGACGCCGCGGTGGCGCATGCGGTGCAGTTGAAGTGCGTGGACATCGTCGAGTGCCTGCTGGATGCGGGCCTTGCAGGGCCTGAGACGCATGCGCTGGTCGGCACCATCGTTCCGGAATCCACCAATATGAGCCATGCCTCCGCGCTTGGCATGGTGTTCGACCCCGAGGCATGGCAGGCAGACGCCCCGGCGGCAGGCAGGCCCGCTGGCGCCCGGATTAAACTCCGCGAGTTCTTCGGCAGTCTCGAAACCTACGTGCCGCTGATCGCCATTGCAGACCTGCTGCTGTCATGCAAACCCGGGCCCAGTCTTTGGCCCGCTGCGTTCGCCGTCAACGCGGCGCCGCTGCAGGCATTCGATCTGTTTCTCCCGCGCTTGCCTGCGATCGCAAGGCGCGTCGTCGATGTGCGTGAACACGTGATGCTGTACCTGCACGGGCGTGGCATGCCGGTGGCCGTTGCGCTGCCGCTGGCGGATGTCGCAAAGGGCGGGTACGGCCCGGGCGCGGACCTTCTTGCCAGCGCCGGGCAGGCGGTCAACGTGCAACAGAAGGCAATGTATGACGCCGCCGCGCTGAGCACGCTGAAGCCGCGGGAGCAGGGCGAGACGGCAGCGCGGATCTACGCGTCGGCGGGCATCAGCGCCCAGGGAGTCCGGCGCCTGGCGCGTGCGGCGCAGGGCCAGTTCGACGCCGTACATGCGTTGGCCGCCCAGGTCAGCGCCCTGCTGGGCGAGCAAATGCTGGAACAGATCATGCCGGCATGCCTGAAGCATACGAATGGCCTATATCAGGTGGACGTCGCCGGCCTCGTTCCAGCGCTGGTCGGGAGCGGCCTGATGCGGCCGTTCGCGCAAGCCCTTGCAGAACGGTGGAACATCGCTGTCGGCTCGCTCATGGCAGGGCCCGTGATCATTCCGCCGGGCGCCGGTTTCGCTCAGGTCGCGCAGATCCTGAACGATGGACTGTGCCGGCTCGGCTCT
This sequence comes from uncultured Noviherbaspirillum sp., assembly GCA_963522035.1. GTDB lineage: Bacteria > Pseudomonadota > Gammaproteobacteria > Burkholderiales > Burkholderiaceae_D > Noviherbaspirillum_A. The sequence continues at coordinate 1,865 of CAUQYP010000311.1, read as the reverse complement.
ACGCATTTTGCCGCAGGCCTGCTGGCGGCCTTGCGCGAGGCCAGCCTGCTGACAGAACTGCGGCAAATGACCAGCACTGTCCCCACCGACGAAGCCTTGCCCATGCTGTTCCAGATCCAGGCGGATCAACTGCGGCAGTTTGCCGAACAGTTGCAGCAAGGCTGAAGCTGTCCGGTGTCCGCTACATGTCTTCATCCAAACAGAAACGCCTGATCTGCGCCGCTGCACTGAACATGTGGAGCGTGAAGCGCCACGACCATTTGGGCGGGTATTGACGCGCGAACTCGACTCGCCATCGCTGGTCGCTGCGCTGTGCACACTGATAGGCGACAGCCAGGCAGCCGAGCCTGTCGACATGCTGCTTCAGGCCCAGTTCGACCAACTGCGGCAGTTCTGCGAGCAAACCAAAGGTGAGGGCTGATACTATTCCCAGGGCATGGCGTACCGAACGAAACCGATGGCGCCGATGCATCCCCTTGGCGCGTAGGGTGTAATAAGCAAAGCGCATTACACCAATCGTCGATCATTGGAGTCGGTTGATGATCGACCAATGGTGTAATGCCCTTCGGTTATTACACCCTACGAATATTCGTAGGCACCTTTAACTTGGGTGGCCGGGCAGCGAAAGCGCGGTTTGAGGCTTCTGGTAGTCGAACAGGGGTTCGCTTTCAGTGCTTCTGACGCCATGCCTGCCGCAGCAGGAAGACCGCGCCCGCCGGCAGTAGCGGCAGGCCGTAGTAAATGACACGGAATGCCAGCAAGGCGGCCAGCGCCTGCGGCACCGGCGAACCTGCCGGCAGCAGCAGCAGGAAGGCGGAATCGAACACGCCCAGCCCGCCGGGCGCCTGGCTGGCGCTGCCTGCCACCATCGCCAGCATGAAGGCTTGCAGGAACTGGACATAGGAGAAGCCGGGCAGCGGCGGCAGCAGCAGCCACAGCACGCCGGAGATGCCGACCAGGTCCAGCATGCCTACCGCCACCTGGCCGCAGCACACGCCGGGCGCCGGCAGCGCGACCGGGTGCCGGCCGATGCGAAACACCGGCAGGCGCCAGGCAAGCAGCAGGTACAGCGCGATTGCCAGCAGCAGCAAGAGGCCGACCGGCCTGAGCGCCGGGCGCAACGGGTCGATGCAGAACAGCACGCCGCCCAGCGCGGCATAGCCGAGCCAAAAACCGAGGCTGGCGAACACGGCGACCCTGGCAGCCTGGCCAGGCTGCATGCCGCTCGCACGCCATGCGGCGTAGCGCAGCGTGCCGGCGATCAGCAGCGCATTGAAGGAAACATTGCCCAGCGCATAGGCCATGGCCGTGCCCGGCGCACTGCGTCGCCAGGGCCAGTGCAGTCCGAGCCAGTGCAGGCTCAGGCGATCGTACAGCGTCAGCACCAGATAGGACAGCGCGGTGCATCCGACTGCCATCGCGGCCTTCGCTGGCGGCAACGCAGACAGTGCGGCGGCGATGTCGGCCGCACTGGTGTCGTGCAGCATGCCGTGCAGTCCCCACAGCGCCAGTCCGACGATGAGCAAGCCGAGCAGCGGCCCCAGCGCCTTGCGCAAGCGCGCGGCGCGGCTGGGTGCGGGCGAAGGCGTTATCGGATCGGGCATGATGGTGCTGTAAAGGAAAAATGTGCCGATTGTCCCTTGCCTGGCACCCGCTGTCGTCGCATTCGCTCAAATGCGGGCGGGCTGGTCGCCGCCTGTCGCTCGCCGCCCGCCGCCGGCGTCCGGCTCGCCGGACAGCGCCAGCATTGCCGCCCGCACGGCACGCATCGGCGTCGCGATATCGCCGTCCTGCGCATCGACCGCCACGCCAATCTCGAGCACGATGCCGCTGCGCCGAATCAGCCACTGGCGCGGCCGCAGCGC
>CAUQYP010000310.1:0-5167 GCA_963522035.1 uncultured Noviherbaspirillum sp. | reverse complement strand
GCTGCAGGATTTCGCCGCGCGCGTCGGCCGCGATCTTTTTCGACAGGTCGCCGTTGGCAACAGCGGTCGTCACCTCGGCGATGTTCCTCACCTGGCCGGTCAGGTTGGACGCCATGAAGTTCACGTTGTCGGTCAGGTCTTTCCAGGTGCCGCCCACGCCTGGCACATAAGCCTGGCCGCCCAGCTTGCCCTCGGTGCCCACTTCCCTTGCCACGCGGGTCACCTCGGACGCGAACGAGCGCAGCTGGTCCACCATGGTGTTGATGGTGTCCTTCAGCTGCAGGATCTCGCCGCGCACGTCCACCGTGATCTTTTTCGACAGGTCGCCGTTCGCCACAGCGGTGGTCACGTCGGCGATGTTCCTCACCTGCGAGGTCAGGTTGCCCGCCATCGAGTTGACCGAGTCGGTCAGGTCCTTCCAGGTGCCGGCCACGCCGGGCACGTTGGCCTGGCCGCCCAGCTTGCCTTCGGTGCCGACCTCACGCGCCACCCGGGTCACCTCGGAGGCGAACGAACTCAGCTGGTCCACCATGGTGTTGGCGGTGGCCGCCGCGCGCAGGAACTGGCCTTCCAGCGGCCGGCCATCCACGTCCAGCGCCATGGTCTGCGACAGGTCGCCCTTGGCGACCGCGCCGATCACGCGCGCCATTTCCGTCGTCGGCCGCACCAGGTCGTCGATGAGCGTGTTGACCGAGTTGACGATGGTGCCCCAGCCGCCGGAGACCGCGCCGGGCGTGGCCCGCTGCAGCAGCCTTCCTTCGCGGCCGACCGTCTGGCTGACACTGGCGATTTCCTGCGCCATCAGGTTGCTGTTTTCGATGATGTCGTTGAGCGTGTCCGCAATCTTGCCGTCCAGACCAGTCAGGTCAGTTGGCATGCGCACCGAGAAGTCACCCTTCTTCAGCGCAGTCAATGCAGCCAGTAACAACTTTTTATCGAGGTCATTCGGGAATTCTGTAAGCGCGTGCATGTCTGATCGGTCTCCAATTGGTTTTGACATTCTCCAATGGCGCTGATAGCCTTGCAAGCGATTTGTTTCCCATGAAAAACTCTGTGTATCAACAATTTGTATATCCCACAGAAATTTCCGAATAGAAATTCATGCGGTGCGTTATATATGCGCTTTGAGGCGTACATCAGCGCGAGTTTCAGTAAAAAACGGCTGTCACAGCCAGCCCGACCGTTGGCATGATTGCAACGGTAATCCGACCAACTCCAGCTTACTGTTCAGGGCATGCACGTGCAGAAGACCGATACGCCCAAAATTCTGATCGTCAACGACGACCCCGCGAGCCTGTTCGCGCTTGCCAGCCTGCTTGCACGGTGGGCCGAAGACAATGGCTGCACGGTGCTGACCGCTCGTTCCGGCGAGGAAGCGCTGCGCCAGGTGCTGCAGCACGAGTTCGCCGTCATTTTGCTGGATGTCAACATGCCGGGCATGGACGGTTTCGAGACGGCAGAAGCAATCCATTCCCGGCCGCGTTCCGCCGCGATTCCGATCATTTTCATCACGGCCTACCTCGCCGACGAAATGCACCGGCTGAAGGGCTATGAAAAGGGCGCGGTGGACTATCTGTTCACCCCGGTCATACCGCAAATGCTGCAGGCCAAGGTCGGTGTATTCGTCGCCATGGCACGCAAGACGCTGGAGCTGCAGGCGCATGCCGAGGCGCTTCGCAACCGGACCCACGAACTGTCTGCGCTCAACGAGCAGCTGGAGCAGGAAAAACGCGAACGCGAGGCGGCAGTCCTGCAGAACAAGGCCAAGGACGAATTCCTTGCCATGCTGGGCCATGAACTGCGCAACCCGCTCTCCGCCATCAGCAGCGCCGCCACCCTGATCGGCCTGGAGGGCGTCAGCCCGGAGAGCGCGCGCCGTGCGCGCCAGATCATCGGCCGGCAATGCGACCACCTGCGCCATATCGTCGACGACCTGCTGGACCTGGGCCGCGTCATGTCCGGCAAGATCCTGCTGGAGCGCAAGCGCTTCGACCTGTCGGCACTGCTGGCCACCTGCATGGAAACCCTGAGCGCCACCGGCCGCACCCGCGACTATACGGTCGGCCTGGAGAGCACGCCAGCGTGGGTCGATGCCGACCCGACACGAGTCGAGCAGATCATCATCAACCTGCTGGACAACGCCTTCAAGTATACCGCGCCCGGCGGTACCGTCGACGTTTTCGTCGGCGCCGACGACCTTGGCGCGGTGCTGGAAGTGCGCGACAGCGGCGTCGGCATCGCGCCCGACCTGCTGCCACATGTGTTCGACGTGTTCGTGCAGGGCGAGAGCTCGCTGGACCGGGCGCAGGGCGGCATGGGGATAGGCCTGGCGCTGGTGCACCAGTTGGTCGGCCTGCACAGCGGCAGCATCGCCGCGTTCAGCGACGGGACTGGCAAGGGCAGCCGTTTCGTGCTGCGCCTGCCGCAGGCTGCCAGGGAAATGGCGACGCTGGTCCAGGCGGCGAGTGCCGACGCTACACAGGCCGACTGCTGCGCACTCATCGTCGAGGACAACGAAGACGGCCGCGAAATGATGGCGATGCTGCTCGACTCCTTCGGCACCCGCGTGCTGCAGGCCGCCGACGGCGCCGCCGGCCTGGCCGTGGCGCGTGCGCATCGGCCCGACATCGCGCTGGTCGACATCGGCCTGCCCGGCATGGACGGCTATGAAGTGGCGCGCCAGCTGCGCGCCGACCCTGCGACACAAGGCATGAGACTGGTGGCGCTGACAGGCTACGGCCTGCACGAAGACCAGCAACGCGCGCTGGAAGCGGGCTTCGACCTGCATTTGGTCAAGCCGGTGCCGCCGAGCCGCCTGCGTGAAGCCATCATGTCCTGCATGAAGGCCCCGGTTATCGAATGAAGCAGGAAGTACTGACTGAAGATCTGCGCCGGCTGATCTTTTCGATACCGTCGATTCCGCACCTGGAAGCCATGCTGCTGATGCGCCGCAGCGGCGAGTCGTGGCTGCCGGAGCGCCTGGCGCAGCGGCTCTACCTGCCGGTCGAACGCACCACGGGCATACTTGGCGACCTCGTGGCCGCCCGCATTTGCAGCGTCGAAAGCGGCACGGGCCCTGCCTACCGCTATGCGCCCTTCACCGACGAGCTCGATGCGCTGGTCGGCAGCCTGGAGCGCTACTACAGCCAGAACCTGATCGAGGTGACCAATATGATTCATGCAAGCCTGCGCCGGCATTCCCGCATCCAGGAATTCGCCGATGCGTTCAAATGGGACAAGAAAAAACCATGACCGCTTCCATCATCTATGGCCTGTGCGGGCTGACCTCGCTGTTGTCGGCGGTGCTGCTGTGGCGCAGTTACCTGGGCAGCCGCTACCGCCTGCTGCTATGGAGCGCGCTGTGTTTCACCGGCCTTACCTTGTCCAATGTCCTGCTGATGATGGACAAGCTGGTGTTTCGCGATGTCGACCTGCTGCAACTGCGCCTGATCGCCTCCCTGGTCGCCTTGCTGCCACTGCTTTACGGCCTGATCACCGATGAATGAATTTACCAGCAACAGCCACCTGATGATCGGCGCGATCGCCGCGCTGTCCTTTGTCATCGGCAGCTTCTTCATGCGTTTCTGGCGCGTCACCGGCGACCGCTTCTTCCTGCTGTTCGGCCTCTCGTTCTGGATAGAAGCAGGCAACCGGGTGCTGCTCGGCATGCTGCCGGCATGGCGCGAGGACATGCCGGCTTATTACCTGGTGCGGCTGCTGGCGTATGGGCTGATCCTGTACGCGATCATCGACAAGAACCGCCGGCGCGACTGACTGCCGCGCTAGCACTTCGCCTTCAGTACGTATAGAACATCCGCTGGATCGCCCTGGTGTCGCGCGTCTTTGTCAGCGCCAGCATCAGCAGGATGCGGGCCTTCTGCGGGTTCAGCGTGTCCGAGACGACGAAGTCCAGTTCGTCGTCATTCGCTTCGCCATTGCGCGCCACGATGCCCTGCCCCACGCGGCTCGAACGCACGATGACCACGCCCTTCTGCCGCGCCTCGGTCAGCGCCGGCCGGATCTGCGCGGCCAGGCTGCCGTCGCCCACGCCGGCATACACCAGTCCGGTGTCGCCGGCGGCGACGAAGGCATCCACGGCCACCCTGCTGACATTGGCATGGCTGTAGACCACATCCACCGGCGGCAACTGGTCCAGCGCGGCGACGTCGAACTCGGTTTCCAGCGTATGGCGGCGGGTCGACATCCGGTAGAAGTGCGCCCGGTTATCCTGCATGTAGCCGAGCAGCCCAAGTTCGGGCGAGCGGAAGGTGTCGAGCGTCGAGGTATTGGCCTTGGTGACGTCGCGAGCGGAATTGATCTGGTCGTTCAGCACCACCAGCACACCCTTGCCCACCGCGTCGCGGCTGCCGGCGACGATGACCGCGTTGTACAGGTTGATGGGCCCGTCCGCGCTGATCGCCGTCGACGGCCGCATCGAGCCGACGATCACGACCGGCTTCCTGCTCTTGACCACGAGGTTCAGGAAATACGCGGTTTCCTCGATGGTATCGGTGCCATGCGTAATGACGATGCCGTCCACGTCATCCTGCGCCAGCAGGGTATTGACGCGCTTCGCCAGCGTCAGCCAGTGCGCGTTGGTCATGCTTTCGCTGGCAATCTGGAATACCTGTTCGCCGCCGACATTGGCTACCTTCTTCAGCTCGGGCACTGCCGCGATGAGTGCTTCGACGCCGACCTTGGCGGCGGTGTAGCCAATGGTGGTGGTGGAGCTGGCGCCGGTCCCGGCGATGGTTCCGCCGGTGGCCAGTATGCGGACGTTGGGGAGTGGGGCTGCTGGCTGTTGCGCTGCCGCGTGGGGGGCTAGCATCAGGAAGAATACGTAGAGCAATAGTGTCGGTAGACGGTAGCGTTCTGGCGACATGGTGATCTCCGGTTGGGGTGGAGCAGCCATTATGGATGGCGGCGAATGGTTAGCCCAGATGGAATCTGGCTGGTTCGAATTCGGCCAGTTACGTTCGGCAACGAGCAACGTTGCGTGCAGCTCCGCGCAGCGACAGTTGCTTTTGACGTTCCGCGTAGCGACGGTTGCTTTTGACGTTCCGCGCAGCGACGGTTGCTTTTGACGTTCCGCGCAGCGACGGTTGCTTTTGACGTTCCGCGCAGCGACGGTTGCCGTTGCCGTTGCCGTTGCCGTTGCCGTTGCCGT
>CAUQYP010000309.1:0-5172 GCA_963522035.1 uncultured Noviherbaspirillum sp. | reverse complement strand
TTGCCAGGGCGCGCCGCCGCCCAGCGTCGCCGCGGGCTGCGGCGCCGGGACCGTGCCGGCCGCGGTGGCGGAGGTCTTGCCCAGCGCCCGGCTGACAGCATGGAACACGAACTGGTGCACCGCCCGGCCATCGCGGAAACGCACCTCGATCTTGGACGGATGCACATTCACGTCGACCAGCGTCGGGTCCAGGTCCAGCCGCAGCACGTAGGACGGATAACGCTCGCCGTGCAGCACGTCCTGGTAGGCGGCGCGCACCGCGTGGGTCAGCAGCTTGTCGCGCACGAAACGGCCGTTGACATAGAAATACTGCGCATCGGCGCGCAGCCGGGCGGCGGTCGGCAGGCCGGCAAAGCCGTGGATGCGCAGCTCGCCGCTGGCTTCTTCCAGCGCCAGCCGCGCCTGCGCGAACTCCTCGCCCAATAGCTGCGCGCTGCGCTTGTCCATCTCGCACGCAGTCCAGTGCTCGACCGTGCGGCCATTGTGGGTCAGCGTGAAGCCGACGTCGGGCCGCGCCAGCGCGATGCGCCTGACCACTTCGGCGCAATGGCCGTACTCGGTCTGGTCCGACTTCAGGAATTTGCGGCGGGCCGGGGTATTGAAATACAGGTCCTGCACGTCGACCGTGGTGCCGACCGCGCCCGAGGCGGGCGAGGGCTGCAGCGCGCCGGGGCCGATTTCCCAGGCGTGCGGCGCGTCTGCGGTGCGCGAAGTCAGGGTCAGTTGCGCCACCGAGGCGATGGACGCCAGCGCCTCGCCACGAAAACCCAGCGACAGCACGCTTTCCAGGTCGGTCAGCGTGGCGATCTTCGACGTCGCATGGCGCGCCAGCGCCAGCGGCAGTTCTTCCGGCGGAATGCCGCGGCCGTTGTCGCAGACCGCAATGCGCTTGACGCCGCCCTGGTCGAGCCGGATGGTGACCTGGGTGGCGCCAGCGTCGAGCGCGTTTTCCAGCAGTTCCTTGACGACCGCGGCCGGTCGCTCGATGACCTCGCCGGCGGCGATCTGGGAAATGAGCTGGTCGGATAAGGGCTGGATGGCGCGGCGCGCCGGCTGGACGAGGGCATTCATGGGTCGATTATAACGTTCTACCTGCACGAAGTTTGCCCGCTGTCGTTCGCTTACCGGTCGTTGACTAAGGTTGATCTGACAAGGCGTGGTATATGATTTCGCGGTATTTCACGCACATGAATTAGGGGGAAATTATGGATTTCATGCAATTCGTCGACATGATCCTGCACGTGGACAAGTCCCTTGGCCGGGTCATCGCCGAGTACGGCCAGCTGGTCTATGGCGTGTTGTGGGGCATCGTATTCGCCGAGACCGGCCTGGTGATATTTCCCTTCCTTCCCGGCGACACGCTGCTGTTCATTGCCGGCGCATTTGCCGCCACCGGCGAACTGAATTACTGGGTGCTGGTCAGCCTTCTGCTGTTCGCCGCGGTGTCGGGCAACACGGTGAACTACATGGTAGGCAATGCGATTGGCCAGAAAGTCTTTACCCACGACTATCGCTGGCTGGACAAGAAGGCGCTGCAGAAGACCCACGCGTTCTACGAGAACCATGGTGGCAAGACCATCATCCTGGCGCGTTTCGTGCCTGTGGTCCGCACTTTCGCCCCTTTCGTGGCTGGCGTGTCCGCCATGAGCGTGGCGAAATTCCAGGGCTTTAATATCACCGGCGCGTTGCTCTGGGTGCTGGGCCTGGTCACGGCCGGCTATTTCTTCGGCAACATGCCGATCATTCGCGACCACCTGACCCTGATCGTGCTGGCCGGCGTCGGCGCGGCGGCGATCCCGGTGGCAATGGGGGCGATGTACAAAGTCTACCAGCGGCTTGCACGCGGCTGAGACCGGGTCGTCGCGCTGCTTGGTGGCCTCGTAGGGTGTAATAAGCGCCAGCGCATTACACCATTGGCCGATAAACCACGGCGCTCGCTTGCGGAGAATGGTGTAATGCGCTTTGCTTATTACACCCTACGAATTACCAAGCCTGTGCGTCGCCTTGCGCTCAGGTCAGGCGGTTCTTCGCCAGCGGCGGATTCTTCGAAAAGTATTTGCGGATGCCGTTCATCAGCGCGTCCGCCATCTGGTTCTGGTAGCCGTCGTCGTTCAGCCGCGCTTCTTCCTCCGGGTTGGAGATGAAGGCGGTCTCCACCAGGATGCTGGGGATGTCCGGGGCCTTCAGCACCGCGAAGCCGGCCTGCTCGACCGAACTCTTGTGCAGCTTGTTGATGCCGCCGATCTCGCCGAGCACCGCGCGGGCAAGCTTCATGCTGTCGTTGATCTGCGCGGTGGTGGACAGGTCGAGCAGCACGCTGGCCAACTGGCGGTCCTGGCCGCGCAGGTTGACGCCGCCGATCAGGTCGGCCGAGTTTTCCTTGTTGGCCAGCCAGCGCGCCGCGGTCGAGCTGGCGCCTTTTTCCGACAGCGCAAACACCGACGAGCCGCGCGCGGTCGGCTCGACGAATGCGTCGGCATGGATGGAAACGAAGAGGTCGGCCTGCACCTTGCGGGCTTTCTGCACCCGCACCTGCAGCGGCACGAAGTAGTCGGCGTCGCGGGTCAGCATCACCCGCATGTTGGGCTGCTGTTCGATCCGCGCCTTGAGCCGCTTGGCGATCGCCAGCACCACATTCTTCTCGTAGCTGCCGGAGGCGCCGATGGCGCCCGGGTCCTCGCCGCCATGGCCCGGGTCGAGCACGATGGTGATCATGCGGTTGAGCTTGGGCTGCGGGTCGTCCGGCGGCTCGGCCTTGGCGGTCTGCGGGTCGCCCGGGCGCGGCCTGGGCTGCTGCTTTTCCTCGACCATCGGTGCGCCGAACTCCGGCGGCAGCTCTTTGGGCATTTCCTTCATCCAGTCGCCCTTGGCGATCAGCGCAGCGATCGGGTCGGGCGGGTTGACCGGGTAGAGGTCGAAGATCAGCCGGTGCTGGTAGGTGCCGACCGGCGGCAGCACGAACACCTGCGGCCGCACTTCTTCCTTCAGGTCGAACACCAGCCGGACCACGCCGGGCCGGTTCTGGCCGACGCGCACCTGGCGGATGTAAGGGTCGTTGGACTGGATCTTGGCCACCAGGCTTTTCAGGGCCGCGCTGAGGTCGATGCCTTCGATGTCGACCACCATGCGTTCCGGTTCCTTGACCAGGAAATGAGTGGTCTTCAGGTTGCTGTCGTTTTCCAGCGTGACGCGGGTATATTCCTCTGCCGGCCAGACCCTTACGCCCACGATCTGCGTTGCCCGCGCCGGCGTCGTCCCCATGACTGACAACAGCAACGTGCCGCCCGCCTTGAGCATGACGCGGCGGTGGCGGGAAGTCAGAGATTCGGGGCGAAGTGCAGGCGTTCGAGGCATAGGGAACCTTGTTGCGACAAGGCCTGCAATTCTACCTTACGGCCCTCGCCGTGCATGGTGAGGAAAACGTTAATGTCGGGCGGGGGCAACAGGTCGCCTGCCTTTTCCGGCCATTCGATGATGCAAACGGTCCGGTGGTTGAAATACTCGCGAAAACCGGCGTCGAGGAACTCCTCTTCCGAGGACATCCGGTACAGGTCGAAATGCACGACCTCGACCGGTTGCCCGGCCAGCTGCACGGTATACGGTTCGGCCAGCGTATAGGTCGGACTCTTCACGTGGCCGGGGTGGCCAGCTGCATGCAACAGCGCACGCGTCAGCGCGGTCTTGCCGGCGCCGAGGTCGCCGTGCAGGTAGATGGTGAGGCCCGGCGCCAGCGCCCGCGAGAGGGCGGCGCCCAGCGCCAGCGTGCCGGCTTCGTCCTTCAGTTCTGCTTCAAAGTGACGCATCTTTTAAAATAGCTGCCTGTCAGAGAGGGAAATAACAATCGTGCAAGCCGATACCGCCATCGACCTGGATGCCTTGGCCGCAGCCATCAAGGCCTGGGGCCGCGAACTCGGCTTTGCCGATGTGCGCATCGCCGACGCCGACCTGTCGGCCAGCGAGCCCGGTTTCGAGGCCTGGCTGGCGCAGGGCTTCCACGGTGAGATGGATTATATGGCAGCCCACGGCAGCAAGCGCACGCGGCCGGCCGAACTGGTGCCCGGCACCCGCCGCGTCATTGCCGCCCGCATGGACTACCTGCCGCGCGACGCCGGCCCCGGCTGGCGCGCGACGGAAACGGCACGCCTGGCCGACCCGGCTGCCGCGGTGGTGTCGGTCTACGCCCGTGGCCGCGACTATCACAAGGTGCTGCGCAGCCGGCTGCAACAGCTCGCGCAGCGGGTGGAAGCGGAGGTCGGCGCCTTCGGCTACCGCGTCTTCACCGACTCGGCGCCGGTGCTGGAAGTGGCGCTGGCCGACAAGGCGGGCCTGGGCTGGCGCGGCAAGCACACGCTGCTGCTCAATCGGGACGCCGGCTCCATGTACTTCCTCGGCGAGATCTATACCGACCTGGCGCTGCCGGTCGACCCGCCGGTCAGCGCGCATTGCGGCGCTTGCACCGCTTGCATAGACGTTTGCCCGACGCAGGCCATCCTCGGGCCGCAGCGCATGGACGCGCGGCGCTGCATTTCCTACCTGACCATCGAACTCAAGGGCAGTATTCCGCTGGACCTGCGGCCCCTGATCGGCAACCGCGTGCTGGGTTGCGATGACTGCCAGCTGGTCTGCCCATGGAACAAGTTCGCGCAGCGCGCGAGCCTGCCGGACTTCGATGTGCGCAACGGCCTGGACACGGCGACGCTCACCGGGCTGTTCGCCTGGACCGAGCAGGAGTTCGACGAGCGGCTGCAGGGTAGCGCGATCCGGCGGATCGGGCATGAGCGGTGGTTGCGCAATATCGCGGTGGGGCTGGGCAATGCGGCCGGCAGCGCTCTGGCGGGCGATGGGGAAATTGTTGCGGCGCTTACTGCGCGCGCGGCGCATCCGTCGGCGCTGGTGCGGGAGCATGTGGCCTGGGCGCTGGCGCGGCATGCAGACGCTTAGCGCATTTTCATGCTGGCGTGCCCCAGCCGGCTTGCACCATAAGCGCCACTTCCGCGCAGCGACAGTTGCCGTTGCAGTTGCCATTCCGCGCAGCGACAGTTGCGGTTGCAGTTGCGCGTAGCGACAGTTGTCGTTGCCGTTGCCGTTGCCGTTGCCGTTGCCGTTGCCGTTGTTGTCGTTGCCTTTGACGCTGCTTTTGACGTGGGTCCCCGTTGATGACGCCACGTCGCT
>CAUQYP010000308.1:0-5242 GCA_963522035.1 uncultured Noviherbaspirillum sp. | reverse complement strand
GACGCTTCTTTATCCGTTTCAGTCCCTGGCGACGCGTCGCCGTCTAACGGGGATTCACGTCAAAGGCAGCGTCAACTGCAACTGCAACTGCAACTGCAACTGCAACTGCAACTGCAACTGTCGCTGCGCGGGCAACGGCAACGGTCGCTGCGCGGAAAGGCAACTGCAACTGCAACCGCAACTGTCGCTGCGCGGCGCAAGCAATAGGGCTTACGGGTGGCTTGGGCAAGCCAGCACGAAACTGCTTTAGCGCTGAAAGAAACAGATTCCTTCCGCCGCTGGCATTTTCCCCAGCCTTGCTTTATATTTCTCAAAAGAAATATAAATTTGCCTCCCGGCCAGCCTGGTACAGCCTTCCAGGCAGGCCTCCCGCTCAATCCCGTTACCCCAACAGATGGACAGGCTCACCCGAACCGTCATGCCTTCCCTTATCCAGGCCGCATCCCGCTTTGCATCGGCGCCGCCGTCGCCGGTCGAGGAGCCGTTCGCTAGGCTGACGCGGCTGACGTCGGACTGGTACTGGGAAACCGACGAAGCAGGCTGCCTGACCTTCGTATCGGAAGGATTGCAACGGGTCTTCGGCGTTGGCGCCGATGCCTTGCTGGGCAGGACGGCGGAAGCGCTGGCCCTGGGCCGGGACGACCCGGGCCTGCGTGAATACCAGCGCAGGATTGCCCATCGCGAGCCTTTCCAGGAAATCGACTATCTGGCAAGCGTGGCTGGACGACCCGAACCGAGCCACTTGCTCATTTCTGGCGAGCCAATGTTCGAACGCGGTGTTTTTTGCGGCTATCGCGGCATCGGCCGCGACATCACCAGCGAACGGCAGAATGCCCGGATGATCGCCGACCTGGCCGCTGAAAACAGCGCGCTGATCGCCAACGCGGTCGACCTGCTCGCCATCCTCGACGAGGACGGCCGCCTGCTGCGCATCAACCAGTCGGCCAGCGACATACTCGGCTATGCGCCCGAGGAACTCCGCGGCCGGCCGTATGAAGACCTGGTTCACCCGGAAGACCGGCCGCGGGCCGCCATGCTCGGCCATTACCTGCGGCGCGGCGGGGCGCTGGTGCGCGAGATGGCCATGCGCTGGCTGCGCAAGGACGGCGGCACCGTGCATCTGTCCATGTCGCTGCGCAGGCTGCCGGCGCAGCGCCGGGTCTATGCCAGCGCGCGCGACATCAGCGCCAGCCAGGCGATACAGGAAGAACTGCACAAGTCGCGCAACCGCCTGTCGTCGCTGATCGAAACCATGGGCGATGCGTTTTTCGCGGTGTCGCGGGACTGGCGTTTCACCTATGTCAACCGGAAGACCGTCGCTTTCGTCGGCCGGCCGCAGCAGACCCTGCTCGGGCACATCCTGTGGGAAGCGGTGCCGGAACTGCTGGGCACGGAAAGCCTGGCGCGCTTCCGCCTGGCGATGGAAAGCGGCCGCAGCAGCACGTTCGAGACAGCGCACCAGCGCAGCGGGACCTGGCATGAGACCCGGGTCTGTCCGCATGAGGATGGGCTGTCGGTTTTTTTCCACGATGTGACCGCCCGCACCATGGCTGAAAGAGCCATCAGGCAAAGCGAGCAGAGGCTGCGCGAGGTGATCGCGATGACGCCGTCCGGCTATCTGCTGGCCGACTGCGGCGGCCGCCTGCTGGACGTCAATTCGGCCTTTTGCGCCATGAGCGGCTACCGGCGCGAGGAACTCCTGGGCCGCAGGCTGGGAACGCTGCTGCCGGACTGCGCCAGCGACCCGGCACTGGACATTGCCGGCAGGCCGGGCGCCATCCATGCCCGGGAAAGCACGTTGCGGCACAAGGACGGCCATGGCCTGACGGTGCTGCTCAACGCCAATGTCAGCATCGATGCTGACGGCGGCCCGGCGACCATGACCGCCTTCCTCACCGACATTACTGGGCGCAAGCAGGACGAGGCCAGGATGCAGCGGCTGGCTACCCACGATACGCTCACCGGCTTGCCGAACCGGACTCTGCTCAACGAGCGGCTGCAGCAGATGCTGGCCGACGCCGGCGGCAGCGCGCTGGCGGTGATGTTCATCGACCTCGACCAGTTCAAGAAAATCAACGACTCGATGGGGCATGAACCCGGCGACAAGCTGCTTTGCCAGGTCGCGCTTCGCCTGCGCGCGATGCTGCAGGCCGACGGCATCGTGGCCAGGCTGGGCGGCGACGAATTCGTCGCCGTTGCGCCATGCCCGGCCGGAAAATCGTCGGCCGCCACCACTGCCGAGCGCCTGCTGGCCGCGCTGGCCGCGCCGTTCGACCTCGGCGCGCAGGAAGTCTTCGTCAGCGCCTCGATCGGCGTGGCGATGTACCCGGCCCATGCGGCCACCCGCGAAGGGCTGTTCCAGAATGCCGACGCCGCGATGTACCGGGCCAAGGCGTCCGGGCGCAATGCCTGGTGTTTTTTCGAAGCCGAGATGAGCGTGGAGACCCGCCGCCGGATGCAGATCGAGCAGGCGCTGCACCGGGCGCTGGAACGCGGCGAGTTCGAACTGCATTACCAGCCGCGGGTGGACCTGCGCAGCATGACCGTCACCGGCATGGAAGCGCTGATCCGCTGGAACCACCCGCAGCTGGGGCGCGTCGCGCCGCTCGACTTCATCCCCGTCGCCGAGGAAAAGGGCCTGATCGACGCCATCGGCGCCTGGGTGCTGCAGGAAGCCTGCCTGCAGAACGGCCGCATCCTGCGCCAGTTCGGGCGAGCGCTGCGGGTGTCGGTAAACCTGTCGGCGCGCCAGCTGCGTTGCGACAAGCTGGCTGCCCGAACGGCCGCCGCGCTCGACGCCGCCGGCCTGCCGCCGCACTTGCTGGAGCTGGAGCTGACCGAGTCGGCGCTGATCGAGGACATGGACATGTCGGCGCGCCGCCTGGGTGAACTCAAGGCCAGCGGCATCCGCATCGCGGTCGACGATTTCGGCACCGGCTATTCGGCGCTGGCCTACCTGCAGCGCTTCCCGCTCGACATCCTGAAGCTGGACCGTTCCTTCATCAACCAGCAGATCGACGGCGCGGGCAATGCCAACTTCATCAAGGCCTTCATCGACCTGGCGCATGCGCTGAACCTGTCGGTCGTCGCCGAAGGCATCGAGACCGCCAGCACGCTGGACATCCTGCGCAAGTCGCATTGCGACGAAGGCCAGGGCTACCTGTTCTCCCGGCCGCTGTCGCTGCCCGAGTTCCAGCTGTTCCTGGCGCGGCTGCCGGCGCCGGCAGGCAATATTTGAAGGCAATCAACAAGCCTGCTTGTTTTTCCGGTTTCAGCCTCCCAATCGGGCCCGGCCATGTTTATCTTGGCATGCATGCCAGCGCAACGCATGCACCGACAAAAACCAAGGAGACAAGATGAAATTGCGACCCTCATGCATCGCCGTCGCCGGCGTGCTGCTCACCCTGGCCGCCTGTGGCGGCAGCGACGATGACAATGACAACGGCACCACCGCCCCGGTAACGCGGGTCGAGTCGGAACGCTGCGCAGTGCTGGCCCAGAGCGCGCTTCCCGAGTCGTCCACCATCAGCTCGGCCACCTACAATGCCGGCAACGTGACGGTCGGCAGCACCAATGTCACCGTGCCGTTCTGCCGCGTCGTCGCCGCCTCCAAACCCACGGCCGACTCCAACATCGGGTTCGAGGTCTGGATGCCGCCGGCCGGCAGCTGGAACGGCAAGTTCCAGGGCGTCGGCTCGGGCTCGTCGGCCGGCTCGATCGGCACCGCCGCCATGCTCGTGGCGCTGCGCGACGGCTATGCGGTCATGGCGACCGACAACGGCCACCTGACCGACACCAGCCGTCCGAACGGCGCAGCCGAGCAGACCTGGGCGCTCGGCCATCCGGAAAAGATCATCGACTTCGCCTACCGCGCCCAGCATGTCAGCACGGTCGCAGCCAAGGAGCTTACCCGGCGCTATTACGACAAGGCGCCCAGCCAGTCCTACTTCGTCGGCTGCTCGCAGGGCGGGCATCATGCGCTGATGGAAGCGTCGCGCTACCCGGACGACTACGACGGCATCGTCGCCGGCGCGCCGGCATGGCAGTGGGCCAACCTGATGGTGGCCGAAATCTGGAACAGCACGCCTTACCTGCAGGACCGCACCGCGATCACCGCGCCCAAGATGACGCTGCTGAACAATGCAGTGATCCAGGCCTGCGATGCGCTGGACGGCGTGACCGACGGCGTGATCGACGACCCCCGCCAGTGCAGCTTCAACCCGGCCGTGCTGCAATGCACCGGCGCCGACGCTGCCAATTGCCTGACGCCGGTGCAGGTGGCGGCGGCCAACCGCATCTACAGCGGCACGCGCAAGACCAACGGCCAGCAGATCTTCCCGCCCTACACCCGCGGCAGCGAGCTGGGCTGGACCGGCCTCTACACCGGCGCCACGCCGGGCGGCAGCGGCTGGGACTTCTTCCGCTACGCGGTGTTCCAGGACCCGTCGTTCGACAACGCACGCTTCAACTTCGACACCGACACCGACCGCGCGCTCAACACGCAGCTGCTCGGGCAAACGGTGGCCTCGATCTACAACGCCACGCCCAACCTTTCCGCCTTCCGCGCGCGCGGCGGCAAGCTGATCATGTACCACGGCTGGGCCGACCACCAGATCACGCCGCTGTCCAGCCTTGACTATTACCAGCAGGTGCAGGCGGCGCAGGGCCAGGCCGGGACCGACAGCTTCCTGAAGCTCTACATGATGCCCGGCATTGGCCACTGCTCGGGCGGGCCGGGCGTGGCCAACATCGGCGGCAGCACCGGCGCCGCGGCGGTGGCGGATGCTGAACACGACGTGGTGCGCGCGCTCGACCGCTGGGTCAGCCAGAACGTGGCGCCGACCACGCTGGTCGGCACCCGCATCGTCAGCAACGTCGCCAACCGGACCCGGCCGCTGTGCCCGTATCCGCAGGTGGCGAAGTACAGGGGAGCGGGCAGCATCGACGATGCTGGCAGCTTCAGCTGCGCGAACCCGTAGGCCGGGTAGCCGCGGATGTCCGGGTGCCGGGTTTGGCACGAAGACGGTCGGCACCGGAGGATCCGCGGCGTGCGCGAATGGCTGGAGTATTTTCATGCTGGCTTGCGCCAGATGCGCCACTTCCGCGCAGCGACAGTTGCAGTTGCATTAAGCCCCGCGCAGCGACAGTTGCGGTTGCGGTTGCCGTTGCCGTTGCCTTTGACGCGGTTTTTGACGTGGGCCCCCGTTGATGGCGCCACGTCGCTGGTGCCGAAATCGGATAA
>CAUQYP010000307.1:0-5274 GCA_963522035.1 uncultured Noviherbaspirillum sp. | reverse complement strand
TATCCGTTTCAGTCCCTGGCGACGCGTCGCCGTCTAACGGGGATCCACGTCAAATACAGCGTCAAAAGCAGCGTCAAAGGCCACGTCAAAAGCAACTGCAACTGCCACGTCAAAAGCAACTGCAACTGTCGCTGCGCGGAACGTCAACTGCAACTGTCGCTGCGCGGGCAACTGCAACTGCAACTGTCGCTGCGCGCAGCAAGCAATATCGCTTACAGGCCGGCTTGGGCAAGTCGGCACGAAACTGCTCCGGACAGGTCCGCCGCACGGCAGGCCGCTGCGCGCGAAACCTTCAGGCCAGCGCGCTCAGCAGCGCCTGGACCGTATTGAAGCTGGCCGGCTTGGTCAGGTGATGATCGAAGCCGGCCTCCTGCGCCTTCTGGCGGTCGCTTCCCGCACCCCATCCGGTCAGCGCCACCAGCGTCACGCCCGCCATCTCGGGTATTTTCCGGATCTCGCTGGCCACCTCATAGCCGTTCATGCCGGGCATGCCGATGTCCAGGAACACCACTTCGGGCCTGAATGTGCGGACCGCCTCCAGCGCCTGGCAGCCGTTGTAGACGACCTGGCTGGCATAGCCTGACATTTCAAGGTAGTCGGACATGGTTTCCGCCGCGTCTGCGTTGTCGTCGACCACGAGGATCCGAAAACGCCGGCCATCGCTGCGCGCGTCCTGCCTCGCTCCAGCGTCCACGGGCGACTCAACGGGAATGCCGGCGGCCAGCGGCAGGCGCACATGGAACGTCGTGCCCTGCCCGTTACCGGCACTTTCCACGGCGATAGTGCCCCCATGCAGTTCGACCAGCCGCCGTGCCAGCGAAAGCCCGATGCCCAGGCCGCCCTGCGTGCGGTCGAGCTTGTCGCCGACCTGGGTGAACATGTCGAAGATCGCGCAGAGCGACTCTGCCGGTATGCCGATGCCGTCGTCGCCGACAGACAGTACGACGTCGCCGCCGTCCTGCCGCGCTGAAACGTCGATATGACCGCCCACGGGCGTGTACTTGGCTGCATTGGTCAGCAGGTTGCCGATCACCTGGGAGATCCTGGTCGGGTCGACCGTCAGGTACAGCGCCGGCTCCGGCAGGCGCAGGCTCAGTTGATGGCGGCGCGACTCGATCGCCGGCAGGCTGGTTTCCACCGCGCTGGCAACGACGGTGCGCAAGGCCACCTGCTGCTTTTGCAGGTCTACCTTGCCGCGGGTGATGCGGGCAATGTCGAGCAGGTCGTCCACCAGGTGGACCAGGTGCGCCAGCTGGCGCTCCATCACGTCGCGCACGCGGGCCACCGTCTCCGGGTCGCCCGAGGCGACCCGCATCACCTGCAGCCCGTTGCGGATGGGCGCCAGCGGGTTGCGCAGCTCATGGGCCAGCACTGCCAGGAATTCGGACTTGCGGCGGTCTTCCACGCGCAGCGTCTCCATCGCGCGGATGCGTTCGATATGCGCCCAGGACCGCTCCACCACTTCCTCCAGCAGCGTGACGTTGGCCGCGCTCCAGTCGCGCGGCGCGTCCTGGTGCAGCGCCATCATGGCCACCAGTTTGCCTTCCTTGACCAGCGGGCAGCAAATGATGGCCTTGACGCCGATCGCGCTGAACATGTCGCCGCCCTCGGCCGGCGTCAGTTCGCGGTCGACATCGCGGATGACCAGCGTGCGGCCTTCCCGCATGTCGCGCGCGGCCCGCGGCCCGAACAGGTCGAGCGAATAAGTGCCCACGCTGCTCTGGGCGCCGGGCGCATTCCAGTCATGGCGTATCGTGAACTGGTCGTTATTCGGCTCGACGTCCGCATAGGCGCAGCGGCTCGCGCGCAGATGCTCGCCCAGCAGCCGCGGCACTTCCTCCATGATGACCCTGGGGTCGGACGCGTTACGGGTGGCCTCGTTCATTTCGTCCAGCAGCCGCAGCCGCTGTTCGACCTGCTTGCGCTCGGTAATGTCGGTGCCGGTCTGGGCGATGAACAGCACCTTGCCATGGCCGTCCATGACCGGCGCCAGCACCAGGTCGATCACGCGCTCGCTGCCGTCGGCCAGGGCGTACGGCGTCTCCATGCGAAACAGGCTGCCCGACGCTGCCTGCAGCGCACCGGAACGCATCGACGCCTGCAGGGCGGGCGACCGGTTCCACCAGCGGCAATCCCAGAATTTCCTGCCGATGACGTCTTCCGGCCGGTAGCCACCCGCGTCCAGGCTCAGCCGGTTGGCTTCCAGCATGGTGCCGTCCAGGCTCATCACGCCGGCAAGGTAGGCGCCCTGCTCGAAAAAGATCCGGTACTTCGCGTTGGCTTCCGCCGCCGCCGCCGCTTCGGCAGCCGCCCGCCGGTGCTGCGCTTCGGCCTGGCTGCGGTCGGTCACGTCGGCGTGGACGCCGACCCATTCGCGGACGACGCCGCCGCGGTCCAGCACCGGGATGGCGCGCGCACTGACGTGCCGGTACTGGCCGTCCCGGCGCTTCAGGCGGTATTCCGCCTCGAACACGGCGCTGCTGGAAACCGACTGCATCCAGCGCGCCATGGTGCTGCTCCGGTCGTCCGGATGCACGGCGTCGAGCCAGCCGGCGCCCTGGGCTTCTGCAACGGTTTGCCCGGTGAAGGCGTTCCAGCTTGCCTGCTCGCCGTCGAAGTTGCCGGAAGCGGACGCATTCCAGACGATGGCGCTGGTCGCCGCGATCAGCAGCCGGAACCGTTCCTCGCTGAGCTGGAGCGCATCCGCCGCGTCATGCTGGCTGGTGACATCGCGGCACACCGCGAGCAGCGTACCGACGCCGCCATCGGCGCCGGGCACGCCGTTGACCTTGACCTCCCACCACCTGGGCTGGCCCTTGGCGGTTGGACAGGATGCGGAAAATTGCCCGGTGCCGCCGGCCCGGGCGGTGGACAGCGCGGCCTCTACCAGCGGCTGGCACTCGGCCGGCCATAGGGAGGCCCAGTGCCTGCCGCGCACGTCCTCGATACGTGCAATCTCCATTGCGCACACGGCGTTCCGGTTCATCGCCACCAGGCGGCCGCCCAGGTCCAGCAGCTTCACGCAGTCCTGGCCGAGATAGCTTCCTTCGCTGCCACTATGTTCTTCAGTCACCATCGCGCCCACTACCCTTGACTTGTTCCATTATCCATTTTGCAGGTCGTGCCCCTGGACGATGCACGAACCATTCGCCGCAAGCGCACCATTATGGCCGAGCGTGCGCGGCGGAGGACCGGGGCCGCTTGATTTCAAACACATTCCCGCTCATCAATACCGGGAAAACAGCGCGGCCGCCGCGCGTGGGCAGGACGGAAAGTATGCATGAAAATACGAGGCGGCCAGCGAGCCCCGTCGGTAAAGCGCTTCGCCGGCATCGCCTGCCGGATGGCGGACGGCGTGGCAAAACGGCAGCACCGGGGTCTCCAGCCGGGAGTAATGGAAGGTGTGGCCGCGCAGCATACCGTGTGCGCTCTCCAATCCCTGGGGACCCAGCGCCGCCAGCCTGGCCTGCATGAAGACGGCGCCGGGAAGAAGCCCGGCCATCGGCCAGGCGACGCCGTCCTGGTCCACAAGCCTGTCCGCCACGGCCATCATGCCGCCGCATTCGGCCCATACCGGCTTGCCTTCGGCATGCGCGGCGCGCAGCGACGACTGCCATTGCGTGGCGCCGGCAAGCGTCGCGCAATGCAGCTCGGGGTAGCCGCCCGGCAGGTAAATCGCGTCGGCATGCGCCGGCACCGGTTCATTGCGCAGCGGTGAAAAGAAACACAGCGTGGCGCCGAGCGCGCGCAGGCAGTCGAGGTTCGCCGGATGCAGGAACGCGAATGCGGCGTCGCGTGCAATGGCGATCGTCTTCCCGGCCAGCAGCGGCTCGACGGGCGGCGCGTCATATGCGTCGCAGGCGTCGACGCGTACTGCGCGCATGGCCGCCCACGCCGGCATGTCGATCGCCAGTTGTTCCGCCAGGCTGTCCAGCATATCTTCCAGCCCGGCCATCTCGTCCGGCGGCACCAGCCCCAGGTGCCGTTCGGGCAGCGAGCGTGCCTGCTGCGCCAGGCTGCCCAGCAAGGGCAGGCCGCGCAGCGACTCCGCGACCATGGCCGCATGGCCCGGACCGCCGACCCGGTTGGCAATCACGCCGGCCAGCTCGACCGGCCCGTAGTCGCGCAGGCCCTGCGCCAGCGCGCCGGCCGTCTGCCCCATCGCCGACGCATCGATCACGGCAATGACGGGTAGGCCGAGCGCGCGCGCCAGGTCGGCCGAGCTTGGGGTGCCGTCGTACAGGCCCATCACGCCTTCGACCAGCACGACGTCGGCTTCCTGCGCCGCCCGGGCCAGCAATTGCCGGCACCCGTCCAGCCCGACGATCCAAGGGTCCAGCGTATGGACCGGCCCGCCGCTGGCACGCGCCAGCAACATCGGGTCGAGGAAGTCCGGCCCGGTCTTGAACACGCGGACCCGAACGCCCGCCTTCGCCAGCTTGCGCGCCAGCGCGGCCGTTACCGTGGTCTTTCCCTGGCCGGACGCGGCCGCCGAGATGAGCGCAACCCGCATGACGGCTCCATCGCAAGTTTCAGGCATCGGCTTATTTCCAGCAGGAGTCGGGCGAGGCGTGCATCTTATAGCGAATGCGGCCGGTCGCGCGCTTGCTTCCAGAATGCGCCGATGTCTTTTTGGTCAACAGTCGGCGATCTTCTTTACTTAGCGGCAAGCAACATGTTGTAAGGTTCCCGGGCTTACCAAAACAAACCAGAGGTCTCAAATGAAAAAATACGCCGCACTGATCGCCATTGCCCTTCTCTCCAGCGCCGCCTACGCCCAGGCCCCGATGAAGGCCACCACCACATCGGAAGGCACGACGATGGAGCCCGCAACCAAGGGCGACATCAAGGCAGCCGCCAAGGTCGAGAAAGCCGAGATCAAGGCAACCGAAAAAATCGAAAAAGCGTCCGCGGATGCAGCAGTGACCAGCATGAAAGCCGACGCCAAGGCAGCCAAGACCAAGGCGGCTGCGCAAGCGAAAGCGGACAAGAAAATTCTTGACGCGAAAAAAGACGTGGCTGACGCGCAGGTCGATGCCAGCGCAAAGGTCGCGCGCGACCGCAAGTAAGCGTCGCGCTGCGGCACCGGGGCGATATTTGCCCTGGAACACCTTCGTGCTGGCTTGCCCAAGGCAGCACGTAAGCGATATCACTTGCTCCGCGCAGCGACAGTAGCAGTTGCAGTTGCCCGCGCAGCGACAGTTGTAGTTGCCCGCGCAGCGACAGTTGTTGTTGTGGTTGCAGTTGCTTTTGACGCTGCCGTTGACGTGGATC
>CAUQYP010000306.1:0-5301 GCA_963522035.1 uncultured Noviherbaspirillum sp. | reverse complement strand
GGCCAGTGCCTGCCAGAGCGCCTGGCGGCGGTTGCCGGAGAGCGCGGACAAGGCGTTGGCGGCGGCCAGCGCCTGCAGCTCGGTGCGTTCCAGCCCGGCGCGCAGGGCCAGGTCCTGGACGTCGGCGTAGGGACGGATGGCACGCGCTTCCTCGATCCGCCAGGCGGCGTCGCGGCTCAGGCCGCGCACCAGGTTCAGGCCCAGCCGCACGGCGGGACGCTCCGGCTGGCTGCCGGCTTCCAGCGCGGCGTCCCAGTCGCTGACCATCACGTCCGCCGGGAGTACTTCGACCTTGTGGCGGCGGGCATCCTGCACCAGTTGCGACGGCGCGTAGAAACCCATGGGCTGGCTGTTGAGCAGCGCGGCCAGGAAGGCTTCGGGCTCGTGGCACTTGAGCCAGGAACTGACATAGGCCAGCAGCGCAAAGCTGGCCGCATGGCTTTCGGGGAAGCCGTATTCGGCGAAGCCCTGTATCTGCCGGAAAATCTGGTCGGCGAATGCCTGCGTGTAGCCGCGTTCCAGCATGCCGTTGATTAGCTTACCCTCGAACTTTTCCAGGCCGCCCTTGCGCTTCCAGGCCGCCATGGCACGCCGCAGCTGGTCGGCTTCGCCGGGGGTGAAGCCGCCGGCCAGCATGGCGATCTGCATCACCTGTTCCTGGAAGATCGGCACGCCCAGCGTGCGCGACAGCGCTTCCTCTATCGCCGGGCTGGGGTAGCTCACCGGCTCCAGGCCCTGCCGGCGCCGCAGGTAGGGGTGGATCATGCCGCCCTGTATGGGCCCTGGGCGGATGATGGCAACCTCGATCACCAGGTCGTAGAAAGTGCGCGGCTTCATGCGCGGCAGCATGGTCATCTGCGCCCGGCTCTCGATCTGGAACACGCCCACGGTGTCGGCGCGGCTGATCATCCGGTAGGTCGCCGGGTCTTCGGCCGGGATGTCCTGCAGCTCGAACGGCTCGCCGCGGCGGCCGGCGGCAAGGTCGAGCGCGCGGCGTATCACGGTCAGCATGCCCAGCGCCAGGATGTCGACCTTTAATAAACCCAGCGCGTCGAGGTCGTCCTTGTCCCACTGCACCACGCTGCGCTCCGCCATCGCGGCGTTTTCGATGGGCACCATGCGCGAGAGCTTGCCGCGTGAAATGACGAAGCCGCCTGGGTGCTGCGACAAATGCCTCGGAAAACCCATCAGCTGTTCGGCCATGTTGCACCACTGCTGCGCCAGCGGCGTTTCCGGGTCCAGCCCGCACTCGGTGAAGCGGGCCGCGAGGCCGGTCTTGCCGTCCCACCAGCGGTGCGACTTGGCAACCTGGTCGACCACGGCGGCATCCACGCCCAGCGCCTTGCCGACGTCGCGCAGCACGCTGCGCGGGCGGTAGCTGATCACCACGCCGGTCAGCGCCGCGCGCAGCCGGCCATACTTGTTATAGATGTACTGGATCACTTGCTCGCGTTCCTGGTGCTCGAAGTCGACGTCGATGTCCGGCGGCTCATTGCGCTCCTTCGAGATGAAACGTTCGAACAGCAAATTGCCGCGCGCCGGGTCGACCTCGGTAATGCCCAGGCAGTAGCAGACCGCGGAGTTGGCGGCCGAGCCGCGCCCCTGGCACAGGATGCGCCGGCTGCGGGCAAAGCGGACGATGTCGTACACGGTCAGGAAATACGGCTCATAGGCCATCTCGCCGATCAGCGCCAGTTCATGCTCGACCTGCTGCTGCACAGGGGCCGGTATGCCGGCCGGGAAGCGCCGGTGCGCGCCTATCCAGGTTTCCTGGCGCAGGTAGCCGGCGGGGGTCTGGCCGGGCGGCACCAGTTCGTCCGGGTATTCATAGCGGAGCTCGTCGAGCGAGAAATGGCAGCGCCGCGCCAGCCGCACGGTTGCGGCCAGTGCCTCGGGCGGGTACAGCTGGGCCAGCCGCAGCCGGGCGCGCAGGTGCTGTTCGGCATTCTGCGCAAGCCCGTAGCCGCATTCGGCCACCGGCTTGCCGAGGCGAATGGCGCTCAGCGCGTCCTGCAGCGGTTTCCTGGAGCGCACATGCATGCAGACGTCGCCGGTGGCGGCTACCGGCAGGCCGTGCGCGCTGGCGACGGCCTGCACCAGCGAACGGTGGCGTTCGTCCCGGGCATGGTGCAAGAGTGTCAGCGCCAGCGTGGCGCGCTCGCCGAAAGTAGCGCGCAGCCATTCGGCCTGGCGCGCCAGCGTGGCGGTGTCGGCGCCGTAGGCCGGGGCCAGCAGCATTTCGCAGTCCGGCAGGCCGCGCAGGTGCGCCAGTTCGCCGCGCGGCGCGGCCAGGTCGTCCGGGTGCAGCAGGTAGCTGCCCTTCGCCGCGCGCGTGCGGCCCAGCGTGATCAGCTCGCACAGGTTGCCATAGCCGTTGCGGTTGGTCGCCAGCGCCACCAGCCACATGTCGCCGACCCGCATCTGGCTGCCGACGATGAGCGGGAAGTCCAGCTTCTTCGCCTCCACGTGCGCGCGCACGACGCCGGAGACCGAACATTCATCCGTCAATGCCAGCGCGCTGTAGCCTAGTTGCACCGCCCGCGCCACCAGCTCTTCCGGGTGGGACGCGCCGCGCAGGAAGCTGAAGTTGGAAACGCACTGCAGTTCGGCATAGTCGGGCAAAACCACCGGCTTGCCGAACGGGAGCGGGGCTTGCGCGCCGTTCATGCGAACAGCCCGTGCAGGAACCAGCGCACGTCCTCGCCGACACGTTCCCGGTAGATCCAGTAGCAAGCCTGGTCGGCGCCCTGGGCGATGAAATAGTCGCGTACCGCACAGTTCGCGTCCCACCAGCCGGTTTCTATCCGCTCGGGCGCATTCATTATCACCAGCGGAGAGCCGTAAAACGGGCGGTTACCGCGCATCATTAAAGGCAAAGGATTTTCCAGCAACCAGAATGGCCGGTCTGCGTCCGGCGGCTGTTCGGGCTTGATGTCGGCGGAAGAGGCAGGCAGCCAGCGATTGTTGATTTCCGGTCGGTAGTCGGGAATCGGTGCGGGCGTGAGCACGTTGTCTGCGCCAAGACGGGCGGTCAGCAGCTCAAGAAGCCGGTGATAGTCGGCGATAGTGCCGCCTGGTTCGGGGAACAGCGACTCGGTCGGCGGCGCCACCGCTTCCAGCCTGGCCGCTTCGAGCCGGATGGCGATGACCGGCCCGGCCAGTTCCAGCCGGCCCAGCCTTTCCTTCAGCAGCCGCAGCAAGTGGTCTTCGCGCCAGGCGGCTTCGGCCAGCGTGATATCGAGTGCGGTAGGCGCAACGGCTTGCCGCCCGCGTTCATGTTCCAGCAGCAGCACAAAGTGCGACACGGCCAGTTGGCGGGCATTGAGCCATCCGACCATTTGCAGCACCAGGCGGCGCGCGGCGAACAGCACGGCGTCGGCCTGTTCGACCCGTTCGGGCAATTCGAGCCGGCCGTCGAACTGCGGCGCTGCCTCTATCCATTCATGGAGTTCGGGCGCTTCGCCATAGGCACGGTCAAGTTGTTCGATCAGCGCTCCTCCGCAGCGGCGCTGCAGGCCCGCGCGCGGCAGCCGGCGCAGGTCGCCGAGGGTGGCGCAGCCTATGCCGTCGAGCCAGTCGCGGTAGGGCCGGGCCGCCGGCAACAGCAGCGTGGACAACCGGTCGAGCCGGCGCACCATGCTGGCGTGGCGCAGGCTGCGGCGCAGCTTCAGTTCGGCGGCATTGGCCAGCAGCCACGCGGCCTGGGCGGTAGGCGCCATGCCGAGCCGGGCGGAATAACCCATTTGTCGCACGCTGCTGCGCACCCGGCGGCTCAGCGCCAGGCGTCCGCCGAACGCGGCCAGGCTGGCGCTGACGTCCAGCACCAGGCTGGCGGCGTCGACCATCGCCACTTCCGGGGTGTATTGCAGGAGCGTCAGCGCAACGCCGTCGAGCGCGCCGCGTTCACGTCCGGCGTCGCGCTCGTGCAGTTTGGCCTCGGGCGCGAGCGCGGTGACGCCGCCGCGCCGCATGCCCTGGCGAATACCGGCCTGGCGTGCGAGTTCGCACAATGACAGGACCTGGCCCTGGTCGATCACCGCATGCGGCGTCTTGTCGGCCTGCTCAGACCAGTGCGGCCGGAACACTTCGAGCGGCAGCAGCGGCAGGTGCATGCTTATCCATAGACGCATGATGGAAACGGTGAAAGGTTGATGGAAGCGCGGCGTCCTGCGCCAGCGCGAGGGTGAGCGTGCGTTCGGCCAGCGGGCCGCGGCGCTTGACGATGTCGACGCTGACGCCGGCCGGCGCCGGCCGCAGCGCCAGGCGCAGCGGCGCGGGCGATGCATGTTCGCCGGCGGACAGCGGCCTGAGCATCCAAAACACGGTGGTCGAGCCTTGCGCGGCGAGGTGCAGCCGGCGCAGCGCTTCGTTGCGCACCTGCGGCTGCCAGAACAGCAAGGCGCCGCAACTGCCGTTGCGCAGGACCTGCTCGGCGCTCCACAGCGCGTCGGCGGTGCGGGCCGTCCTGATCCAGACGAAGCGGTCGGCCGGCAAGCCCCATCCGGCCCAGGCGGCCGCATGCGGCAGGTGCGGCGGCTGGACCATGACGATGCGGCGTTTCTGGCCGATCGCGCACAGCGCAGGCTGCAGGAGCCGCATCTCGCCGATGCCGGGCTGTTGCAGCAGCAGTTCGATCAGCGTAGAGGCGGGCCAGCCGCCATTGGGCAATTCCCGGTCCAGTGCCTGGTAGCCGGTAGGGGTGACGTTGGCCTGGTAGGAACCCATCTGGTTGGCCCGCCAGACGGTATGGGCAATATTCCTGTCGATGGCCGCGGTAACCGCGGCAGCCGACATGGTGCGTGAAACTGACCCGGACATGATGGTCTCCTGATGATGACATGGTGCGCAGACGCACGGCCGCGCTGATTACTGTACAAATATACAGTATATTTCATGTCAGTTCAGCAGCATTCACCGAGGAAACATCAAGAATCGTTGGTTCGGATCAAATTTGGGGAGGATGGCGTTATACCAATCCCAAGTGATAACGTGCCACGAAAATTCGTAGGGTGTAATAACCGGAGGGCATTACACCATTGGTCGATCATCAACCGGCTCCAATGATCGACGATTGGTGTAATGCGCTTTGCTTATTACACCCTACGAACCTCGCTGATCGGAACGTAGTCATCGATTTAATTTGCCGTCTCATGACTTGGGATTGGTATAAGCGATATTGCGCGCTCCGCGCAGCGACAGTTGCCGTTGCAGTTGCAGTTGCCCGCGCAGCGACCGCTGCTGTTGCCTTTGACGCTGCCCTTGACGTGGATCCCCGTTAGACGGCGACGCGTCGCCAGGGAC
>CAUQYP010000305.1:0-5358 GCA_963522035.1 uncultured Noviherbaspirillum sp. | reverse complement strand
CTGCAACTGCAACTGCAACTGCAACTGCAACTGCAACTGCAACTGCAACGGCAACTGTCGCTGCGCGGGCAACTGCAACGGCAACTGTCGCTGCGCGCAACAAGCGAGATCGCTTCTAGCTCGCCGGCCAGGCGCATAAGAGCAGTTTTTGCTGCGCCATCCGGATGCATGCCCGGTCCATTCCGCTCCATAACAAGGAATGTTCCGCACCATCTGCGCCCATAGCAAAATCTTCCCGCCAAACCGGCTCCCCGGTCATTGTGGTTTTGGTCGCCAGTCAATAAACTTGCCGCCGTACAAACCAACTAAACCCGCCGCCGGACCTGGCCTGCTGGCCCCGGCGGCACCTCCGGAGAAGAAGAATGGGATATTTCCCGCAATGGCGTGTGCGGCAGGGGAGCGACGCTGCCCAGGGCCAGGTGATAGGCACGGACGAGCGCCTGCCCTGGCCGCAAACGATTGCCATGGGCCTGCAGCACGTGGTCGCGATGTTCGGCGCCACCGTGCTGGCGCCGCTGCTGATGGGCTTCGACCCCAACCTCGCCATCTTCATGTCGGGCATCGGCACCTTGCTGTTCTTCGTCTTCGTCGGCGGCCGCGTGCCCAGCTACCTCGGGTCGAGCTTCGCCTTCATCGGGCTGGTGATCCTGGTGTCGGGCTACAGCGGGCAGGGGCCCAACACCAACCTCGGCGTGGCGCTGGGCGGCATCATCGCCTGCGGCGCGCTGTATGCACTGATCGGGCTGCTGGTCAGCGCCGTCGGCACCGGCTGGATCGAGCGTCTGATGCCGCCGGTGGTGACCGGCGCGGTGGTCGCGGTGATCGGGCTGAACCTGGCGCCGATCGCGGTCAAGGGCGTGACGGGCAATAACTTCGACGCCTGGATGGCGCTGGTCACGGTGCTCTGCGTCGGCGCCGTGGCGGTGTTCAGCCGCGGCATGATGCAGCGGCTGCTGATCCTCATCGGCCTTTTGCTGGCTTATGTGCTGTACGCGCTGCTGACCAACGGCGCGGGCCTAGGCAAGCCGATCGACTTTTCCATCGTGGCCAATGCCGCGTGGTTCGGCGTGCCGAAGTTCGTGGCGCCGGTATTCAAGGCCGACGCCATGGCCTTGCTGGCGCCGGTGGCCATCATCCTGGTGGCCGAAAACCTGGGCCATATCAAGGCGGTCAGCGCCATGACCGGCAAGAACCTCGACCGCTACATGGGCCGCGCCTTCCTCGGCGACGGCGTCGCCACCATGCTCTCGGGCAGCCTCGGCGGCACCGGCCTCACCACCTATGCGGAAAACATCGGCGTGATGGCGGTGACCCGCATCTACTCGACGCTGGTGTTCGTGGTGGCCGCGCTGATCGCCATCGTGCTCGGCTTCTCGCCAAAGTTCGGCGCGGTCATCCAGACCATACCGGGCGCGGTCCTGGGCGGCGTGTCCATCGTCGTGTTCGGCCTGATCGCGGTGGCCGGCGCCCGCATCTGGGTCGAGAACCGGGTCGACTTCTCGGATAACCGCAACCTCATCGTGGCGGCGGTGACGCTGGTGCTGGGCGCCGGCGACTTTACGCTCAAGCTCGGCCAGTTCGCGCTCGGCGGCATCGGCACAGCGACCTTCGGCGCCATTATCCTGCACGCCATTCTGTCGTCGCGCGCTGCCGGGCGCAGGTAGCCGCAGCCTGTTTCCAGCGTTCATGCTGCACCGCAGCTTGTGTTTCGCCCGCCTGCCCCAAGTTAGGGATTCCCAAGCTTGAAGGAGAAAAAAGATGGCTCTATATTGGCCAGCCGGGCGGGGCTACGGAGACAGCGCCGACGCGCCCGAGCTCGGCAGTTACGATTCCAACCACCTGCTCGATTCCATACTGGACGAGTTGCATCTTCCCGATGACGCTGCCCTGTGCGAAGCGCTGGATGTGGACGAGTCCGTCATCAGCGACCTGCGCGAGCTGCGGCGTGAAGTGGACGCCGCGCTGCTGATACGCATGCATGAACTGACCGACATCAGCATTGCCGGTTTGCGCAACATCCTCGGCGACCGGCGCCGAAAGTCGCGTTTTGCCGCGGAGGAAAACCAGCCGCATCCGGCGGACGACGAGGTCAAGCGCGATACACAGCAACATGATGCGAAACCGGTGCGGCCGCGTGAAATCGACCGCGAGGAAATCGACCACCAGCAACCCGCAGACCCCGACCCCGACGACCCCGTCTCACCCTGAAGCCAGGTGGCTCGAACGCCCCCGGAGCGACTGGACAAGCAGCGCCGCCCCGGACCCCGTGTCCGCGGCGGCGCTTTGCAGTATGCTTCTGGCTTTCGTGCTTCCACCGCATCATGCCGCCACCTCCTGCCGTTCCCGACGGTGTAGACCAGAATCAAGACGCCGGCGCCGCTGTTACTGCTACTGCCAACGCCACCGCTGCCACCGCTCCGACTCCGCCGCCTGCGCCGGCGCCACGCGCTGGCCGCATCGTCGGCACAGTCGCTGTCGTGGTGCTGATCGCCGTCACGCTGGCACGCGCGTTCGGCGCGCCGTCCTGGCTGTTCATGGTGGCGGGGGCGGCGGCGCTCGCCCTGATTGCTTCCGGCTATGCGCTGATCAATCCACGCCTGCGCACCACGTCCTTCATCCTGTTCATCGTCGCCGCCATGGCGCTGCCTTTCGCGCGCGCGCCGGTGGCGGCGCTGGAGCGCGGCATCTTCATTGCAGCGCTGCTGATCTCGGTCACGTCGAGCGTGATGCTGATTGCACGCTGCGCAATGCAGAGCCACCGCATCGGCTTCATCGGCGCCGGCCTGCGCGAGCGGCAGGGCACGCAGCGCTACCTGTCCTTCACGCTGGCCAGCCAGTTCTTTTCCGGAATACTCGGCCTGGCCGGCGCCAACCTGATGTACATCATGGCCGCGCCGTCGACCGAGGGCAAGAACGAAAGCCGCACCGCCACCGTGGTGGCCGTGGGACGCGGCTTTGCGGCGGCAAGCTGCTGGAGCCCGGTGTTCGGCAACATGGCCATCCTGCTGGCCCTGTATCCGACGCTCAGGTGGACCGAGGTGTTTCCGGTCGGCCTGGCGCTGGGACAGGTGACCATCGTGGTCGGCGCGCTGATGAACTACGCAGCGCTGTCGCGCCTGCCGCCGGCGCCGGCGCCGGCCAGCCTGACGCCTATCCCGGCGCTGCTGCGCAGTTCGCTGCCGCTGATGATCTCGCTGCTGGCATTGCTGGGGCTGATCATGACCGCAAGCTGGCTGCTGCACATCGTGATCTCGGCCGCCATCGTGCTGGTGGCGCCCTTTGTGTCGATCCTGTTCAATGCCGCCAACGGTCGCCCGGGCCATCGCGTGGCCGACGGCGTCGCCGGCCTCGCCCGCGCGATGGAAAACTTCGGCGCGCTGGCAAGCGAGGCGCTACTGTTCATGGCCGCGGGCTGCGCCGGCAGCGTGCTGGCCGACGCCATTCCGTTTTCCTGGATCAACGCCATCGGCGCCGCGCTCAGCGGCCATCCTTTCCTGGGCCTGTCCTTCCTGGTCGCCGCCATCATCGCCACATCGCTGGCCGGCGTGCACCCGGTGCTGTCGGCCGTGTTCCTGGCGTCCAGCCTGCCGCCGCCGGTGCTGGGCCTGCCGCCGATCACGCACATGGCCGCCATCCTCGCCGGCTGGGGGCTGTCGGCCAACATGACGCCGTTCTCGGTCATCTCGCTGACGGCAAGCCGCTATGCGGGCATCGGGCCGGCCGAAGTCAGCTTCGGCCGCAACTGGCGCTTCGCGCTGACCAATGCGGTCGTCATCTGCGGCGTGCTGGCGGTGTTTGCCTGGACGCTGCAGGGCTGACGGCAAGGAACGATTCGCCGGCGCATCGCTCTACACCCTGGTGCGGCCGCATCCGGCGCCGCCAGGCACGGAGCAGCGCATGGCATACCGCAGCACGGTCGGTTCCCTGGTCTACGGTTTCGACGACCTGAAGACGCTGCTGGCGAAAGCCAGCCCGGCGCGCTCGGGCGACACCCTGGCCGGGCTGGCAGCGACCAGTGATGTCGAACGCATGGCCGCGCGCATGGCGCTGGCCGACCTGCCGCTGGCTGCCTTCCTGAACGAAGCGCTGGTGCCCTACGAGGACGACGAAGTCACGCGCCTGATCGTGGACAGCCACGACGCCGCGGCCTTCGCGCCGATTGCCCACCTGAGCGTCGGCGGCCTGCGCGAGTGGCTGCTGGACGACGCCACCGGTGCCGCGCAGCTGGGCGCCGCCGC
Source organism: uncultured Noviherbaspirillum sp. (assembly GCA_963522035.1). Lineage (GTDB taxonomy): Bacteria > Pseudomonadota > Gammaproteobacteria > Burkholderiales > Burkholderiaceae_D > Noviherbaspirillum_A. The sequence goes on along the minus strand of CAUQYP010000305.1, from coordinate 1,120 downwards.
GCCCGGCATCACGCCCGAGATGGCGGCGGCCGTCAGCAAGCTCATGCGCAACCAGGACCTGGTGCTGGCGGCCCGCAAGTGCAGCGTCGTGACCCGCTTTCGCAACACCATCGGGCTGCCCGGCCACATGGCGGTGCGGCTGCAACCCAACCATCCGACCGACGACCTGCAGGGCATCGCCGCCAGCATGCTCGACGGCCTGCTGTACGGCGCCGGCGACGCGGTAGTGGGCATCAACCCGGCGAGCGACTCGCTGCAGTCGCTGCTGCCGCTGTGGCACATGCTGGACGAGGTGCGCAGCCGCTTCGACATCCCGATGCAGTCTTGCGTGCTGACCCATGTGACGACCCAGATCAGCGCCATCGAGCGGGGCGCGCCGCTGGACCTGGTGTTCCAGTCGGTCGCCGGCACCGAGCGCGCCAATGCCGGCTTCGGCGTCACGCTGTCGCTGCTGCGCGAGGCGCGCGACGCCGCGCTGTCGCTGGGCCGCGGGACGGTCGGCGACAACGTGATGTACCTGGAGACCGGGCAGGGCAGCGCACTGTCGGCCGGCGCGCATCACGGCATGGACCAGCAGACCTGCGAGGCGCGCGCCTATGCGGTGGCGCGCTCGCTCAAGCCGCTGCTGACCAATACCGTGGTCGGCTTCATCGGCCCCGAATACCTGTACAACGGCAAGCAGATCGTCCGCGCCGGCCTGGAAGACCATTTCTGCGGCAAGCTGCTGGGCGTGCCGATGGGCTGCGACATCTGCTACACCAATCATGCCGAGGCCGACCAGGACGACATGGACGTGCTGCTGACCATGCTGGGCGCGGCCGGCGTCAATTTCGTCATGGGCGTGCCAGGCGCCGACGACATCATGCTCAACTACCAGAGCACGTCCTTCCACGATGCGCTGTACTTGCGGCGGCTCTTCGGCCTGAAGCGCGCGCCGGAGTTCGAGGCCTGGCTGGCGCGGATGCGCATTACCGGCGCCGGCGGCGAGCTGCTCGATACGGCCGGCGGTTTCGGCAGCCTGCATGCGCTGCTGGCGGGGGACGGCGCATGACGCAAGGGCTGCCGGCGCCGGTCGACCCGTGGCAGGCCCTGCGCCGCCGCACCGCGGCCCGCATCGGCC
>CAUQYP010000304.1:0-5383 GCA_963522035.1 uncultured Noviherbaspirillum sp. | reverse complement strand
AAGGCAGCGTCAAAAGCAAAAGCAAAAGCAAAAGCAACTGTCGCTGCGCGGGCAACGGCAACGGCAACGGTCGCTGCGCGGACAACGGCAACGGCAACGGCAACGGCAACGGCAACGGTCGCTGCGCGGGCAACGGCAACGGCAACGGTCGCTGTGCGGACAACGGCAACGGCAACTGTCGCTGCGGGCAACAGGCAATATCGTTTACAGGGCGGCTTAGGCAAGTCGGCACGAAACTGCTTTAGTGGACTACTGGCAGGGCGCCTTCGCGCAGGGAGAACGTGCAGGCTGGTAAGGCTTGCCGCTGATCATGCGCGGCGCAGGCCGGAACTGCGCGCTGAGCAGGTCGTGTTCCGGCTGGTAGTAGGCGCTCGATATTTTTAGAAGTGCCAGCATGGTGTTGTCCAGGTAGTCGGTCTGGTAGGGCCGGCTTTCCAGTGCAGCCCTTTGACCTTTGGGCGCAATCGCGCCTGTCGCGCTTTCCCATAGCAGCAGCGGGATTTCATAGCCGCTGTTTTCCACCGGCGACTGGCCGGCATGGTTGCGGAAATGGCCTACTTCCTGTCCATGGTCGGACGCGAACAGCAGTGCGGCCGGCTTGCCGGCGTTCGCCTTGCCGGTACGCCGGATAATTTCCGACAACACAAAATCGCCGTACAGGACCGCATTGTCATATTCGTCGCGCTGCGAGCGTATCCAGAATGACCTCCCGGCCGCGTTCATGGTCGCTGCGACGCTGTCGTCGAGGCCGTTGAAGCGGGCATAGTCCTTCGGATAGCGCATGTCGTAGGTCGGATGCGTGCCCAGCAGGTGGACGACGATGAGTTTTTTCGGCGACGGGTCGGCCAGTGCCGTGTCCACTTCAGGCAGCAAGCTGCCGTCCAGGTTGTTTTCGCCGCGTCCCTCGCCCTTGTTTATATAGCGCAGCACGTCAGCCTGTTCGGCGACGAGTCCCACCCAGCCGTCGTTGGCAGCCTGGTTCGACAGCCAGAATGTCTTGTAGCCTGCCGCGCGCGCCATTTGCAGTATGTCCGGCTTGACCCTCCATGCATCCGGCTCCTGCAGGCTGGCCGGCGTCATCATGTTCATCAGCGAACCCACGGTTGCCGACACGGACGAAATCGCATCCTGAAACACAGTCAGTTCGCTGCGCATCGCGTCGAGGCGCGGCGTGGTCGGACGGGGGTAGCCGTACAGCGACAGGTTGTTGCGGTTGGTGCTTTCGCCTATCACCCAGACCACGGTGCGCTGGTCTTCGCCGTTGTAGTGCACGGCCCAGTCGGCGGTCTTGCTGCGGTTATTGCGGAGTTGCTGCCGCAGCGCCGTCACCTCGCGCAGTTCCTGCATATGCGCCTGGTAACGCAGCGGCCAGAACAAAACCGGGTTTTCTCTGGCCATGGTCTTGTTGAAATGCACTGCCACCAGCAGCACCAGCATGATGCTGACACCGATACGGCTGGTGCGAGAACTGGCCGTTGGCGCTGGCGGGCGTTGACGCCGCCGCTTTTCGAACTGCTTTTCCAGCCACAGGGCCGCCAGCATTGACAGCACCAGGCTGGCCACGCCGAGGCCGATGTTGCGCCACTGCTGGCTGAAAAACTCCATGGACTCGCCGGGGTTGGTGTTGAGTACGGCCTGCAGCACCATGCCGGGTGCCGGACGCATGCCGAAATAGGCGCGCAGGAAGCCGCGAACCGCCGCATCGGCGAAGAACAGCAGCCAGGCCAGCCTGGCGATGCGGCTGAGCCAGGCCGGCGACCTGGTCCAGGCGGCAACGCTGCCGGCCAGGCCGTAGATGAAAAGCGCCATCAACACCCCGAGCTTGGCGAACTCGTTGGCGCTGATCATGCCTGCGGCCCAGAACGCGCCCAATCCGGCAACGCCGATCAGGCAGCGTATCGTCATGGGCATCATGCGACGGCTTCGGTGCAGAGAGGGAAACGTGATGCGAACATGGTTTCAGGATTCGAGTGAACAGGAATGAACGGAAACGAAACCCGCTACGCTAGGCAACGTCGATGCCGGCCGGGCCCGCAACCATGTCGCCGATGACCGCCGCATCGGCGAAGCCCTCGCGCGCAAATAGCGCCAGCACCTCGTCCACCGTATCTGGCGCACAGGCGACCAGCAGGCCGCCGGAGGTCTGCGGGTCGGTCAGCAGCATCTGCTGTACCGGCGTGATCTGGCTGCCCAGGCTGACCTCATGCCCGTAGCCGGCCCAGTTGCGGCCGGACGCGCCGGTTACGTGACCGCTCTCCGCCAGCGCCTGCACGCCCGGCAGCAGTGGAACGCTGCCCATGTCCAGCCGCGCCTTCAGCCCGGCGCCGCGCGCCAGCTCCAGCAGGTGGCCGAGCAGGCCGAAGCCGGTGACATCGGTCAGCGCATGCACGCCGTCCAGTTCGGACAGCGCCTTGCCCGGCTTGTTGAGCTTGGTCGTGTTTTCTATCATCGCCGCATAGCCGGCATCGTCGAGCGCGCCTTTCTTCAATGCGGCGGACAGCACGCCCACGCCCAGCGGCTTGCCCAGGATGAGCTTGTCGCCGGCGCGGGCATCGGCATTGCGCTTGATGCGGGACGGATGCACCAGGCCCAGCACCACCAGCCCGTAGATCGGCTCGACCGAGTCGATGGTGTGGCCGCCGGCGATCGGTATGCCGGCTTCGGCGCAGATCGACTCGCCGCCCTGGATGATCTTGCCGATGGTTTCCAGCGGCAGCTTGTCGATCGGCATGCCAACCAGCGCCAGCGCCATGATGGGCGTGCCGCCCATCGCATACACGTCGGAGATGGCATTGGTGGCGGCGATGCGGCCAAAGTCGTACGGATCATCGACGATGGGCATGAAAAAGTCGGTGGTGGCGATCAGCGCCTGTTCGTCGTTGAGCTTGTAGACCGCGGCGTCGTCGGCGGTTTCGATGCCTACCAGCAATTGCGGCGGCACCGGGAAGCCGCTGGACTTCTTGAGAATCTCGGCCAGCACGCCAGGCGCGATCTTGCAGCCGCAGCCGCCGCCGTGGGAAAACGAGGTCAGCTTCAGCGGGATGTCGTTTGGTGCATTCATGGGTTTGTCCTTTTTTGGGTGAGCGCATTATCCATCAAGCGCAGAACTGCCGCCTCTTCGCATTCCGGCGCGAAGCGCGGCAGTCGCTCTGCGCACTGGTCGCGCAGCAGTCGGTCAAAGTCGGGCTGGGTGGCGACACGTTCGACCAAGCGCGCCAGCGCCTCGGCGTCGCCGACCGGGAAATAGCCGGCGTAGTTGCTGCCCAGCATGCCGCGGTTGCCCGAGATATCGCTGGCCAGCACCGGCACGCCGCAGGTGACCGCCTCGACGATTACGTTGGCGCCGCCTTCCATCACCGACGGCACCACCAGCAGCCGGCTCTGCGCGAGCAGGGCGCGGGTGGCGTCATGCGCCATGGCGCCCAGCCAGCGGTAGTGGGCGCAGCGGGCCGCGGTCTTGCCGGCCTCGTGTCCCAGGCTGTCGTCGAGCGCGCCGCCGACCTGGGTAAAGCGCAGGCCCGGCGCCGACGCCTGCATGGCAGCCTGCATGAAAGTGAGCGGGTCTTTCTCGGTGCGCAGGTGGCCGACCATCAGCACATCGAAAACGGTATTGTCGGCAAGCTGCGGCGGCAGCGCCGGCGCCGACTGGTAAATAACCGACGCCTTGCGGCGCAGCGCTTCCGGTAGTTCGGACAGGCCGGCATCCTGCAGCAGCACCAGCGTGTGCGCCAGCTGTAGCGAGCGACGGGCGCTGTCATCCTCGCGTATGTCGCGGTAGAGGTCGGTGCCCGTCAATACCACGACCAGCGGATGCCCGGTGTTGGCGTAGGCCGCGATCGAACCGGCCGAGCGGCGCGCATGCAGCGCAATGAGCGCATCCGGCGGCGGGCTTGCGCTGGCCCACTCCGTCGCAATGCCGACATGGTATCGTGCGGCCAGGAACCGGGCCCAGCGCTGCGCCGTGTGCCAGTTCCCATTGTTGGATGCGCTGGACGCCGGACTGACGATAAGGATGCGCGGCTTGTTTAACATCGATTTGCCCGTGGAAGCCTGATGACTTTTTCTTTTAGAACCGCCACCCCGAGGGAGCTGGCAGGTGCGCTGGAAAATGCCCGCGATTATACGCTGGCATTGTTTGCCGCCTTCGCCGCCGTCGGCCTGGACGACCCGGTCCGGGTGCCGCCGCTGCCGACCGTCAACCCGCCCCTCTGGGAGCTCGGGCATCTTGCCTGGTTCGCCGAGTGGTACATCCTGCGCGAGGCAGCCTCGAGCGCGCCCGATGCAGCGCACGGGCATTCGCTGCTGACCAAGGGCGACGACTGGTTCGACTCGAATACCGTGCCGCATGCCGCCCGCTGGAACCTCGGCCTGCCGCCGTCCGGCCAGATCAAGACGTATTGCCATGAAGTGCTGGACCGCGTGCTCGACAAGCTCGGCCGGGCCGCCGGCGACGATGCGTCGCTCTACCCGTACCGGCTGGCGCTGGCGCACGAGGACATGCACGGCGAAGCGTTGTTCTATACCTTGCAGACCTTGGGCGTGCCGCTGCCGGAGGGACTGGATGCGCGTCCGCCGCGGCCATGGGCCGAAGGCGAGATCCGTTTTCCGGGCGGCACGCTGAACATGGGAAGCGCCGGCGCGCCCGGCTTCGTGTTCGACAATGAACGGATGGCGCATCCAACCTATGTACCGTCGTTCACCATGGATTCAACGCTGGTCACCAACCAGCAGTTCATCGAATTCGTCGCCGACGGCGGTTATGAAAAGCCGCAGTTCTGGAGCAGGGCGGGGCGGGAATGGCTGATGCGCCAGGAGCATTCGGCGCCGCGCGACTGGGAGCGCGACGGCCGGCACTGGCGTTGCGTGCGCTTTGGCCGCACCATGTCCCTGGCGCAGCATGAGGCGGTACGCCATGTCAGCCTGTACGAAGCCCAGGCCTATTGCATGTGGGCCGAGCGGCGGCTGCCAACTGAAGCCGAGTGGGAATATGCGGCCATGGCGGGCCACCCGGCATGGCACTGGGGCGACCTGTGGGAATGGACCTGCTCGCCGTTCGAGCCGTATCCCGGCTTCGAGGCCGATGCCTACCGCGAGTATTCTGCGCCATGGTTCCACAGCCACCAGTCGGTGCGCGGCGCGTCGTTCGCTACGCGTAGCAGGTTGCGCTCGCCGCGGTATCGCAATTTTTACCTGCCGGAGCGGAACGACATCTTCGTTGGGTTCCGGACCTGCGCGCTGTAGCCTGAGCGTTAACGCAGTTTCGTGCTGGCTTGCGCAAGCCGGCCTGTAAGCGATTTTGCCTGCTCCGCGCAGCGACAGTTGCTGTTGCCGTTGCAGTTGCAGTTGCAGTTGCAGTTGCTTTTGACGCTGTCTTTGACGTGGA
>CAUQYP010000303.1:0-5406 GCA_963522035.1 uncultured Noviherbaspirillum sp. | reverse complement strand
GGGCAATGGCGGCAGCCCGGCCGGCACCGGCGCCGTGGGCTCGGGCACGCCGGGCGCGTCGACTGGTGGCACGACCGGCGGCGCGTCTCGTTGAGCGAGGGAAATTTATTATCTGGCCATGGCTGGCCGATGATTCGGCCAGTCGGCTGCATTAGCTGAAAGGTCAACCATGCGTGTTGTCGGCCGCTGCCTCGGGGCCATGCTCGTCACGTTGATGTCGTGCTTGCCGGCTTCCTCGCCTTGGGCGCAGGGTGCGTCGATCGCCCCTACGCCTGCCGCGACACCGGGCCAGACGCTTGCCTTGGCGGCGGGATCGGCAAACGTTGCCGCGGCGGACGACAACACGGTAATGTTCATCGGCACGGCCACGGTGCTTATCCGCTATGGCGGCATGACGATCCTGACCGACCCGAACTTCCTGCACAAGGGTGACCATGTGCCGCTGGGATACGGCCTGACGTCCGAGCGATTGACCGAACCGGCGATCGGCATCGAGGCGCTGCCGCCGGTGGACCTGGTCATCCTCTCCCATTTCCACGGCGACCACTTCGACCAGCTGGTGCAGGAAAAACTGCCGCGCACCATACCGGTGGTGACCACGCCACAGTCTGCGCTGGCCGTGGAGCAGCTCGGTTTTACGCAGCGCCATGCGCTGCGTACCTGGGACACGCTGCAAGTCACCAAGGGCGACACCACGCTGCGCATCAGCGCCATGCCCGGTCGCCATGGTCCACCGGTGCTGGCCGGGCTGCTGCCGGAAGTGATGGGGTCGATGCTGGAATTCAGCCGCGGCGGCAGTGCGCCGGACTACCGGATGTACATAACCGGCGACACCCTGATGTACGACGACCTGCGGGAGATACCGCGCCGTTATCCCGATGTCGATTTGGCGCTGCTGCATCTGGGCGGGACCCGCATACTCGGTGTGATGAAGGTCACCATGGACGGCGAGGACGGGGTGCGGATGATGCAGCTGGTCGCGCCGCAGCATGCAATCCCTATCCACTACAACGACTACACGGTGTTCAAGTCGCCGCTGTCGGATTTCGAGCGGGCAGTGAAGGTTGCCGAATTGCAGAACCGGGTAAGTTACCTGAAGCACGGCGAAATCTACCGGTTTGCGCCACGAACTAAATAGGCAGGATCACAGGAGAAATTGATGGCAGACACCGAACCAGGCGGCCGTCCGGCGGCCCCGCATTACGACCCCACCGACGACCACGGGAACAGCAAGGAAAAGGTCAAGCCCAGCGTCAGCATCACGCCGGATACCGAACTCGACCCGGCTCGCAGGCAGCGGGCCAAAGAGGTGCTGGAAGGCTTCGAAGGGGAGGCCGTCAGGCCGCAGCCCGACGACTTCTGATGCCTTGGCCTGGCGCACTGAACGTCAGGACTTTTTGGATGCTTCGGCCATGCCCGACGGACCCAGCACGGCCGGCGGGCGGATAGGCGCAAGGCCGGGAACGCGGTATACATGGTCGGCCTCGCGCTTCTTGTCCGGGTCGCCCGCCGCTGCAACGCGCGCGCTGACGGATGCCAGCCTTGCATCGAGCTTTGCAACGGCGGCTGCCAGCTTCGGGTGGGGTATCTCCGGGAAATAGTCGCGCCGGATGTAGACATACTGCGCAATGATGTGGATCGCAACATCCCGGTCTCCGACCGGATTACCCTTGCCGTCCAGGAACATGTCCGCGGTCTTCTCGCCGTACAGTCGCTGGTAATGCGCCATGTCGTCGGGGAAGGTGCCATCCTTTGGCACCGCGATACTCATGGACCAGACCGCGCTGGTGTCCGCGTGCAGACCCAGCGCGAACTGGTCCATGTTGCGCAACTGCAGCAGGAGCACGTCCCGTACATGGCCGCCGCGGGCCATCATCGCCGCCCACATGCCGGTTTGTTTCATCAGTTGCAGCACGTGGGCCATGTAATAGCCCAGCCCGCCGCCCTGGCTGATCCAGCTTTTGCCGTCCGAATCATTATTGATCATCGGCTGCCCGACATTGCGCAAGCCCTTGAAGAACGGGTCATCCTTCTTTTCGATGACCTGCGGCACATAGATTTCCTTGTAGGTCTGTTCCAGGTGCTGGACAAAGCTGCCTTCGACATCCTCGCGCGCAAGCCCCAGCGGATGGCGCGATGCCAGCTTCCATGCCATCACATAATGCAGCCAGCGCCAGGCCTGCGAGCGCACCATGTATTGATCGCGGATCGAGCGGGTTGGCTCGCCCGACATCATTAATTGGTTAGCGACATCGAACCTGCTGCCGATCGCATGCATCGGGCTGTTGAGCAGCAGCGCTATCCAGCCGGCGTTGCAATACGAATGCAGGCCGTCCCTGGCCCAGCCATTGGCCCACAGGTTGCCGTTGCGGTCGGCATTCGCTTCCGTCGTGCCATCGCGCTGGTCGCCGTTGATCCGCACGGTGCGTGGGCTGTTCTTGCCGCCGCCATAGTAGTTGCCGGTCAGATCCCATGGCTTGAACATGACCTCGCGGCTGTCCATCAGTGCCATGCTCTTCACGTCGCGTACCCAGTGGTTGCCGTGGTTGAAGTAGGCCATGGCCCAGCCGTCGAGCCAGTCGCGGTGCGGCACGTTTTCCTGGAGTCGCCTGCCGTTCGGCTGGGTCGCCCACAGTGCGACCACGGATGGCATCACGCAGCGGTCGAAGCGCGGCCCGCCCGGCCCGGTGTACCAGTTGTGCGTCGAATAGGAACCCGGCTCGTAGTCCCAGCCTTCGAGCCACGCCGCGCCAAAAGCGGAGCCGCCGCCCCGGTTGAATTCGTTGTTGGTCAGGTAGGGGTCCTTGATTTCAGGGGAGTAGTTCGCATACGGTCGCGGCCAGCGCGGCGCGCCATAGATATTGGCCAGGCCGTTCATCGAGTTGCGCCCGTAGCCGCCGGTCAGCAGCGGTTCGCACGACAGGACCGAGAAATGTCCCTTGGAGCAGGACGGGCGAAGGCCCTCCGTGGTTAAACCCGGGTAAACCATGTTTTTCTTCGCCGACGCGCGTGGCCGCGTGTTTTGCCATGGCAGCATCATGAACACGGAGAACTTCGGGCGCACCGGCCTCGACTCGGACTTCCACTGGTTCAGCGAAGGATCGTTGATGGGCAGGCCGTCCTGCATCTGGAAGGTATGCAGCACGCGGCCTGCGGCATTCTTCATCACGACCTTGAACGGCTGGGGGAAGGTGGTGTGCAGCTTCCGGTCGAAGGTGTCGCTGGCCGGGTAGCTGGTCCAGGTGCCGCGATGCGCGAACGCGCCGAGCACCTGGTACAGCGGCGTGCGGCCCGACTCCGTGTTGCTTTTATCCGCCGCCAGCATGGTAAAGCCGATTTCTATATCGCCAAGCATGACCGACTGGGTGGACTGGTAGACGGCAATGGCGCCGTTGTCGGCCGCCATGTCGGGGTCCTGGTAGACGAAGTCGTCGATCCGCTTGTCGAGCTTGATCTTCCCTTCAAGCACCGGCTTTTCGGGGTTGGTCCAGTCCCAGACTTCAAAGGTCTCTGGTGCGTCCGGCGTCAGGGCCGGGGCGACGGGTGCTTTAGGTGAAGCAGGGCTGTTTGCCTTGTCCTCTTTTTTTTGCGCCTGCGCTTGCCCGAGGGCAGCAAGGCTGGTCAGCGCGGCGCTGCCGATCAAGAATTTCCTGCGTTGCAATGTAATTCCTTCGCAATGTTATTAAAGCGGGCTGGAAAGGGCAGGCTACTGCAGTGCTTGCCGGCCAGGCAATATACGCCAGCCAAAAAAAATCCCGACCCCGCGAGGCGGTATCGCCTGCGGTAATCGGGGCCGAAGTTCAATGGCAGCCCGGGCGAGCGGCGTCGGGCCGGTCAGCCGCCGCCGATGCCTTCCGTGATGATGCCGGTGCCGCGGCAGTTCGGACATGGGCCGCCGCTGGCACTCTTGCCGCTGCCGGCGCACACCGGGCAGGCGTCGTCGCCGCTGCCCACGGTGCCGGGCGCGGCTTCATCACCTGGGCTTAGGTCCTGTCCACCGTCGACCCGGACCGGGCTGGGCGCGCCGCCGCCAGGACGGCTGCCGTCTTGCCGGCCGGCTCCTGTCGCGCCACCCGCAGCGGAAGGGTCCATGCTCCCCTGTTCCACGTCCTTGACGTCCTCCGGTTGTATGCCGGAGGGCAGGCCGATGTCGTCGACGCCCACCAGTTCGGTCGTACGCGCCCCATGCGGACCCGCGGCATCCTCTAGCCGTTTCTGTTCTCCGTCCGATGCCATGCTGTTCTCCTTGCTCGGTAATCGGGCGACCGGCCTCAGCCGTGGTCGCGCGTGTGGTTGCCGTTGCGTTTCATCAGGTAGGTGCCGGCCATCAGCGCGCCTGCTGCCAGCATCATCGTGCTCTTGGGCATGCCCTTGAGCATATTGCCGGCGATTTCGCCGCCGCGCGGCGCAGCCAGTTCCAGCCTGCGCTTGAGCATTTGCGCGCCGAGGTCGCCGAGGCGGTCCGCCATCAGCCGTTCGGCTTCCGGCAAGATGATGGTCTCTTCGTCCGCCACGTGGTGCATCACGTCGCGCATCAGTTCGAACAGCGTGTCATCGTAGCCAGCCTCGGTTGGCTGCATGCTGCGCAACCTGGCGATCAGGCGCTTCATTTCATTGTGCTCGGGCACCGCTTTCTGGATGGCCGGGTTGCTGCTGTCCAGCGCCTTCATTGCCGGATAGAAGATCTCCTCCTCGAGCTGGGCGTGGATCTCGAGCGCCAGGCAAATCGTGTTGGCCAGGCCCTGCCGCGTGCGCGGACTGCTGTCGAGTTCGTACTGGTGGAAAGTTGCCATCACGTGGGTGTGATCCATGCGGATCATGTTGGTCGCGGTCGGCGAGACCTTGCCGGCGAATGAGGGCAGGTTCAGGTTCATGGCGTCAGTTCCTTGATCGGGTTAATTAACGTGAAACATGGAGTTTTTGACAAGCATCGCACGATATGTTTCCGGCTATTTCTGCTTGCTTTGCGTCTCGACAACAAGGGTACGCAAGCCTCTGTGACAGGCGCTGCCTGCATCGATAGCCGGGTCCAGGGCGGCCAACGCGGCCCGCGACGTTGCATCGGGCGGCTGCACATCCCGCTGCGCAATGCATGGCGCGCTGGAACCGCTTTGAGCATGGATGCTACTTAGTCGCCCGCGTCGGGCAGGAAACCGGATGAATGCTGCAAGAGCTGGCAAAAAAGCCGCAGACAAGATCAGGAACATGAAACGAGCCGCAGCAGTCGTGCAGGCAGTCGGGAATAAGGAAGCGTTATCGGCTGGCTTGTTTTCCCCGTTGGAGCCGTTTTGGGAACAGTTGCCGTTCCCGCTGCCGCTGCCGTTGCCGTTGCCGCTGCCGCTGCCGCTGCCGTTGCCGGAGCTATAGTCGAAAGTGGTGTATGGCGGAAGCGGGAGAGAAATGAAA
>CAUQYP010000302.1:0-5408 GCA_963522035.1 uncultured Noviherbaspirillum sp. | reverse complement strand
CGGCAACGGCAACGGCAACGGCAACGGCAACGGCAACGGCAACGGCAACCGCAACTGTCGCTGCGCGGAACGTCAAGAGCAACCGTCGCTGCGCGGAACGTCAAGAGCAACCGTCGCTGCGCGGAGCCAGCCGATGCCGCGGCGCGTATCTACCTGTGGGCAGGGCTACCCCTACATACCCACCGGATACCCATCCTTCCGGTGATCCGACGCGGCAACATACCCCCCCTCTATCCGCATGGCCATCTGCGCGCACCCAAACTCGGTATCGAACCGCTGCGCAACCTGCACCTTGTGCCCGCGCGCGATCAGCCCCTCGACGGCCTCAGCCGGAAAATTCCACTCCACCGCAATGGTGGCGTTATCGTCCATGACGCGCCAGCGCGGCGCATCGCTCGCGGCCTGCGGGTTCTGGCCGTGGTCGGCGAGCCGGGCCGTCATCTGCAAGTGGCCCTGCGCCTGCATCGAGCCGCCCATCACGCCAAAGCTCGCCAGCGGCGCGCCGCCGCGCATCAGGAACCCCGGGATGATGGTGTGGAACGGCCGCTTGCCCGGCGCAACCTGGTTGGCGTGGCCAGACGCCAAAGTAAAGCCCCAACCGCGGTTATGCAGCGCGATGCCGGTATCCGGCACCACCACCCCCGAGCCGAACCCCTTGAAGTTGGACTGGATGAAGGAAATCATCATGCCGTTCTCGTCGGCGGCGGTCAGGTAGACCGTGCCGCCGGAATGCGGCGAACCCGGGCGCGCGGCGGATGCCCGCTGCGGGTCGATCAGCTTCGCGCGGCGGCGCAGGTAGTCCGCGTCCAGCAGGTGCGATGCTTGCACTGCGTGCATGAAGTCAGGGTCAGCCACGTATTCCTGCATGTCGGCGAAGGCCAGTTTCATCGCCTCGACCTGCAGGTGCACGGTGGCGGCGGTGTCCAGGCCGCTGGCAGCAAGGTCGAAATGCTCCAGCATGCCCAGCGCCATCAGGGCGCCGATGCCCTGGCCGCTGGGGCCGATCTCGAACAATTCGAGGTCGCGGTAGCGGATGCTGATCGGGTCCACCCAGTCGGCACGGTGCGCGGCCAGGTCGGCCTCGGTAATGGCGCCGCCGGTGTTGCGGGCATGGGCGGCAATCGCCGCAGCCAGTTCGCCATGATAGAAGTCTTCGCCTTTGGTGGCGGCGATCCGCTCCAGGGTGCGCGCCTGGCCCGGGCAGATGAAGCGCTCGCCCGGCAGCGGCGCCCGCCCCTGCGGCGCAAACGCTTCACGGAAACCGGGATAAGGCAGCAGCTCTGCCACCTGCGCCTGCCATTGCCGGTGCACGGTCGGCGAGACCAGGTAACCGTCGCGGGCCAGGCGCAGCGCCGGCTCGAACAGGTCGGCAAAGGGCAGCTTGCCGAACTTGTCGGACAGCGCACGCCAGGCCGAGACCGTGCCCGGCACCGTCACCGAGTCCCAGCCGCGCAAGGGCATGTCCTTTTTCCCGGCGAAATGCTCGGGCGACCAGGCTGCCGGCGCCCGGCCGGACGCGTTCAGTCCATGCAGCTTGCTGCCATCCCAGACAATCGCGAAAGCGTCGCCGCCGATGCCGTTCATGCACGGTTCGACCACCGTCAGCGCCATTGCGGTGGCGAGCGCGGCATCGACCGCGTTGCCGCCGCGGGCAAACATCAGCAAGCCGGCGCCGGATGCCAGCGGCTGCGAGGTGCTCACCACGTTGGCGGCCAGCAGCGGCATGCGCTGGGAGGTGTACGGATAATCGAGTAACGACGCGGGCCGGCCTGCTTCCATGATCTTCCTTTATTGTGCCTGGACAGTGAGATGGGGCAGCATAGCGGCAGCCGGCCCGGGCGGCAACCGCCCAAGGCCGGCATCTGCGTGAAAACAAGGAGGACAGCAACCGTCAGTGATGCACTGGCGCTTGCGGCTGCATGGCGGCGGACGCTACTACCGGCATGAAGGCCGCCACCGCGGCCGCGGTGTTGTGAAACTGTTCGAAACGCACGGTTTTCCCATTTTTCATGGTGAAAATATGCACCCAGGTGTCGTCGAAGGTCGCACCGGTCGCCCGTACCCTGGCCGTCGAAACGCCAGCTACGGCGACCTTGTCCTCGTCGGCGATGAAGGTCTGCGGCTGGTAGTCCAGGAACTCGATCGCTGCGCCGAGCTTCTGGAAAAAGTCCATCACGCCCGCCTTGCCGTGGAATGCGCCCGTGAACGGAATGTTGGGCAGATCCGCGCTGGTCCACTCGATGTCGTCGGTGCACATGTCCAGCACGCCCTGGAAGTCTCCCTTCATGAACATCTGGTAGCCGTTGATTGCAAGTTGCTTGTTTTCCTGCGTCGTCATGGTCGTCTCCTTCTGTCGAACTGTCGTCCGGTCGTCCCCTTGCTCACTGCCGCTTCCGCCCTTCACGACACCATAGGCGCAGGCCGGTGCGCTACCCTGTGCACGATCAAGGCGACGGCCGATATATAGTACGGTCCAGCTGCCACGCGCCCGGCCCCGGCCCTGTGCGTCTGCCGAACCGCCCGTCCCGGCCCTAAATGACTGAAGGAGTAGCGATGAAACGTGTTGATGTCGATGTAGCAATCATAGGCGCCGGCAGCGCCGGCATGACGGCCTATCGCGCTGCTGTCGCGCATACCGACAGCGTGCTGGTGATCGAATCCGGCGACTATGGCACGACCTGCGCCCGCGTCGGCTGCATGCCCAGCAAGCTGCTGATCGCGGCGGCGGACGCTGCCCACGCGGTTTCCCAGGCCGGCCTGTTCGGCGTGAAGGTCGATGGCGTCCGGGTCGACGGCAAGGCCGTCATGCAGCGGGTGCGCGACGAACGCGACCGCTTCGTCGGCTTCGTGGTGGGCGCGGTGGAAAGCTGGCCGGCCCGCCACAAGCTGCGCGGACGGGCACGGTTCATCGCGCCGAACGTGCTCCGGGTCGACGACGACACCGAGGTGCATGCGAAGCGCATCGTCATTGCCACCGGTTCCAGCCCGGTGCTGCCGCCCGGCTGGCGCGACCGCCTCGGCGACCGGCTCATCGTCAACGACGATGTTTTTTCCTGGCAGGACCTGCCACGTTCGGTGGCGGTGACCGGCGGCGGCGTGATCGGGCTGGAACTGTCGCAGGCGCTGTCACGCCTGGGCGTGAAGGTCAGGCTGCTGGGCCGCAATGGCCGGATCGGGCCGCTGACCGACCCGGCAGTGGTCGGCGAAGCGCGCGCCATCTTCACCGAAAGCATGCAGTTCGCACCGGACACGACGCAGGTGCAGGCAAAACGCGAAGGCGACGGCGTGCTCGTCACCTTTACCGAACACGGCGTCGAACAGACCGAGCATGTCGACTACATGCTGGTGGCAGCCGGCCGCCGCGCCAACCTGCATGACCTGGAACTGCAGCATGCCGGCCTGGGGCTGGACGAGGTCGGCATACCGCGCGCGGACCGCCAGACCGGCCGCATCGGCGACAGCCCGGTCTTCATGGCGGGCGACGCCGGCAGCGCCACGCCTCTGCTGCACGAGGCGACGGACGAAGGCTACCTGGCAGGCGACAACGCAGGCCGCTACCCGCATGTGCAGCCGCATCCGCGGCGCGCGCCGCTGGGCATCGTCTTTACCGACCCGCAGATTGCCATCGTCGGTGTCGGCCATGCGGCGCTGGTTGAGCAGGGCGTCCGGTTCGAAACCGGCACGGTCAACTTCAACGACCAGGGCCGCAGCCGCGTGATGGCGCAGAACCGCGGCCTGCTCGCCGTCTACGGCGAGGTCGGCACAGGCCGCTTCCTGGGCGCGGAGATGATCGGCCCAGCGGCGGAACATATCGGGCACCTGCTGGCCTGGGCGCTGCAGCAGCACCAGAGCGTTGTGCAGATGCTCGCCAGCCCGTTCTACCATCCCACCGTCGAGGAAGGCCTCCGAACCGCGCTGCGCGACCTCGAGCAGCGTTTGCGTCCTGCGATGGCGATGCCGGACGACTGCATGGATTGCACGCCCGGCACCTGAGACTGTTGCATATTTAAAATACCCAATCGAAATAGGTGCATGTCAAAAATGTACCAATTCAGTTTGTCGCGCATTTATATAGTATCCTGAGCGCAACTTTTAGCTTGCACCGCCGGACGAGAATTCCATGCTCAGCACCCTTTTCATCATGCTCTCCGGCGCCGTGCTCTGCTTTATCCTCCTGCTCGTACTTCTGTCGCTACGCCGGACCGGCACACCGGGCGTCAAGGAATGGTGTATCGCGAACGGCCTGGGCATCGTCGCGTTCACCTTGTATGCGTTCGGCCGCCAGTTGCCCCCGCTGCTCAGCTATGAAGCAGCCAATGGCGCCTACCTCGGCGCGGTCGCCGCAGTCCTTGTCGGCTACCGGCGCTTTTTCGGCCAACGTATCTCGCTGCGGCTGACGTATGCAAATGTCGGATTCGCGCTGGCCGGCATCACCGTGTTCCACTACGTATTTCCGTCCTTCGTCATGCGCACCGCGATCGTCTCGGTTTTCTACGCAGTCGCCTGCGTGGCAATCGGCATGGCCATATTCCGCGCACGGCCAACCTGGACCTCGCCGTACGCGTATGTGTTTTCCGGCGTGATGGCCTTCGTGGTCGCCTTTGGGCAAGCTGCCAGGGGCGTGGTCCAGGCCGTCCTGCCCTCGGCCCCGGCGTCGCTGCTCGAGCCGTCTTCGTGGAGCCTGACCGTGCTGTCGGCCAGCACCTTCGTAATGCCGGTGCTCACGCTCGGGCCGCTGATGATCGTCCACAGCAAGATGATTGCGAAGTACGAACATGCGGCCAACCGCGACTTCCTGACCGGCGCCTGGTCGCGCCGCGCCTTCTGGGAAGTGGCGGCGCGCGAGATCGAGCGCGCGCGCCGCACGCAGCGCGGGCTGGCATTGCTGACGATGGACGTCGACCACTTCAAGCGCATCAACGACACCTACGGCCATGCCGAAGGGGACGAAGTCCTGAAGGAAATGGTGCTGGCGGTAGAGCGCAGGATGCGCAGCATCGACTACTTCGGCCGCATCGGCGGCGAGGAATTCGCCATCCTGATGCCGGACACCGGCCTCGACGCCGCCATCGCCGTGGCCGAGCGCCTGCGCGCCGGGCTGGCGCAGGACCAGGCTTGCCTGGGACTGTCGAGCCATGCCGCCGCTCCAAGGGATTACACCCTGTCCATGGGCGTGGCCGAGCTGCGGCCGACGGACAGCTTCCACGACCTGATGCAGCGCGCGGATGCCGCGCTCTACAAGGCAAAGGAAAGGGGCAGAGACCAGGTGGTGTGCGAGCTGGTGTAACTCGCGCTGACTTGCCCAAGCCAGCCTGTAAGCAATATTGCTTGTTGCGCGCAGCGACAGTTGCAGTTGCCCGCGCAGCGACAGTTGCCGTTGCCGTTGCCCGCGCAGCGACAGTTGCCGT
>CAUQYP010000301.1:0-5421 GCA_963522035.1 uncultured Noviherbaspirillum sp. | reverse complement strand
ACTGCAACTGCAACTGCAACTGCAACTGCAACTGTCGCTGCGCGGGCAACTGCAAACGCAACTGCAACTGTCGCTGCGCGGAGCGGGCAATGTTGCATGCAGGCCGGTTTGGGCACGTCAGCAGGAAACTGCTCTAGCCGAGCACTGCCGGCTGTTCCGGCCGGCGCCAGGCTTGGCGCTGACGCTTACTTGCGAACCTTGCCGATTTCCGTATAGAGCGCTTTCACCAGGTCCGGGCCGATCTCGGCCGTGTACTTGTCAGCCACCGGCTTGGTCTTCTCCCGCATGCGGGCGCGTTCGGCCGCGCTGATCTCGGTCAGGGTGGTGCCGTGCTTCTTCATCGTCTCGATCGCCTTGGTTTCCATCTCGCGCGAGATCTTGCGCTGGAAGTCGCGGGTCTCGACCGCTGCGTCGGTCACGATCTTCTGCTCGGCCGGCGACAGGCTGTCCCAGCTCTTCTTGCTCATCATGACCAGCAGCGGGTTATAGATGTGGCGGGTGGTCGACAGGTGCTTCTGCACTTCATAGAACTTGTTGGTCTCGAAGGCGACGATCGGGTTGTCCTGGCCATCGACTGCGCGGGTTTCCATGGCGGTGTAGAGTTCGGTGAAGGGCAGCGGCACCGCATTCGCGCCCAGCGCCGTGAACGAGTCGATCACCATCGGCGCTTGCAGCGCGCGCAGCTTCAGGCCATTGATGTCTTCCATTTTGGCGATCGGGCGCTTGCTGTTGGACAGGTTGCGGAAACCATGGTCCCAGTAAGCCAGGCCGACCAGGCCCTGCGGCATGCGCTCGATCATCTTCTTGCCGAACGGGCCGTCCAGCACGGCGTCGGCTTCGGCGAAGTCATTGAACAGGAAGGGCAGGTCGAACACGCCGAATTCCTTGTTCAAGCCTACCAGCAGGCCCGGCGGCATGGTGGTGAGGTCGATGGTGCCGCCCTGCAGCGCGGAGACGGTCTGGATGTCGCCGCCCAGCGTGCCGGCCGCGAAGACCTTGACCGTGATCTTCTTGCCCGACTTCGCGGCGACCAGGTCGGCAAACTTCTGCACGCCCACGCCCATGTGGCTTTCTTTCGGCTGCACATGCGAAAAACGCAGGGTACGTTCCTTGATTTCCTGCGCCATGGCCTCCGACGACAGCAGGAATGCCGGGACCATCAGGCCCATGACCAGGTTCTTCAGCGATTTTTTCATTTTGATCTCCATTAATCTTTAAGGATGGTTTTTTAAGTTGTTACTGCAATCCTTGCGGCCGCTGCCGCAAAAATTCCTAATACCCCATGAAAAACTTCATGGGCGCAATGACCAGCGGGGGGAACAGCACCAGCAGGAACAGCACGATCAGCTGCGCAAGCAGGAAGGGCCAGACCCCTTTCATCAGTTCGTCCATGCTGATCTTCGACACGCCGGCGACGACGTTGAGCACCGTGCCCACCGGCGGGGTGATCAGGCCGATCGAGCAATTGATGATGAACAGCACGCCGAAGTAGACCGGGTCGATGCCGGCCTGCTTTACCACCGGCACCAGCACCGGCGTGAGGATAAGGATGGTCGGTATCATGTCCATCGCCGTCCCGATGGCGACCACCAGCAGCATGATGGCGAACATCAGCAGGATCGGGCTGTCCATCAGCGGTTCGACCATCTCGACGATCTTTCCGGGCATGTCCGCCACCGTGATGAGCCAGGCCGACACCAGCGCGGCGGCGATCAGGAACATGACCACGCCGGTGGTCTTGGCAGTCGTCATGAAGACCGCATACAACTCGGAGAACTTCAGCTCCCGGTAGACGAAGCACGCCACGACCAGCGAATACACCACGGCGACGACGGCGGCTTCGGTCGGCGTGAACACGCCCATCTTGAGGCCGACGATGATGATGACAGGCAGGAACAGCGCCCATACCCCGTCTACCAGCGCGCGGCCGATCTCGTTTGCGCTGGCGCGTGGCGGCAGCTCCTTCATCGACGCAGCGGATTCGTTCCGAACCACCCACCACCAGGCCACTGCCAGGCCGACGCCCAGCAGCAGGCCGGGCACGATGCCGGCGAGGAACAGCTTGGTGATGGACAGGCCGCCGGTCACGCCGAAGATGATGAAGCCGATCGAAGGCGGTATCACCGGGCCGATACAGCCGGCCGCAGAAACCAGCCCGGCCGAATGCGCGCGGTTATGGCCGGCACGCACCATCATGGGCACCATCAACGCCGCCAGCGCGGCAGCGTCGGCAACGGCCGACCCGGACAGCGCCGACAGCAGGCAGCCGGCCAGGATGGTGACGTAGCCGAGGCCGCCGCGGACATGGCCGACCAGCGACAGCGCGACGTTGACGATGCGCCGGGATAGGCCGCCGGTGTTCATGATCTCGCCGGCCAGCAGGAAGAACGGCACCGCCATCAGCGGGAAGCTGTCGGCGCCGTTGATCACGTTCTGCGCGATGATCTGCGCGTCGAACATGTCGAGGTGGAGCATCAGCGCCATGCCGCACAGCAGCAGCGCGAAGGCGATGGGCATGCCGATCGCCATGCTGCCCAGCAGGGAGCCGAGGAAGATGGCGACGGTCATGCCCGGCCTCCCGTGTGCGCCTTGGCAGCGTGGGCCGGCAAGCTCAGGCCGGGTTCGCGGTCCAGCTCCTTCTGCAGCGCTTCGAACTCCGCCGCTTCCTCCGATTCCTTCACCATGACCAGCTCTTCATCGCTGATCTTGCCGGCGAGGACGCGATACAGGTCGTACAGGATGATGCCGCCGGCCGACACGCTGAAGAGGATGCCCACACCGTAGAAGATGCCCATGGACATGCCGGAAACGGGGGCGACTACGTGCAGGTTGATCAGGGTCTGCTGCAAGCTGCCCTGGCCGAACAGCCAGCAGGCATACAGCATGAGGACCTGGCTGACGACGAGGCAGGCTTTCTTGCCCAGCACAGGCAGCCGGCTGACGAGCGAGTCGACGCCGAGGTGCAGGTGCTCGCGCATGGCGACGATGGCGCCGATGAAGGTCAGGTAGACGAAGAACATGCGCGACAGTTCTTCCGACACCGTGATGCCGGAATTAAAGCCGTAGCGCAGCACGACGTTGCCGAATACCAGGATCACCATCATCACGAGGCAGAACACCATCGTGACTTTAAGCAGGCGGAAATACCACTCTACAATTTTTTCCATACTGTCTCCAAAGCATGCAATGCCGGTGCGTGTTCCCGGGGCCCCAGGGCGGCTGGCTTGCACGATCGCTTTTCTTGTTGACGGCCGGATCGGCGACTTGTCCGCTGGCGTACGCACGGTGTTGCGTACGCGGGGATGCGCCAAAAGCAGCCTGCAGGCTGCTTTTGGCGCATCGGAACAAGTCAGTATTGTCTGGCCGTCGCGTGGTCGGTTCCGACCGCTTATTCGAACATGTCCGGCTGCGTTGCAACCAGCTGTTCCCAGATCGGCTGGAAATGCAGCCAGCCGATATAGTCGCTGCCAACGTGCTCGCGGCTGTAGCGCGCGCTGATGGCCGGCACCAGGTGCGGCTTGTGGCCGGTGGCTTCGATCGCCAGCTGCTGCTGGCAGCAGCGCTCGAGCGCCATGAACCAGAAGGCCGCGGCTTCGATGCTGTGGCGGCTGGAGGTGAACAGGCCGTGGTTCTGGTGGATCACCGCCTTGACGCCCTTGAAGTGCGAGCACACCGACACGCCGGCTTTTTCTTCGACGGCAACCTGGCCGGCTTCGTCCGTGATGACCGCGTGGTCTTCATAGAAAGCGCAGGCGTCCTGCGTGAACGGCTCAAGCGGGCGGCCGAGCGCGGCGAACGCGGTGCCGTACACGGTATGCGCGTGGCACATGGCGATGATGTCCGGGTTCTCCGCGTGCACTGCGGCATGCAGCACGAAGCCAGCGCGGTTGACCGCGTACTTGCCTTCCACTACCTTGCCTGCATGGTTGACGAGGATCAGGTTGGACACCTTCACCTGCGAGAAATGCACGCACATCGGGTTGGTCCAGTACAAATCCGGAAACTCCGGGTCGCGGATGGTCAGGTGACCGGCAAAGCCGTAGTCGAGGTTGTGCAGCGCGAACGCGCGGCAGGCGGCGACCAGGCGCTCCTTGCGGTGCTGCCGTTCCTCGGCGTTGGTCGCATACACCGGGCGCTCAGGGTAGATCAGGCCTTCCTGGATCGGGTCATAAATGGACTGGCGCTTTTTCTGCTGCGGCTGCGCTGCCTGCTGGGCTGCTGCACGCTCGATGGCTTCTTGCATTCGGCATCTCCGATAAATGGTTTCAGATTGGATGGGCCGAACGATATAGGACGGGGCGGCATGGATAAATAGGGCAGCCGAAATATGATTTATCTCGTGGCGCGATAAATCGGCTTCAACCGGTGGCAATTGGTCCTTCAGGGGAACCGCCCCAGGTCAATCGCTCGGGTCCGTTCGATGCAGGACTCTGGAAGGTCCGGAATTGCTTTTCCTCAAAGCTGTAGCATGGGTCGCCAGAACATGGATTGAACCGGATATACACGGGCACAGTCCATAACCATGGTTGCCAGCTGAAAACGACCTGCGATGGTTGAACGCAAGGTGTCGAGTCAAGCGGGAACCCGCGCCGTCTGCCCGTCGCAAATGCGCTGTCGGCGGTGACCATGAAGGCCAGGCGTGGCGAGGACTGATTTTTTTAGGACGAATGGAGCCGTACAACATGATGGAAATGATTACCGACTTTGTTTCCCGGGGCGGTTACTTCGGCGTATTCCTGCTGATGGTCCTCGAAAATGTATTTCCCCCGATTCCTTCCGAATTGATCATGCCGCTGGCCGGCTTCACTGCCGCGCGCGGCGACTTGAACGTGGTCGGCGTGCTGCTGGCCGGCACGGCCGGCTCGGTCCTCGGCACGCTGCCCTACTATTACGCCGGCAAGTGGTACGGCCTGGAGCGACTGAAGCACCTGGCCGACCGCTACGGGCGCTGGCTGACGGTTTCCGCGGACGAGATCGACCATGCACTGAAGGTGTTCGACAAGCACGGCAGGAAGGCGATCTTCTTCGGGCGCCTCGTGCCGGCGATTCGCACGCTGATCTCTGTCCCGGCAGGCATCTGCAAGATGCCTCTCCTGCCCTTCCTTGGATTTTCCATCGCGGGCTCGGTGCTTTGGACTGGCTTCCTGACGGCAGCAGGCTACCTGCTGGAAGCGAACTACGCAGCAGTCGAGAAATATGTCGACCCGGTGTCGAAAGGCATCGTCGGCGTCATCGTCGTCGCCTATCTGTATCGCCTTATCACGCATCGCACGCAGAGTCGGTAGCGGATTTTTAAGCTGGCTGCCCAGCCGGCTTATAGCAGCAGCGCCACTGCTGCGCAGCGACAGTTGCAGTTGCATTAAGCCCCGCGCAGCGACAGTTGCCCTTGACGTTCCGCGCAGCGACAGTTGCCGTTGCCGT
>CAUQYP010000300.1:0-5445 GCA_963522035.1 uncultured Noviherbaspirillum sp. | reverse complement strand
CAACGGCAACGGCAACGGCAACGGCAACGGCAACTGTCGCTACGCGGAACGTCAAGAGCAACTGCAACTGTCGCTGCGCGGAACGGCAACTGCAACTGTCGCTGCGCGGAAGAGATTCGTAGGGTGTAATAAGCAAAGCGCATTACACCAATCGTCGATCATTGGAGCCGGTTGATGATCGACCAATGGTGTAATGCCCTCCGGTTATTACACCCTACGAATATTCGTGGCACTTTATAACTTGGGATTGGTATAAAGCAGGCCAGCATGAAAATGCTCCAGGCCGAACCAACCTATACCGAGATCGCCCGCACCTGTTCCCAATCCGTCAGGCCCTGCAGGACCTTGGCAATGCCGTCCTGCCGTAGCGTCGCCATGCCTTCCAGCATCGCCTGTTCGGTGATTTCGCTGACATTGGCGCGCGCCATGATCTTGCGCTTGACCGCCGACGTATTGATCAGCAGCTCATGCACCCCAAGGCGGCCCTTGTAGCCGCTGCCATTGCATTCCTCGCAGCCCTGCGCCTTGTGCAGGGTGATGCCGCCATCCGGGCCGGCATGCACCTTGCGCCATCCGGCAAGAACGTTGTCGGTCTTCAGCGGCGTGTCGACGCAGTATTCATAGGCCAGTTTCGCCAGTTCCTCTTCGTCGGCGGTATACGCGATGCGGCAGGCAGCGCACAGCCGGCGCGCCAGGCGCTGGCCCACCACGCCCAGCAGCGCGTCGCCGAAGTTGAACGGATCGAGGCCGAGGTCGAGCAGGCGCACCACACTTTCGGCGGCGCTGTTGGTGTGCATGGTCGAGAACACCAGGTGGCCGGTCAGCGATGCCTCGATTACCGTGCGCGCCGTTTCCTGGTCGCGCGTCTCGCCCACCATGATGACGTCCGGGTCGGCCCGCAGGAAGCTGCGCAGCACGGCGGCGAAGGTCCAGTCTATGCGCGGCTGCACCTGGACCTGGCGCAGGCCGTCCTGCGTGATCTCCACCGGGTCCTCGACTGTCCAGATCTTGCGGTCCGGCGTATTGATGTAGGAAAGGATGGAATGCAGCGTAGTGGTCTTGCCCGAGCCGGTCGGCCCGCAGACGAACACCAGGCCGTGCGGACTCCCGGCAAATTTCTTCAGCCCCGCCATCGCGTAGGCGGACAGGCCCAGGGTATCCATCGACACGGCCTTTGGCGCCGCAAGGATACGCATGACGACGTCTTCCAGGCCTTCGGTGGTCGGAATGGTCAGCACCCTGAGCTCGAACCGTGCCGGGCCAAACTGGCCGAAGTCCATCTTGCCGTCCTGCGAACGCCGCTTCTCGGAGATGTCCAGCCGGCTCATGATCTTCAGCCGCGATACCAGCGCATTGCGAAAGTTTGCCGGCACGTCCGAGTAATGCGACATCGCGCCGTCCTTGCGGAAGCGTACCCGGGTCGGACGGTTGCCCTTCATCGTTTCGATATGGATGTCCGACGCCCCTTCCTCGTAGGCATCCATGATGATCTTGTTGACCAGGCGCACCAGCGTGTTGTCGGACTCCGACACATCGTCGGACAGGCCGAGCGCGGCAGGCGACGAAGCCTGCTCGGCGCCGCCGAGTTCGAACACCAGGTCTTCCATGCTCTCGCGGCTCCCCTGGCTGCCGTAGAACTTCTTGATCGACATGCTCAGGTCGTCCACCGACGCCATGACCGGGTCGATTTTCAGCTTGATGTAGAAACTCAGCGCCTGCAGCCCTTCGAGGGCAAGCGGATTTTCCAGCGCAACGACCATCCGGGTGTCGGTCCGGTAGAGCGGCATGATCTGGTGCTTGCGCACCAGGTCTGCCGGCACCGACTTGATCAGGTTCAGGTCGAAGTCGAACTTGCGCAGGCTGACCAGCGGAATGCCCAGTTTCTGCGCCAGCACGCGGCGTATGGTCTCGCGATTGACGACATCCATCTCGACCAGGATCTCGCCTAGGTGCGTCTTGCGGTCGTGCGACTGCAGCGACAGCGCTTCCTCGAGTTGCGCGACGGTAATCAGGCTTTCCTGCAGCAACGCTTCCCCCAGCCGGATATGGGGCATTTCCTTCTGGTGCTGGAGCGCCTTTTCCACTTGCGCCTGGGTGACGATTTGCTGCTTCTGCAGGTAGTCGCCGAGCTTTTGCGAGCGCAGCGCTTCCTGTTTCTTCAGGCCAAGGTCCACCTCGGCCTGGGTAGCGAGTTTTTCGTCCACCAGCATCTGGCCAAGCTGCTCGCCGATCTGGTAGCTGGCGATGGCGCTGGCCGGGATGAACCAGCGCAACACGTCGTCGCCATAACTGCACAGGAAAAGGAACAGTCCGAACTTGTGCTCCACGTGACCGATGGTCTCGGACATCAGGGTGTCGCCATCCTTGAAATTGACGACACAGCGCTGGCGCAGGCTGACATCGGCCGAGTTCAGCTTGCCTTCCGGATCGAGTTCGAGGCGCTTCAAGCCGATAGGCCGCGTCAACCGAAGGCTCTTGAAGTCCTGGAAGCCGAACTGCCGGGTCAGTGGCGCCTTTTGCGGCATGAATTCCACCAGGCTGTTGGCAGGGTCCAGCCTGACCAGGGCACCAGTTTCACGCCGTCCATCCGTCAACGCCAGCACCGCCGACTCAAGCCCCGACGAGCCCGCAGCGAGAGTGAAATGCGGTGGGATGGGCCATTCGAAGTCGGTGATCATGATTGTCCTGTGGTGCTGTTCGGGCTGGAGGATGCTCGATTGACGCGGCGATACCCACTTTAACGAACTTTATTGCTTCGGTGAAGCACAGACAGATTGTTCGGTCGATAAACGTTCACTGTAGTGACGGTTATCGGGCACAAAAAGTCACAGTGTGACTATTTGCTCAACACAAAGGCTGCGACGCATACCGCCATAGGACTCTGTTCGATGGCGTACAGACCATACGCGCGCAAGAAGTTAGGCTACGTCAACGAAATAAGGAGGTTCCATGAACACAAATCGCATCGCCATTACCGCACTTCTCGCCGCATCCACGTTCGCTGCTGGATGCGCAGCACCCGGCTATCCGCAGGCGTCATCGCCCTATCCCGCTCCTGCCGGCCAGCAAGGCGTCTACGCCAGCTACGGCGTGGTGGACTCGATCCAGGTGGTCAATGCCCCGAGCGGTCCCGGCGGCATCGGCGCCGGCACCGTCGTCGGCGGCCTGGTGGGCGGACTGCTGGGCAACCAGGTCGGCGGTGGTACCGGACGTGGCCTGGCTACCGCAGCCGGTGTCATCGGCGGCGCAGTCGCCGGCAACCAGATAGAAAAGCGCACGACCCAGGCCTCCGCGTACCAGATCGGCGTACGCCTGGATAACGGCGCCTACCAGACCTATACCCAGGAATCGATCGGCGACCTCAATATCGGCAATCGCGTCCGCGTGGATAACGGACGGGTCTACCGCTATTAACGTTGCGGGTAAGACGCTGGACGCTTATTCGGCGTCCGGCTGGCGGGCCGGCTCGGCCTGGACAAAGGCGTCGAGCTGCACGCAATTTTCTTCGATGCGCAACAGTGTCGGCATGCCCGACAGGTCGACATTGAGCCGGCGCGCATTGGCAAGCTGCGGCACCAGGCAACAGTCGGCCAGCGTTGGCGTATCGCCCAGGCAAAACTTGCCGGCGCGGCCATCGCTGGCGATGCGTTTTTCAAGGGCCGCCAGACCGCTCTCGCACCAGTGCCGGTACCAGGTGTTTTTCGCGTCTTCGCTGACACCCAGCTCCCGCACCAGGTAGCGCAGGACCCGCAGGTTATTGAGCGGATGGATGTCGCAGGCGATGGCCAGAGCAACACCGCGCACATAGGCGCGGTCCAGCGGCGCCGACGGCAGCAATGGCGGTTCCGGGTACATTTCATCCAGGTACTCGATGATCGCCAGCGACTGCGTCAGCACCTGTGCGCCCTCCTCGCCACTCTCGTCGACCAGTGCCGGCACCAGGGCTTCGGGATTGATGCTGCGGTAGGCTTCCCCCAGCTGCTCGCCGCCCTGCCTGAGCAGGTGGATGGGCGCCATGTCGACGTCCAGCCCCTTCAGGTTCAGCGCAATACGCACGCGGTAAGCGGCCGAACTGCGGAAGTAGGTATAGAGTTTCAGGCTCATCAGACGACTTTCACCCGCAAGTCGGTCAGTCCCTCGACCGCGCCTTCGAGAAGATCGCCCTTCTGCACCGCGGCGACGCCCTCGGGCGTTCCGGTAAAAATCAGGTCGCCCGGCTGCAGTTCGAAATAGCGGGACAAGTGCTCGATGGTCTCGGCAACATTCCAGATCAGCTTGCCGATGTCGCTGTTCTGCCGGGGTGCGCCATTGACGTCGAGGCGGATATTCCCTTTTTCCATCAGCCCCGTCTGCGCCACCGGATGCAAGGGCGCAATCGGCGCCGACTGGTCGAAACCCTTGCCCGTGTCCCACGGACGGCCGAGCTTCTTGGACTCGCCCTGGAGGTCGCGCCGGGTCATGTCCAGGCCGACCGCATAGCCCCAGATATGCGCGCCGGCATCGGCCGCGGCAATATCGCGCCCGCCCTTGCCGATGGCGACGACCAGTTCGATTTCATGGTGCAGGTCGGACGTCATGCCAGGGTAAGCCATTTCGCCCGTGGCGCCGGCCGGCACGACCAGCAGCGCATCGGCAGGCTTCATGAAAAAGAACGGCGCCTCGCGCCCGCTGTGTCCCATTTCCTTCGCATGTTCAACGTAATTACGTCCGACGCAATAGATGCGGCGCACCGGGAAAAACTGGCTGGTTCCGGCAACGGGCACGGCGACAGGCGCCTGGGGGGCAATTGCATACTCCATGTGGTCTCCTTGTTAGATGCTGGAATTATGCCATCCGCTGATTTTATTCGCCCTGATGTTCGGTAGCCGTATCAATCTGGCGCAGCTAGCCCTTTAAATTCCGTGGATGGCCCCAGATAAGGTGAACGCGGCCGACCGGCAGCGGGTGAGAATTACAGGAGTACCGACCATGTTCAGTCGTTTGCGCCGCCTTGCCAGGCTTGCTGGCCGCGAAGTCACCATACTCTGGTTCGCCTGCCGCAACCCTGCCACGCCGCTGGCAGTCAAGCTGGCCGCCGGCCTGCTGGCAGTCTACCTGGTCAGCCCGATCGACCTGGTGCCGGACGCGCTGCCGGTGCTGGGATGGCTGGATGACGCTACCTTGCTGGCGTTCGGCATCCCGGCGCTGCTGAAACTGATGCCGGCGCAGGCGCTGGCCGATGCGCGCGGTGCGAGCGAGCGTTTCCTGTCCAGGTGGGCATTCTGGCGGCGCGCCTGAGATTTGGCGGGTAGCGTGGCATTACCGCTAGAGCAATTTCATGCTGACTTGCCCAGCTGGCCTGTAAGCGATATTGCTTGTTGCGCGCAGCGACAGTTGCAGTTGTGGTTGCGGTTGCCGTTGCCGTTGCCGTTGCCTTTGACGCGGTTTTTGACGTGGATCCCCGTT
>CAUQYP010000299.1:0-5455 GCA_963522035.1 uncultured Noviherbaspirillum sp. | reverse complement strand
CGGCAACGGCAACGGCAACGGCAACGGCAACCGCAACCGCAACCGCAACCGCAACTGTCGCTGCGCGGAACGGCAACTGTCGCTGCGCGGGACGGCAACGTCAACGGCACCCCTCCCCCATTGCCATCGCATGCGGCATGCTCCCCACTTCCCCTGCCGGCACCGGCCGCCCGAAATAAAACCCCTGCACCACATCGCACCCGAGTTGCTGCAGCGTCTCGACCTGGTCGGCAGTCTCCACCCCTTCGGCAATCACCTGCATGCCCAGGTTGTGCCC
This sequence comes from uncultured Noviherbaspirillum sp., assembly GCA_963522035.1. Classification (GTDB taxonomy): domain Bacteria; phylum Pseudomonadota; class Gammaproteobacteria; order Burkholderiales; family Burkholderiaceae_D; genus Noviherbaspirillum_A. Next base: position 5,178 of record CAUQYP010000299.1, on the reverse strand, counting down.
GAGCTGGATGATGGAACGGGCAATCGCCTTGTCCTTCGTGGACGTCGTCAAATGGTCGATGAACTGCTTGTCGATCTTCAGCGCATCCAGCGCGAACTGCTTCAGGTAGGCCAGCGAGGAATAACCGGTCCCGAAGTCATCCACCGACAGCTTCAGACCCAGGTCCTTCAACGAACGAAGCAGGCTGCGGGTATGTTCGGTATTGGACATCAGCATGCTCTCGGTCAGCTCGATCTCGAGCTGGTAGGGCGGCAGCTGGTTGGCCTCCAGCACACGCTTGATCTGCGGCACCAGGTTCTTGTCGGCGAACTGGCGCGGCGACAGGTTGACCGACAGCGAGCATTGCTCTGGCAGCATGCCTTCCCAGGCGTGGCGCTGGCGGCAACCGGTGGAAAATACCCACTGCCCCATCGGGATGATCAGCCCGGTTTCTTCCAGCATCGGCACGAAAGTGCTGGGCGCAATCCGCCCGATGCGTTCGTGGTCCCAGCGCAGCAGCGCCTCGTAGCCCACGACCCGGCCGCTGCCAATGTCGACCTGCGGCTGGTAATGCAGGAAAAAGCTGTCGTCCTCCACCGCGACCCGCAGGGCCTGCTCCAGCATCAGCCGGTGCCGCGCCTTCGCATTCATTTCGGGCATATAGAAATGATAGAGATTGCGGCCGTCGCTCTTGGCCTGGTACATCGCGACCCCGGCCGCCTGCATCAGCATGTCGACGTCGTCGCTGCACTCCGGAAAACTGGCGATGCCGATGCTGGCGCTGATGGTGACCTGCATGCCGTCCTCGAGCCGGAACGGATGGCGCAGAGCGGTCAGGATCTTGCCGGCGATGTGGGCGGCGCTGGCCGCGTCGTCGAGTTCGTCGAGCACTACCGAGAATTCGTCGCCGCCTATGCGCGACACGATATCGTACGAACGTACGCATTCCCGCAAGCGGCTCGAGACCGCGGTCAGCAGGAAATCGCCCACCGCATGGCCCAGCGTGTCGTTAATGCGCTTGAAATGATCGAGGTCGATGAACATCAGTGCAACGCTCTTGCGGACCCGTCGCGCCCGTTCGAGCGCCAGGCGAAATGCCGCCTTGAAACCGCTGCGGTTATTCAAGCCTGTCAGATGGTCGGTCACCGACTGCCGCTGCAGTTGCTCTTCCAGCGCCTTGCGCTGCGAGATGTCCTGGAACACGATGACCAGGCCATCGCCATGGCCGGCCAGCGGCGAGACGATCAGCGACACCGGGAAGTGTGTGCGATCTTGCCGCACGAAGAATGTTTCCTCCATGCGGTTTTCCGTGCCCTGTCGAAGGCAATGGAAGAACGGCGTGTCCTCCCAGCACGGCCCGGCGCCTTCGGGAAACAGGTAGAACAGCCGGAAGTCGGCGTCGTCGAGTTGCGCTTTTTCCACCTTCAGCATCAGGCGCGCCGCCGGGTTGGCGAACCTGATGCGGCCGTCCCGGTCGAGCCCGATGACGCCTTCGCCGGCGGCATTGAGCATGGATTCGTAATACGCCTTGGTATTGTCTATATGGCTGATCGCCTGGCGCAGCCGTCGCCGGTTGCCGTCGAGTTCGAGCAGCACCGCAACCTTGCTGGAAAGGACCGGTTCGGCAACCGGCTTGCCAAGATAGTCGATGGCGCCGGCTTCGTAAGCCCGTGCGATCGACGCGTCGTCCCAGATGCCGCTGCTCAGGAGAATGACCGGGATGTGCCGGGTGCGTGAATTGTCGTGCATCCATCGCGTCAATTCGTAACCGTCCATGCCTGGCAGCCCGGCATCCGCCAGAACGAGCGCGACATCTTGGTCCAACAGGATTTCCAGCGCCTGCTCGCTGGTGTCCGCATGAAGCAGGCATACGTCGTGGTCTTGCAGAAATCCGGCGAGGCGGGATTGCGCACCCGCCCCGGCATCGACCAGGAGTACGATTTGACGAAGGGCCGGCTCGGCCGGCGTATTGAGGAGTGAGTCCATAGTCGCGGGTGAGTGGCGCGTCGCTGCCGGCGCGCTGCATTTTCAGCGCTAGTTCTTTTGATTTATATACAAGTTCGGGTACCTGAGTCGATCAAAGTATTTCCCGAAAGTTCCATAATCGACAATTGTTTCTTAAGTAAATCAGCGATTGGTTTACCATGGCGGCATTTTCGACCTGCGCCGCCGCCATCATGTCCCAAGCCCGCATTTCCCTGATCGTCGCGATGGACCGCAAGCGCGGCATCGGCATTGCAAACCAGCTGCCCTGGAAATTGCCCGAGGATCTCGCCCATTTCAAGCGCACCACCACCGGGCACGCCATCATCATGGGCCGCAAGACGTTCGACTCCATTGGCCGGCCACTGCCGGGCCGCCGCAGTATCGTGGTCACGCGCAACCCGGACTGGCGCCATGAGGGCACGCAGGTAGCGGCGACGCCGGAACTGGCATGCGCCCTCGCCCGCCACGAACAGGAAGCCTTCATCATCGGCGGCGCTGAACTCTTCGAGCAAACCATCGCGCTGGCCGGGCGCATGATCGTCACCGAGATCGACGCCGAATTCGAATGCGACACCTTCTTTCCGCAAGTCGACCAGGCATCCTGGCGCGAAACCGGCCGTGAGTCCTTCCATTCTGACGCCAGCGGGCTGGACTTCGCGATCGTTACCTACGACCGCGTGCGATAAATCGCAAGTCGTGCGGCCTGCATTTATCCCGGATCTTCCCCATATCTGCGAAAATCCGGCTTTCGCCTTTTTCGCATCATTCGTATTCATGGCGTGGACCTGCGCGCATCTGCCGCATTCCACCCACTTGGAGAATTCATGAAATTCCGCTTCCCCATCGTCATCATCGACGAAGACTTCCGTTCCGAGAACACCTCCGGCCTGGGCATACGCGCGCTGGCCGACGCCATGGAAAAGGAAGGCATGGAAGTCCTCGGCGTGACCAGCTACGGCGACCTGTCGCAGTTCGCGCAGCAGCAGTCGCGCGCATCGGCCTTCATCCTGTCCATCGACGACGAGGAGTTCGGCGCCGGCTCGACCGAGGAAACCGACACGGCGCTGAAGTCGCTGCGCGCCTTCGTCGAGGAAATCCGCTACAAGAATGCCGATATCCCGATCTATTTGTATGGCGAGACCCGCACGTCGCGTCATATACCGAACGACATCCTGCGCGAACTCCATGGCTTCATCCACATGTTCGAGGACACCCCGGAGTTCGTTGCGCGCCACATCATCCGCGAAGCGAAATCCTATCTCGACGGCTTGTCGCCGCCCTTCTTCCGCGCACTGGTCCACTATGCGCAGGACGGTTCCTACTCCTGGCACTGCCCTGGGCATTCGGGCGGTGTGGCTTTCCTGAAGTCGCCTATCGGCCAGATGTTCCACCAGTTCTTTGGCGAGAACATGCTGCGCGCCGACGTCTGCAATGCCGTCGAGGAGCTGGGCCAGTTGCTGGACCATACCGGCCCGGTCGCGGCATCGGAACGCAATGCCGCACGCATTTTCAATGCGGACCATTGCTATTTCGTTACCAACGGCACGTCGACCTCGAACAAGATGGTCTGGCACTCCACGGTGGCGCCGGGCGACATCGTGGTGGTGGACCGCAACTGCCACAAGTCCATCCTGCATTCCATCATCATGACCGGCGCCATTCCCGTGTTCCTGATGCCGACCCGGAACCACCTCGGCATCATCGGCCCGATTCCGCTGGAAGAATTCAAGATGGAAAACATCATGAAGAAGGTGGAAGCGAACCCGTTCGCGCGCGAGGCGGTCAACAAGAAGCCGCGCATCCTGACCATCACGCAGTCGACCTACGACGGCGTCCTGTACAACGTCGAGACGCTGAAGAGCATGCTGGACGGCGAAATCGACACGCTGCACTTCGACGAGGCATGGCTGCCGCATGCGACCTTCCATGACTTCTACAAGGACATGCATGCGATCGGCAAGGACCGGCCGCGTGCGAAGGAGTCGATGATCTTCTCGACCCAGTCCACCCACAAGCTGCTGGCCGGGCTGTCGCAGGCGTCGCAAATTTTGGTGCGCGAGTCCGAGACGGTGAAGCTGGACCAGGACGCATTCAACGAAGCCTACCTGATGCATACGTCGACCTCGCCGCAATACGCGATCATCGCGTCCTGCGACGTGGCGGCCGCAATGATGGAGCCGCCGGGCGGCACCGCGCTGGTCGAGGAAAGCATCCTGGAGGCACTGGACTTCCGCCGCGCGATGCGCAAGATCGACCAGGAATGGGGCCAGGACTGGTGGTTCCAGGTCTGGGGCCCGGACCACTTCGCGGAAGACGGCATCGGCTCGCGCGAAGACTGGATGATCCGCGCCGAGGACGACTGGCACGGTTTCGGCAACCTCGCCCCCGGCTTCAACATGCTGGACCCGATCAAGGCCACCATCGTCACGCCCGGCCTGTCGCTGGACGGCCAGTTCGGCGACACCGGCATCCCGGCGTCCATCGTCACCAAGTACCTGGCCGAGCATGGCGTCATCGTCGAGAAGGCCGGCTTGTATTCCTTCTTCATCATGTTCACCATCGGCATTACCAAGGGCCGCTGGAACACGCTGCTGACCGCGCTGCAGCAGTTCAAGGACGACTACGACAAGAACCAGCCGATGTGGCGCATCCTGCCAGAGTTCGCCGCGGCCAACCCGCGCTACGAGCGGGTCGGCCTGCGCGACCTGTGCCAGCAGATCCACGGCTTCTACAAGCTCTACGACGTGGCGCGGCTGACGACCGAGATGTACCTGTCGGACATGCTGCCGGCGATGAAGCCGTCCGACGCCTTTGCCCGCATGGCCCACCGCGAGATCGACCGGGTGCCCATCGACGAACTCGAAGGCCGGGTCACGTCCATCCTGCTGACGCCCTACCCGCCGGGCATTCCGTTGCTGATTCCGGGCGAGCGCTTCAACCGCACCATCGTCGACTACCTGAAGTTCGCGCGCGACTTCAACGAGCGCTTCCCGGGCTTCGAGACCGATGTGCATGGGCTGGTGACGCGGGAAGTCGATGGCAAGCGCGGCTACTTCGTGGACTGCGTGCGGCAGGAGTAATAGGTCTGACGCTGCGCGCAGCGACAGTTGCCTTTGACGTTCCGCGCAGCGACCGTTGCCGTTGCCGTTGCCGTTGCGTTTGACGTGGGCCCCCGTCGATGGCGACACGTCGCTGGTGCCGAAATCGGATAAA
>CAUQYP010000298.1:0-5467 GCA_963522035.1 uncultured Noviherbaspirillum sp. | reverse complement strand
TGGCGACGCGTCGCCGTCTAACGGGGATCCACGTCAAAAACCGCGTCAAAGGCAGAGTCAAAAGCAACTGCAACTGTCGCTGCGCGGGCAACTGCAACGGCAACTGTCGCTGCGCGCAACAAGCAACATGGCTTACAGGCCAGCTTGGGCAAGCCAGCACGAAACTGCCCTGGCGGCCGCGCCGACGCCGGCCTGCTACCGGAACACCACCGTCTTATGCCCGTTCTGCAAGATACGCTGCTCCACGAACCATTTCACCGCGCGCGCCAGCACCACGCATTCAACGTCGCGACCGATGGCGGTCAGCGTATCCGGATCCATCGCATGGTCGACACGTTCCACGTCCTGCTCGATGATCGGGCCCTCGTCAAGGTCGCTGGTGACGAAATGGGCGGTCGCCCCGATCAGCTTGACCCCGCGGTCATGCGCCTGGTAGTAGGGCTTGGCGCCCTTGAAGCTGGGCAGGAAGGAATGGTGGATGTTGATTGCGCGGCCATTCAGGGCTGTGCACATCTCGGGCGACAGGATCTGCATGTAGCGCGCCAGCACGACCAGGTCGATGTCACAGTCGCGGACGATGTCGAGCACCTTGTCTTCCTGCGCCCGCTTCGCCGCCGCCGAGGCGCCAGGCGCGAGTGGCAGGTGATGGAACGGGATGTTGTAGCTGGCCGAGAGCTGGTAGAAATCGGTATGGTTGGAGACGATGGCCGGGATCTCGACCGGCAGCAGGCCGCTCTTGTAGCGAAACAGCAGGTCGTTCAGGCAGTGGCCTATCTTGGACACCATGATCAGCATGCGCGGCTTCTTGTGCGCATCGTGCAGTTGCCAGTTCATCTGCATGGTGTCGCCCAGCAGCGCAAAATCGCCGCGCAACTGCGCGTCGCTGACGCCGGCGTCTTCCAGCGAAAAATGCACGCGCATGAAAAACAGTTTCGACTGGGCGTCGCCGAACTGCGCGGAATCGATGATGTTGCAGCCATGGTCGGCCAGGAAGCCCGATACGCGATGCACGATGCCGCGCTGGTCCAGGCAGGAAAGGGTCAGGATGTATTCCGGGTGCGTCATGTCTTGTTCTGGTCGGTTCGTAATTCGGCGAGGCCGTTATTGTCGCATGCGCCACGTTTTCCGAAACGAAACCGGCCACGCAAAAACGCCGGCGTCCCTCGCGGGACGCCGGCGCAATGAACGACTGCGTGTTGCCGGCTTAGACCGCCGCCTTGGCAACCGACAGGCCGGAACGGCCACCGTCCGCACCGACTTGCGTATCGCCAGCCAGTTCGCCACCTTCCTCGATCACGATCTTGCCGTAACGCACGGTGCCGATGACCTTGCCGGTCGAGTAGATGACCAGTTTCTGGCGCGCAGTCAAGTTGCCGTCGAACGTGCCGCGCACGTGGGCGACATCGATTTCGGCCGAGCCGCTGAAGGAACCGTTTTCGGCGATCTGGATTTCGCGCGCTTCCATCGTGGCTTCCACTGTGCCTTCAACGACGAGCGTGTCGCAGTCGGTGATCTGGCCGCCGGTCAGCTTGATCTTCGGGCCGACGATCAGCTTGCTGCCGCCTTCGCTGGCGCCTGGCGCCGGTGCAGCCGGCTGGGGTGCGGCGCCTGCGCTGCCGGGGGCCATGCCGACCGGGGAGCCGGCCGGCTTGACACCGCCGGGCTGGGGCGCTGCGCTGTTGAGCGGCGAGTTCGGGGTAGCTGTGGGGGAATTCGGTTCGCGCTTGCCAAAAAGGGTTTCGGAACGAAGCATAGGATCTCCTGGAAATAACAAGGGCTGGGTTAAGTACACATCAGGACACGTCGGAACACGTCGGGAGCGCGCTTTAACTATCGTGGAAACAGCCGTTCCGGGGCACTTGGCGGACAGTCCGGAACGCTGAAGCGTCAGGGTAACACTATCGGGCCTGCGCATGCGCAGGCACCCCGCTTGGTCTGGTGATCGAACGGAAAGTTCCTGTATTCTTACAAATTCCCAAAAAAGCACGACCGTTTCAATTTGCGGTATATTGCCTGACCCGTTATTTACAAATCAACCAGGAGACCAATATGACAACGACCCTCAGCAACCAGCAATTCCGCCTTGCCGCCCGCCCTGTCGGCTTGCCCAAGGACAGCGACTGGCAGCGCACTTCCGAACCGGTGCGCGAGCTGGCGGACGGCGAAATCCTGGTCAAGGTGCTTTATCTGTCGCTCGACCCGGCGATGCGCGGCTGGATGAACGAAGGCAAATCCTATATCCCGCCGGTAGGCATCGGCGAAGTCATGCGCGCTGGCGGCATCGGCCGCGTGGTCGCCTCGAAGTCGCCGAAATTCGCGCCAGGCGACGTCGTCTCCGGCGCCACCGGCGTGCAGGAATACTGGATCGGCGCGGCCGACGACAAGGCTGCCGCCTTCTACAAGGTGGACCCGAAAGCCGCGCCGCTGCCGAAGTATCTGAATGCGCTCGGCATGCCCGGCATGACCGCCTACTTCGGCCTGCTCGAAGTCGGCCAGCCCAAGGCCGGCGAGACGGTGGTGGTGTCGGGCGCGGCCGGTGCGGTGGGCCAGACCGTCGGCCAGGTCGCGAAACAGCACGGTTGCCGCGTGGTCGGCATTGCCGGCGGCAAGGACAAATGCGACTTCGTGGTCAATGAGCTGGGCTTCGACGCCTGCATCGACTACAAGGGCGGCTCGGTCAAGGACGGCCTGAAGCAGCATTGCCCGAAAGGCGTCGATGTCTATTTCGACAATGTCGGCGGCGACATCCTCGACGCGGTGCTGACCCGCATCAACCGCAAGGCGCGCATCGTCATCTGCGGCGCGATCTCGCAATACAACAACACGACGCCTGTCAAGGGACCGGCCAACTACCTGTCGCTGCTGGTGAACCGGGCGCGGATGGAGGGCATCGTGGTATTCGACTGGGCCGACCGCTACCCCGAAGGCGCCGCGCAGATGGCGCAGTGGATGAAGGAAGGCAATTTCAAGACCCGCGAAGACATCGTCGACGGCATCGAGAACTTCCCGCAGACGCTGCTGATGCTGTTCGAAGGCCGCAATTTCGGCAAGCTGATCCTGAAGGTCGCTGACGAAAACGCCTGAACCGGGCATGTCCGACAAAAAACCGACTCACAAGGATTGACAATTTCCTGGGAGCAGGCACTCTGCTGCACTTGCCCCGCCTCCCAGGAAAATAATGTCGACCGAGCGCACCTCGCCTGCCCTGCAATCCGCCATTGTCGAACCGCTGCGCTTCACCGGCAGCGGCAGCGAGTACTTCCGCATCTGGATCACCAACACCTTTCTGACCATCGTCACCCTGGGCATTTATTCGGCGTGGGCCAAGGTCAGGCGCACCCGCTACTTCTACGCCAATACCCGGCTGGCCGGCGCCAGCTTCGACTACCACGGCAAGCCGACCGCCATCCTCAAGGGCCGCGTCGTCGCGCTGGTCCTGCTGGTGGTCTACCAGCTTGCTTCCGAGTCGACGCGGCTGCTGGCGGCGGCGTTGTTCGTGCTGGCGCTGGGCGGCCTGCCGTGGCTGATCTGGAAAAGCCTGCAGTTCCGGCTTTTCAACGCCAGCTATCGCGGCATACGCTTCGGTTTTTCAGGCAGCCTGCAGGGCGCCTACATTGCTTACCTGCTGTGGCCGGCGCTGGCCTCGTTCACGGGCTTCCTGCTGGCGCCGTTCGCGCACCAGCGCATCAAGCGTTACCAGCACACGCAAAGCCGCTACGGCGCGGCGCGCTTCGATTTCGATGCCGGCGTCGGCAGCTTCTACCTGACTTACCTGAAAGCGCTGCTGGTGATAGCCGCCGGCGTCGCCGTGCTGGGCCTGGCTTTCAGCGGCGTGCTGGCGATGGTGACGAAGCGCGGCATGGAAGCCGCTACGCTTTCCAACGTGCTGGCTTTCGTGGCAGCGCTGTATGCGTGGTTCTTCCTGGCAGTCCCGCTGTTCTCGGCAATGGTGCAGAACCTGGTCTGGAACCATACCGGCATCGGCCTGCACCGCTTCGACTGCCGGGTATCGGTGGCCCGCGTGCTGTTCATTGCACTGACCAACCTGGTCGCCATCATTGTCACGCTGGGCCTTTTTACCCCGTTCGCGAAGATACGCATGATGAAATACCGGATAGAAGCCATGGCCATGCTGGTCGACGGCAGCCTGGACGACTTTGTCGCCGACGTCCAGGCACAGGCCGGCGCCCTCGGCGAAGGCGCCGCCGACCTGCTCGACCTCGACCTGGCGCTCTGAGTGTGCAGCACATGCAGGCAATGAATGCGCAGCCGCTGGCAGCCGCCTACTTCGACGGCGTGACCTCGCGCCGGCACCTGGTTACGCTGACGGTCGAGGATGGCATTGCGCGCATTTGCGGCGAGGTCGAACGCCAGTCCCCGCTGGCGGCGTTGCGCGTCTCCGAGGCAAGCCGGCATGGCGCACGCATCGTCACCTTTCCCGATGGCGCGTATCTTGAAATAGAAGACAGGGACGCATTTGCCCGCGTGCTCGACAGCACCGGGCACCGCGGCACGCTGGTGGCGCGCATGCAGCAAAGCTGGCGCGCCACGCTGCTGGCCGCAGCCGGCATGGCATTGCTGCTCTTCCTCCTGTGGCGTTTCGCCTTGCCCCTGCTGGCAGACATGGTCGCCATTGCCATGCCGGCCAGCGTGGAGCAGGCGCTGGGCAAGCGGGTGTTGCAGGAGCTGGACCAGCGCATTCTTTCCCCGAGCACGTTGAGCGAGTCCGACCAGCAGCGTATCGACAGCCAGTTTGCGCAACTGGCTGCGGTCGCGGAGGGCGCGCCTCCCTACCGGCTGTTGTTCCGCAAGAGCCGGATCGGCCCGAATGCGCTGGCCCTCCCCTCGGGCCAGATCGTCCTCACCGACGAGCTGGCGCAGTTGCTGGCCGACGACAGCGAAGCGCTGATGGGCGTGCTGGCGCATGAACTCGGCCACTTGCAGAAGCGGCACCTGGTACGACGCATCGTCCATGGCGCGGCAACCGGCGCCGCCGCGATGGCGCTGTTTGGGGATGCATCGGCGATGCTGGCGAGTGTGCCGGCGCTGCTGCTGGACCTTAAATACTCGCGTGATGCCGAGATGGAGGCGGACGCCTTTGCCGCGCAACTGATGCGGGCGGCGGGACGCGATCCGGCGCGGCTGGCATTGGCGCTGGAGCGGCTGGCGCGCGATGGGGAAAGTAGCTCGGCCTATCTGTCCAGTCATCCGGCGACCGCGGAGCGGGTGGCGCGGCTGAAGGCACGGTGATCGGGGAAATTGCCGGTTGCCGGCATGACTGGCGCACACGATGTGAAGCGCGGAGCCGCGCTGGCGCAGCAACGGTTGCCGTTGCATTAAGCCCCGCGCAGCGACAGTTGCTGTTGCTATTGGCTCCGCGCAGCGACAGTTGCCGTTGCCGTTGCCGTTGCTGTTGCCGTTGACGCGGCTTTTGACGTGGGCCCCCGTCGATGGCGACACGTCGCTG
>CAUQYP010000297.1:0-5509 GCA_963522035.1 uncultured Noviherbaspirillum sp. | reverse complement strand
GGCAACGGCAACGGCAACGGCAACGGCAACTGTCGCTGCGCGGAGCTACAAGCAACCGCAACGGTCGCTGCGTGCAGCATGCGGCATCGCTTACAGGCCGGCTTGGGCAAGTCGGCACGAAACTGCACTAAGTCGTCTTAAGCCTTCGGCTTGCGGAAGGCGTACCACGGCATGGCGTCCCTCAGCGCCACGACCTCGCCCGCCGCAGCCGTGTCGTAGCCAGGAAGGCCGGCGATCGCCTCCTTCCAGTCGTCCAGGCGCAGGAGCTCGCGCAGCCGGACGACCGCTGGCGATTCCAGCGTTTCCTTCAGGCAGACCAGGTAGTACTGCTCGTTAGCCAATGGGATGAAACCCAGCCCGAACTGGGCCGCCGCAGCCTGTATGCCAACGCCGGCATCGGCCGCGCCCGAAGCCACTGCCGCTGCCACCGCGAGGTGCGTGGTTTCCACATTGTCGTAACCGGCCACCGCGGCCGGCGCGATGCGTTCCTGCTGCAGCCATTGGTCGATCTCCAGCCGCGTGCCCGAACCCGGCTGCCGATTCACGAAACGCACGTCGCCGCGCTTCAGGTCCGCAATGCCAGCGATGCGTTTCGGGTTGAGCGCCGCCACCATCAGCCCCTGGCGGCGGGTGACGAAACTGATCAGCTTGTGCTTGCCGGGCTTGAGGCTTTTCTTGAACGCCTTCTGCGCCAGCGTGCCCGGCGCGCGGTCCTCGCTGACGTGGAAGCCTGCGAGCAGGCATTCGCCGCGCGACAGGGCGGCGAGCGCTTCCATGCTCGAGCGGAATTGCAGGTTCAGATGGAAGTTGGCATTGCGGGACATGAAGTCCTTCAGCTGCGACAGCGCCAGGTCATGGCTCGCGTAGAGCGACAGCACATGGGCGTCGGGATCGAAGGCGAGCGCGAACTCCCGTTCCATGCCGGCACGCAGGTTCTCCAGCTCCGGCAGGGCGCGCGCCTTGACGCGCTGTTCGGCGAATAACAGTTTTTCGCCGAACCCGGACAGGCGCGCCCGTTTGCCGCGATGCCATATCACGAGGTCGGCGCCCAGCTGCGTTTCCCATTTCTTGACCAGGCCCCAGACGTGGCGGTACGACAGGTTCAGGTCCAGCGCAGCCTGCGTGACCGAACCCGTGCGATGGATCGCCGCGAGGATCTCGAACAAGGGATTGCCAAGCCGGGTGCCGGCGCTGGACTCGCTGGAAAAGGCATAGCCGACCGAGATGTGCAGCATGGAGTGTGGTGTCAGACCGTGGTGAGTGAAGAAGCGTCGGGAAAGCGCATGGCGTCAACGCGGCGCCGGCCGCTCAGACCGTGCGGCGCAGGGCAATGACCTGTTCGCCGTTGACTGCCGAGCGCGCCCGCAGTTGTCCGCATCCGCCGTCCACCTCCTGGCCGGCAGAGTCGCGCAGCTTGGTCAGCACGCCGCGGCGATGCAGTGTACGCGCGGTCTCGCGCGCCTTGTCCCATGCAGGGCGGCGGAATGGCAGTCCGGGAATGGTGTTGTAGGGGATCATGTTCAGCACCGCATACTTGTCCTTCAACAGCGCGACGATGCCGTCGATCTCGTCCTCGCCGTCGTTGACGCCTTCCAGCAGCGTCCACTGGTACTGCACCGGGTGATGCGTCAGCCGCGCGTACCGTTCGCCCAGCTGCACGAGTTCTTCCGGCGATATGTCCGGCGCCCGCGGCAGCAGCGTGCGGCGCAGCGCAGGTTTGGTCGTGTGCAGCGACAGCGCGAGCGCGGGCTTGACCGCCGCCTGCCCCAGGCGCTCGAAGACGCGCCGGTCGCCTACGGTCGAGAAGACCAGGTGCTTGTGGCCGATATTGCCTTCGGTGCCCAGCAAGGATATCGCATCCATCACATTGTCGAGATTGTGGGCGGGCTCGCCCATGCCCATGAACACGACCTTCTTCACCGGGCGCATGGTGCGCGCCAGCGCCACCTGCGCCACGATCTCGCCGCTGGTGACCTGGCGTATCAGGCCGCTGCGACCAGTCATGCAGAACTGGCAGCCCACCGCGCAGCCGACCTGGCTGGACACGCAGACGCCGCCGCGCGGCAGCAGCACGCTTTCGATGGTCTGTCCATCGGCCAGGCCGAGCAGCAGGCGCGCCGAACTGTCGTCGGTCGCGTGGGAAGAGATCAGGCGAACGATGTCTTGCAGTTCGGCGTCGACCTGCGGCAACGCGGCCCGCAGCGCCTTCGGCAAGAAATCATCAGGCCGGCGGCGGCCCCGCTCATGCGGCAGCGCCTGCAGCCAGTCCCGCAGCACCCGCTGTTCGTGGACCGGCAGGGCGCCGAGGTCGCGCAGGCGCTGGCGTATCGATTCGATCTGCATGGGTGGCTGGCGCCCGGATGCCGGGCGCTCCTGAAAACGGAGGACGCACATTATTGCCCGGAATCAAACGCCGGACCAGTCCCCGGGTGCGATCGCGCTTTCAGTTCGACGGCGGCACGGCCCGCCTGACGGCCTGTTCGAGTCCTTGCTCGCCGGTCGCTTGTCCATCGCTCCCTTGTGCGTCCGGATGCGAGGCCTGCTGGCCTGGCGCCGACCTGCCGCCGTCGCCATAGCCTTCGGTGCTCTGCTTCGGCAGGCTGCCGGCAGCGTCCGCCTGGGCATGACCGGACTGCTGCGACGCTGCATCCTGCCCGCCCGCGGCGACCTTGCCGTCATGGATTTCGCCGCGCCAGGCGCCGGTCTCGCCGCCGCTCTCGATCATCTGTTTCAGGCGCTGCAGGTTTTCGCCCAACTGGCGGGCCATTGCGTCGGCGGCATCGCCGGCGTTCCCGGCTTCGGACTCGACGGTGAAGGTGACGCGCGAACGACCTTCAGCCAGCGCTTCCACCTCGACGCGGCCGGTGTTGACCGGACCGTCGACATTGCGCCATTCGATCACCTCGTCCGGTTTCTGCTCAACGATTTCGGAGTGCCAGTCGCGCGCATGCTGGCCGATCTTCGTGGTCCAGCGCACATGGGTATCGTCGACCTGTTCGGCCGATTCGACTTCCTCCATGAAGCGCGGGTAGTCCTCGAACTGCGTCAACTGGTTGTAGGCGACCTGCGCCGGAACGCTGATTTCTACCGACTGCTGAATCCTTGCCATCTCGACTCTCCTCGCTGGAATGGGCCGCACGACGACATGTCACGGGCCTGTGCTTGCGTTTCGATCAGAGTGGGCGCGAGGAGACTAGTTGCGTGTGAATCGCCCGGGTTTTGTTTTGGACAAACTTTTGACGCTGCAGCATGCGGCGGCAGTGGGTGACCGCACGCCGTTCGCGGCGCCAAGGTGCGCCTTCAGGTGCCGAACCAGGTTCCCAGGTTGCCGTCAGGGTTGAACATGCGTTCGGCGCTGCGCTGGGTCGGACCGGGTGCAGTCCCATGCGTAGCGCTCGAGGCGGTGGTGTCGCTCGCCTGGTAAGGCTTTTCGCGAAAGGCCGAACAGCCGCTGGCTGCGATGGCAAGCATGAGGATGGCGATGGTTTTCATGAAAGTCTCCCGGCGGCGCATAGCGGCGGAGCAAGCCCGTACGCGGCTGATTCTACCGCGCCGACACCCGGGCGTATTGCGCAGCCTCGCCCTGTTCATGCGCTTGCCCGGTAGAATGTAGGCCGCCATGTCGGCCTACCTCATCACCACGGTTTTTTATGATCATCGCAACACACTCCGGAAAATTTCACGCCGACGATGTCTGGGCAGTCGCCGTGCTCGACCTGGTTTTCCCGGGCAGCGAACTGGTGCGCACGCGGGATGCGCAAGTCATCGAGGCTGCCGATTTCGCAGTCGACGTCGGTGGCGTCTGGAACCCGGAAGCTGGCCGTTTCGACCATCACCAGAAAGGTTTCCAGGGTGCGCGGTCTTCCGGCGTGGTGTACGCCAGCGCCGGACTGGTATGGAAAACCTACGGTCCGCGCTGCGTCAGCCTGCTGGCAGAGCAGCGCACCGGCTGCGTGCTGACCCCCGAGCAGGCGCGCGAGATTGCCTATGCCATCGACGGCGACGTGGTGCAGTACCTCGACATGTCCGACACCGGCGCGGCGAAAAACGCGCCGGGCGGATACGGACTGTCCGCCATCGTGTCCGGCTTCAACCCGGGCTGGCTGGACGAGCAGTCGGCCGGCAGCGCCGCTGCCGCCGACGCGCTGCGGCTCCAGCGCTTCCGGCGGGCGATGGAATTCGCGGCCGACATCATGGGCAACGGCGTTGCCTACCGGGTCGGGGCGATGCTGGCCGTGCAGCAGGTGCGACAGTCCGAACGACTGGAAAACGGTCGCGTGCTGTTCCTGGAAAATGCGGCGCTGCCCTGGGCCGGCATCGTGCGCAACGAGATGCCGGACGTGCTGTTCGTCGTCAGCCACAGCCTGGCGGACCAGCGCTACATGATCCACACGGTGCCCACTAGCAGCGATACCTTCGACGCCCGCAAGGACTTGCCGTCGCCCTGGGCCGGCTTGCAGGGCGACAGCCTGGCTGCCGCGACCGGTGTGCCCGACGCAGTTTTTTGCCATAACAACCTGTTCATCGCCGCCTGCAAGTCGTATGACGGCATACGTGAAATGGCGCGCCAGGCGCTGGCTCAGTAGCCAGTCCAGCCTGCGTTGCGCATTACCGGAGAAAGAACATGAGTGCAGTCAAAGCCGTCCTGACCGGACACAGCCGCGGCCTCGGCGCGGCCATCGCAGCCGAACTCGCGGGCCGCGGCATCCCCGTGCTGGCGCTGGCCCGCCGGCAGGGCGCCGCGATGCAGGGGGTAACGCAGGTGGCGCTGGATCTGTCGGACCCGGCCGCGCTGTGCGCGTGGCTCTCTGGCGGAACGCTCGAAACTTTCCTGGCGGGTGCCGACACCGCGCTGCTCATCAACAATGCCGGCATGCTGCAGCCGGTCGGTCCCTTGACGGGACACGATCCGGCCGAGGTTGCTCGCGCCATCAGCCTGAACGTGGCGGCGCCCCTGATGCTGGCCGCGGCCGTGGCGGCGCTCGATGTCGGCGAGCGCCGCGTGCTGCATGTCTCGAGCGGCGCCGGGCGCAATGCCTACCCTGGCTGGGCCGTCTATTGCGCCAGCAAGGCTGCGCTGGATCACCATGCCCGCGCCGCGGCGCTGGACCAGGTGGAGGGGTTGCGCATCGTCAGCCTGGCCCCGGGCGTGATCGACACCGACATGCAGGCCCAGATCCGGGCGGCCGACGTCGAACAGTTTCCGCTGCGCGACCAGTTCCAGGCGCTCAAGGCCAACGGTGCGCTGGCCAGCCCGGAAGACTGCGCGAAGCGGCTGGTGGCGTTTGCGCTGGGTGCGGGGTTTGGCGCAGCGGCCGTCGCCGACCTGCGCGACTTCTAGAGGATTTTTACGCTGGCTTGCGCCAGATCGACACTTCCGCGCAGCGACATTTGCCGTTGCATTAAGCCCCGCGCAGCGACAGTTGCCGTTGCCGTTGACGTTGCTTTTGACGTTGCTTTTGACGTGGGTCCCCGTTGATGACGCCACGTCGCTGGTGCCGAAATCGGA
>CAUQYP010000296.1:0-5511 GCA_963522035.1 uncultured Noviherbaspirillum sp. | reverse complement strand
CACCTCACAGGCAGCGTCAAAAGCAGCGTCAAAAGCAGCGTCAACGTCAAAAGCAAAAGCAACAGCAAAAGCAACTGCAACTGCAACTGTCGCTGCGCGGAACGGCAACTGCAAGTGTCGCTGCGCGGAGCAAGCAATATCGCTTATAGGCCGGCTCAGGCAAGTCAGCACGAAACGGCTCCAGGACGCAGGCCCGCGGCTCAGGCGTCCGGCCACGGCGTCAGTATTTCCGCGCCGTCGTCCGTTACCGCGATCATGTGTTCCCACTGCGCCGACAGCGAGCCGTCGGCCGTCACCACGGTCCAGCCGTCGTTCATCTGGCGCACCGCCGCGGCGCCGGCGTTGATCATCGGCTCCACCGTGAAAGTCATGCCCTTCTTCAGCAGCAGGCCGGTATCGGGCCGGCCGTAGTGCAGCACCTGCGGTTCCTCGTGATAGACGCGGCCGATGCCGTGGCCGCAGTATTCGCGCACCACCGTGTAGCCGGCCGCCTCGGCCAGCGACTGGATCGCATGGCCGACATCGCCGAGCCGCGCGCCGGGCCGGACCGCTGCAATGCCGGCCATCATCGCCTCGTACGTGGTGTCGACCAGCCGCTGCTGCGCCGCGCCTGGTTGGCCCACGTGGTACATGCGGCTGGTGTCGCCATGCCAGCCATCCTTGATGACGGTGACGTCGATGTTGACGATGTCGCCGTCCTTCAGCACTTCCCGGGGGTTGGGGATGCCGTGGCAGACCACGCCGTTGACCGAGGTGCACAGGGTCTTCGGGAAGCCGTGGTAGCCGACGTTGGCTGGCGTGGCTTTCTGCACCCGGCGGATGTAGTCGTGGCAGCGACGGTCCAGCTCTTCGGTCGTCACGCCGGGCACCACATAGTCGCGAATCATGGCCAGCACCTCGGCGGCAAGTTGGCCGGCGACGCGCATCTGCGCGATCTGCTTGTCATTCTTCAGCTTGATGGTCATGGCGATATGCGCAATAAATGGAGCCCGTGACTATATCAGCGTCGCGCGTCGCTTGCAGCGTGGTCATCCATGCAATCTTTTTGCGGCAGCACTGTCTTACTGTCGGCGCCGCCGAAGGGCGGACTTCTAGGCAACGAACAACGACAGGAGCAAGCATGATCAAGAATGCATCGGCAGTATGGCGTGGCGGCATCAAGGATGGCGGCGGCACGATCTCCACCGAAACCGGCGTGCTGAAGGAAGCGCCGTATGGCTTCAAGGCGCGATTCGAGAATGGTCCCGGGACCAACCCCGAAGAACTGATCGGCGCCGCCCATGCCGGCTGCTTTTCCATGGCACTGTCGCTGATGCTGGGGGAAGCCGGCCTCAAGCCGGAACAGATCGACACCAAGGCCGCAGTCACGCTGGACAAGGTAGGCGATGGCTTTGAAATAACCGCAAGTCACCTGACCGTGGTGGCGCGTATCCCCGGCGCCGACGAGGCGAAGTTCATGGAAATCGCCAACAAGGCCAAGGCCGGCTGCCCGGTGTCGAAGCTACTGAAGGCCAATATCACGATGGATGCGCGGCTGGAAAGCTGATTGGTATAACGCAAGGCGCGGCGGGATCGTGGCGCCTGGCGCAGCGTAAACGTGAAATAACCCTGCCTGTCGGCCATGACTGGCAGGGTTTTTGTTTGCAGGAGCAAATAACACGCATCAAAGTTGCTTCAAGTCCATAAAATAATTGCACATAAGAAATTAACTGGTTACTATTGGTTCGTGGTCTGAAAAGGCAAACCTGGCGAAAGCCAGGGACGCAAAGTCATCGGTCTACCGGGCATTCGCCCTATGACGGCAGGACTGCCAGACACGCTGCCAGCATTCCGTTTTGCATGCTCAACGTTCCAGTCAAGACCGGCGTCGCCACAACGCCGGCAGGCATGTGCTGTCGGCGTTTCCAAGCAGTCCTGTCCAGGTACCGCATCTAACCTTGGACAGGATTTCATCATGAAACAGCAATACGCTTTAGTCAGGCAAGTAGACAAACCTGGCAGTCGGCCAGTCATGCAAAAGCGTGCCGGTTGGCTGGCCGTGCAGGCTGCGGTGGCACTGCTGGCGGCCGGATTCGCCACGGTGGCGCCAACCGCCGGCGCTGCTCAACCTGCGTCGCAAGGCGCCGAGCAGTTCGCCCGTGGGCGCATCCTGGTGATGCCGCGCGCCGGCCTGAGCCCGGACGAATTCGCCAGGGTGCTCGCACCGCATGGCGGCCGTGGGAAAAAGGTAGGGCAGAGCGACCTGCACGTCGTCGACCTGCCGGGCAATGCGTCGGAAAAGGCCGTCATCGAGCGGCTGTCGAAAAACCCGCATGTGAAGTTCGCGGAACTGGACCGACTGGTCAAGTCCAATTTCGTGCCCAATGACCCGTATTTCGGCAGCGCATGGCACCTGGGCAAGGTCAATGCGCCGGCAGCCTGGGACCTGGGACAGGGCAGCGGCGTCACCATCGCCATCCTGGACTCGGGGGTCGACGGCAGCCATCCTGACCTCGCCGGGCAACTGGTCCCGGGCTACAACTTCTACGACAACAACACCAACACGACCGACGTTTTCGGCCATGGCACGGCGGTTGCAGGCGTTGCCGCCGCGGCATCCAACAACGGCGTAGGCGTGTCCGGCGTCGCAGGCCAGGCGAAGATCATGCCGATCCGCGTGTCCGACCAGAATGGCTGGGCCTACTACAGCACGATTACCCAGGGTATTACGTATGCAGCCGATCATGGCGCGCGCATTGCGAACGCCAGCTTTGCCGGCGTAGCGGGTAGCGCATCGATCCAGAACGCAGCCCAGTACATGAAGAGCAAGGGCGGCCTGGTATTCGTCTCTGCCGGCAATAACGGCGTGGATGAAAACCTTGCACCCACCACGACCCTGATCCCGGTGTCGGCGACCGACGAGTGGGACAACCGCACCAGCTGGTCGAGCTACGGCAGCTTCGTTGCGCTGTCGGCGCCGGGCATCACCTATACCACCAGCCGCGGCGGCAGTTACCAGCAATGGTCGGGTACCTCGTTCTCCAGTCCGCTGGCAGCCGGCGTGGCCGCGCTGATGATGTCGGCCAAACCCTCGCTGGACGTTGGCCAGGTCGAAAAGCTGCTGTACGCCAGCGCGGTCGACATCGGCGCGCCGGGACGCGACATTTATTACGGCTACGGCCGGGTCGATGCCGGCGCCGCGGTCAAGGCGGCGGCTGGCACCGTCATCGCGGTCGACACCCAGGCGCCCACGGTCGCCATTGCCAACCTGGCCGCCAGCAGCACGGTGAGCGGCGTGGTGCCGGTCAACGTCGGCGCCAGCGACAACGTCGGTGTGGTGCGGGTAGAGCTGAAAGTCAACGGCAACACCGTCGCGGTCGACAATGCCGCGCCGTTCGCCTTCAGCTGGGACAGCGCCGGCGTTGCCAACGGCATGGCCAGCGTGACCGCCCATGCAGTCGACGCCGCCGGCAATGTGGCCGTGTCGCCAGCGGTGTCGGTCAACGTCGCCAACAACGTCATGCCGCTGCTGAAGGATACCGCCGCGCCCAAGCTGCGCATCGCCAATCCGACTTCCGGCAGGGTGAACGGCAACGTCACTGTCAGCACCAGTGCCGAAGACGACAGCGGCGCGGCCGGCATCAAGCAATTCCTTTACGTGGACGGCGTGCTTGTCGCGAGGGGAACCGGTTCGTCCATGGCCTACAGCTGGAATAGCAAGAAGGCAGCCAAGGGTGTCCACACCATCCAGGCCACGGCAATGGATGCGGCCGGTAACAGCACAACGACCTCAGTCAGCGTCAGCAACTAGGACGAAAAAAAAGCCTGGTGCGGGGATCGTCCTGCACCAGGCGTGGCGGTCCGGCGCTTTTTTCCAGCGTTCAGACATCTCAAATAAAAAAGCCCGCTCGCAGCGGGCTTTGACGCGTAGTTCGTTTCCTTACGCGCCGCGGTTCTTGCGCGCCTGGCGGCGCACTGCCGCAAGACCCAGGAGGCCGAGGCCAAACATGGCAGCCGTGGTCGGTTCAGGCACATTGCCCGTGGAGCCGCCGCCGCCGCCGATTGTTCCTGGGACATTCAGTTCGCTTGCATCGGTCCCGTATTGGAAGCTGACATTTGAAATGCTGGCGTTTGTCAGTCCGTTTACCCCGGTCAGCACGAAGGTGACTGCATCCCGGATGACAGGATCGTTCTCCAGTCCGCCATTTGGGCTATAACCCGCTGCAGCGGAAATAATGCCGAAATTAATGCCGTTCAGTGAATTTGGATTATCAAGGTCGGCGCCGGCAGCGCCGTTATTGAAATTGCCGATATTCCCTGGCAAACCCGTCGTCAAATAACCTGAACTTGCAATTCCGCGATCCGCGCCGCCAGCAAACGCCGTTGCCTGATAGCCGAATTCACCACCAACATTGGTGATGGTCGCGCAGGTGGCGGAGTCGCAAGTGCCGATAATGGAACCTGCGGCAACGGTAGCCGATACGGGAGTCAGCGCAGGGTTGCCTGCAAAGTCCCAGAACAGTCCTGACAACGTGCTCCCGGAAACATCTTGTCCGCTGTTCGAAGGCGAGGTGTTCTGCAGGGTAATCGTGAGTGTGTTGCCGACAATGTCGAAGATGGCGGAAGCGCTGACTGGCACGCCGCCGGGGCCGCTGGCCGAGCCGATGTAGGTGATGGGAACCGCCGAAGCATTCAGGCTGAAGGCCGACCCAAGTACTGCCAAGCTGGTGAGTAAAAGTTTGTTCATTTCAATTTCCCTGTAAGTTTATGCTGACCGGCAACGTTGTTTTGTGAAATTGCTTAAGTTAAGGATTTCGCATGTCGTGCCTGCAAACCCAGGTATCTACCCATTTACGCAGCAGCTGCCGGTATCTACCTTGCCTGATGCCTATTTCTGCCAGTAGATCTTCGATTGCCACTTTTGCAGAAGCAGGACCACTTTCACTATGCATATTGCATGCCAGAAAATTTCTTCCATACAAAACAAGTGTTTACTGTTGGTTAAGCAAAAAAAGCGCGTTTAAGTGTAAAGCGGGGAAAGCTAAGGAAGCCCTGACCATGACCAGACTTCCTTGAATGAAATTTATTTCTATAAATAAATTTTGTTAAATTAAAGCTTGAAAAATCTAAGATTGTGTTAATTTTTGATTAAGCATGACAATTATATTGCAATCAAGAAATATTTTGAGCAAAAAACTGTCTTTTAAACTAGATTTTTAGATTTTTATCAAGGCGCCAACTTCGATTCATGGCGAAAAGAGATATTTCAGTGTGTAAATTTTTTCGACACCTGATTCCGCGCTGTGCGTGGGCTCAGCGTGACGTTTCAATTGGGGTCAGACTCGATTTATCTAATTCATATCGAGTCTGACCCCAATTGAAACGCGCAGCGACATTTGCATTTGACGTTGCCGTTGCCATTTCTTTTGCCGTTGACGTTGCCTTTGACGTGGGTCCCCGTTGATGGCGCCACGCCGATGGTGCCGAAATCGGATAAAGAAGCGTCGGCTGTCTGAGCGAAGCGAGTTTCCG
>CAUQYP010000295.1:0-5516 GCA_963522035.1 uncultured Noviherbaspirillum sp. | reverse complement strand
GCGTCGCCGTCTAACGGGGATCCACGTCAAAGGCAGCGTCAAAAGCAGAAGCAACGGCAACGGCAACTGTCGCTGCGCGGGGCAACGGCAACTGTCGCTGCGCGGACAACGGCAACGGTCGCTGCGCGGAGCAAGCAATATCGCTTACAGGCCGGCTGGGCAAATCAGCATGAAACTGCTCCAGCAGTCAGGCAGGCGCCGGAGGCACCCAGAAACTGATCGAAGGCTCGGTCAGCGTCGCCGGGATGCTGCCGTCAGGAAGCCGCAGGACTTCATAGTTCAGGGTGTAGACATTGCGCCAGTAGTCCACCGCCAGCCGCGCGGCATTGATGCCGACGGTCGAGCAGATCGGCGCCGTGCCGTCCTGCCCGGCGTGGTAGATGTCGAGCCTGTGCACGTCGTTGTCGCCGCTCGACAGAACGTACAGGTAGCCGCTGTATTCCACCGCGAGGTCGAGGTAGAGCGTATTGCTGCTGGATGGAAGCTGCAGGAAGTAAGGCCGCGGCTGCTTTTTAAAATAGGGAATGGCATTGCCGCCGGTGTCGAAAGCCTGTATCCGGTTATTGCCATCGCTGCCTTCCAGCACCAGGATCACGCCGTCGGACGAGACGGCGGCGGCGATGGGCGCAAGCATCAGGCCCGGCCGCGAGCCGGCCCCGGCGTAGGTGCGCGCCAGGTGCAGGCGGCCAGCCGTTGCCTCGTCCACCGGCCGGGCCGGAATGCGCAGCATTTCGAGCTTGCTGTGTTCGGTGTTGATGCTGATGACCTGCCCGGACGGATGCAGCAGCAGGCCGCTGGAAGCCAGGTTCAGTTGCCCCAGCGCCAGGCCTGAAGCCGGCCCCGGAAAGGCAGGCGCGGCGCCCAGGGTAACAGGACGCAGGAAAAGCCGGTCCGGGTCCAGGTAGACATTGGCGGCGTCGTCGGACAGCAGGCTGTAGCCGAGGGCCGAGCCGCTGACCAGCCCGCAGGCGGTGCTGGCATAGCCCTGTTCCGCCTTGCCGGGATAAGCGCCGACGTTGGCGGCGTAATCGAACTGGCCGGGCGCATTCGATGCGCATCCGGTGCGGCCGCCGCTATAGCTTTTCCACGCATAGCCGACGTAGCGGTCCTGCCGGAGCGTGATGCTGCGCAGGCCGCCCAGGCTGGGCTGCTGGTCGCCGGGCGGCGGCAGGTAGGCCGGGCCGTGGCTGCCGTCGGGGTCGCTCAGCCAGGCATGGCCGCCGCTCGCGTCGAGCACGGTCTTGCCGGTATGGATATAGACGGTGCCGGCCTGGATCGGTTTTTTGACATTCTGTACCTGGATGTCGGGCGCGGTGTCGCCATTGTTGTCGACCAGCCCGGTGCTACCCTGCGCGGCGCACCAGTCGTTCTGGCCGGCCGGCGTGCCGGCGCGGCGAATGTAGAAGCCGACGACGATGTTGACCCGGCCGCCCAGCGGGATGTCGGACAGCGTCACCGGTATCGGCGTGGCGGAACCGCCGGCGACATCCACCGGGTCCAGCAGGTGCGGCGTGCCGTTGTCGAACAGGTAGCTGACCCGGTAGTACAGGGTTTCGCCTGCGGCAGTGGTCGGGAAACGGCCCGGCGCATTGCCGAGGCCTTGCGGCTGGATCTTGGTCGACAGCGTGTGCGTCAGCACCAGGTCGAAGCGGTAGACGGGCGGCGAAATGCCTATCTCTATCGTGGTTTCCGCCAGTTCGATGGCATCGAGCGTCACGCTCACCGCCCGTGCAATCGTCCCGATCGCCGGGACATTGTCGATGATCGTGGCCGCGCCCAGCTTGATCAGCACGAACTGGACGATTTCCTCGACCAGCGCAGACGCGCCGGCGTCGAAGATGGTCTTGCAGAAAGCCAGCACCAATTCCCCGGGCGCGATGGCCGTATGGTTCCCGGCCGCGTTCTCGATCACGGCCAGTTCCTCCACGATGCCCTTGATGCAGAGGTCGAAAAACTTCCTGGCCGTCTCGCCCATGTCGCTGGCGCCGGCGATCATGAACATGCCGAGCACGAAATAGTTGAAGAAGATCGTCGTGTTCTGCCCCGGCAAGCGCAGGTTTTCCGGGTCGGACAGGCTGCCCGACAATCCCATGCCGCCATACAGCACTTCCATCGACGCCGCCTGTGCCGGCTTCCTGATCACCGGCTCGAAGACGCCCGGTGCGAACGGCACGCCGGCGATGGTCTCGGCCTGCGGCAGGATACCGACGAACAGCGCTGTCGGCGTGTCCGAACCGCGCGGATGCACGCCCTGGAACGTGCTCAGGGTGTTGGCCGGCAACTGGCTGACCGGGATCGGACCGGCGCTGCGGTCGGTGCCGTAAAAGCGGACCCAGACGCCCAGCCAGCGCAGGAACCAGTTTTCGACATTGCCCAGGGTAATGGTGACGACGCCGTCTCTGCCTTCGATCTCCGGTTGCTTCACATACAGCCCGGTTTCCGGCGTGGCGGCGGTAAAGGTCATTGCGATCGGCGGCTCGGCGGCGACGGCGGCTGCGCGCACGACATGGCCGATGCCGTCGCGGCGGCGCCAGATGCGGCCCCTGGCGTCCTCGGCCTGCCGCAAGCGGCCGCTTGCGGCAGGCGTGGCATCGAGGCCCAGCGATTCATCGTCACGCGTCAGCGGATGCACCGCCATCACGCTCCGCGCGACGGCGGTGTCGATGTCCGGATGCCAGTCGGGAATGTAGATGTTGAGCTTGCCGTCGGACTTGCGGTAGGGCGCGGGCGGGCTGACGCTGTCGTTGAGCAGCGGCCTCAGGGTCGCCCAGCCCGCGGGATTGTGCTGGCCGGGGTCTTGCTGGACCGTGGCCGGGCCTCGCGCCTGCAGGGTCGCAGCAAGCTGTACCGTGGTCTGGTGCGGGCCGATGTAGCTGGCGTGGATGAATGCCGCGCTGTCCGCATCCAGGCTGACCAGTTCGGCATGTGCGCCGATCAGCGCGCTGGCATGGTCATGGCTGTCGACCAGCATCGACTCCTCGCGCATGCCGGCGGCGCCGAGCGCGGCCGGCATGCCGTAGAAGCGCCGCTTGCCCGACCGAAGGATCTGGCCGCGCATGCGTTCGGCTGCCGCTTCGTACGAGGACTGCGGCAGGCTCAGGTAGAGCGAGGACATGGCCCAGGTGCCGGCTTCCGGGTCTTCGAGGCAACTCACGTAGCCCAGCGCCACCGCATTTGCCGGCAGGCTGGCTTCGACATGGTGCGTGATGCTGGTTTCCGGGATGCCGCGCAAGAATCCGTTGCCCTGGCGCGCGCCATGAAGCACATGCGGCGCCTCGGCCACTGGTGTCAGCCTGACGCGCTGGCCGGCGATGTGCAGATAGTGTTCGGTGGTCCGATGCCGGCTGCCGGACAGGTTGAAGAACAGCAGGCGCCGCTCGGCGAGCGGAACGGCGCTGGCAGTCATGTCGCCGCCGCAGGACGCGAGCAGCGGCGGCAGGCCGAAAGCCATGCCGGCCGCAGCGGTTCGCGACAGGAAAACACGGCGGGCTATATCGTTCGGCCGGTCGTCGTTGTCGACAGCAGGTCCGCAAGTCATGTGTTTTTTCATGCGATTTTTCAGATTGGGCCAGGGAAGGATGCGTTACCAGTTGACGATGGCGGCGCTCATGCCGCGGCCGTTGCAGACCGACGCCGGCGCCGCCGGCGCGTAGGTCGCGGCCAGCGCATACCAGGCCTGCGGAACGCTGTTCTGCTGGCTGCTGTTCCAGCGCGGGTTGCTGCCATTGGCATTGGCGCGACCGCAGCCGCTGCCGCCAGCCGGGAAGCCGTCGGGGCAGATCATGCTGGCATTGCTGGCTGGAACCGTGGTTTGCCCGTAGCTGATCCATACGCAGACATCCTCTGTCCTGGCTGGCATGCAGCCGCTGGCGCCGCACGCATGCCGGTTGTAGGTCCTGCCGGGGAGCTGCAGGTAAAGCTGGTTGCCCTCGCGCCCGAAGTCGAGGGCGGCGTTGCCGAGATCGACATCGCGCAGCGACTCGGCGGCGTCGAGGTTGGTGCCCTGCAGCCAGGCGCCGAAAAAGGTGGTGCGCACATTGTTCGAACTGGTGCCGATGGCCGCGGCGCTGAAGTCGGCGCCGATCAGGACGGCGCCGTCGAAATTGGCCCCGGTAATGGCGGCGGTGCCGAAATCCACGCCGTACAGGTAGGCGTTGGTGAATAGCGCGCCGGTAATCGTGGCGCCGTAGGCGCTGGCGCAGCCCCTGGTGCTGCCGTTGTGTCCGGCTTCGGTGGTGGGGCAGGCGCCGCTGTTGGTGCCGTAGAAATTCGCGCCGCTGAAGTTGGTGCCGATCAGCTGCGCCTTTGAAAGATTAACGTTGCGCAGGTGCGCGAAGGACAGGTTGGCAGCCGGCCTGCCGTCCACGCCCGACAGCGTCGCCCCGTGCAGGTTGGCGCCGCTCAGGTTGGCGGCGATCAGCGTGGCGCCCTGCAGGTTGGCGTTTTCCAGGCTTGCGCATTGCTGCGCGCTGCATTGCAGGCTGGCCTGGTCCAGCGACGCGCCGCTCAGGTCGGCATTGGCGAAGCTGATGCCGTCGAGGTTGGCGCCGGCCAGGTTCACGCCGGCCAGGTTTGCGCCGTCGAAGCGCAAGCCGGCCATTTGCCTGCCGCAGGCGCTCAGGTCGGCGCCGGCGTTGCCGGAACGTGCGCCGAAATCGAGTTTCGGCCAGTCCTCGACGAACTCGCAATGCATGACGGTGCCGCGGAAAGCCGGCTTGCAGCTGGCGTCGGCGGCGATCGCCAGCGGGCTGGGGCCGAAGATGGCGAGTCCGTCGGACAGGTTGTTGTGCGAAAAATCTGCGCAGCTGATATCGGCATGGGTGAAATAGGTGCGCCCGGAAAAGGTCATGCCGGCGAAGCAGGCGCCGGCCAGGTTCGCGCCGGTGAAGTCGGTCGGACGCAGGTCCTCGCGCGCGCTGGCAAGCACCCGTGCGCCGCTGAAGTTCGCGCCGGCCAGGTTGGCGCCGATGAAGACCGTGCCCTTCAGCGTGCTGCCGCTGAAGTTGGCCATGCGCAGGTCGCGCCGGCTGAAGTTCATGCCCGACAGGTCCTTGTTGCTGAAGTCCAGGCCGGGCGGATTCTGCGGCAGGTTGGGGCAGGCGGGCTGCGGCTGGGCATGTGCACGGGATAGAAGGGGCAGCGGCGCAGGCGCCGATGACAGCAGCAGGGCCAGCATGAACGGCACCAGCCAGGCGGGAAGGCGCCGGACAGGAACGCAATTCCTACGGGACAGCAGGTAACTGGTCAGCATCAGGATCCTTGCGTGTAGCGCTTGGCCGGCGCGCTTGCGCCCGGCAGGCCGAGCTGCCCGTCGCCGCTGCGGCACTGGCTGTTGATACTTCCGGCAATCAGCGGGTTGACCCCCCCGGTGCCCTGCTTCCCGGCGGCGCCGGGCGTGCCGCCGTAAATGCCGTCAGGCACCGGGTCCGGCGAATTGCCCACGAGCGCAAGCCCGAACGATGGGCCGCCATTGCCGCCGGCGCCGCCCGCACCCGCGCCGCCGGCCCCGCCAGGCC
>CAUQYP010000294.1:0-5560 GCA_963522035.1 uncultured Noviherbaspirillum sp. | reverse complement strand
CTTCGCTCAGACAGCCGACGCTTCTTTATCCGATTTCGGCACCAGCGACGTGGCGCCATCAACGGGGGCCCACGTCAAAAGCCGCGTCAAAAGCAACGGCAACGGCAACGGCAGCGTCAAAAGCAACGGCAACGGCAACGGCAACTGTCGCTGTGCGGGCAAATGTGCCGCCATTGGCAATCGCTTCGCCGGGATGGGCTCGATATATCGCCGCGCTACGCTCCGGTCGCCACCGGCCGCGACGGGTCGGCACACCATTCGCTCCACGAACCCGGATACAGCGCTGCGCCAGGCAAACCCGCGACTTCCAGCGCCAGCAGGTTGTGGCAGGCGGTGACGCCCGAGCCGCATTGCATCACCGACAAGGCAGGGTCCGCCACCAGCCCCCCCAGCTCGGCGCGGAGCTGCGCAGCCGGCTTGAAACGGCCGTCGGGTAGCAGGTTGTCCTTGAAAAAACGGTTCGAGGCGCCCGGGATGTGACCGCCGACCGGATCCAGCGTTTCGTTCTCGCCGCGGAATCGGTCGGGCGCGCGTGCGTCGAGCACGCTCAAATGCGGCTGCGCCAGGATGTCGCCAGCGCCGACCGTGCGTACCAGCGGCGCTCGCTGCTGCAGGTTGCCAGGCGCAGGGAAGGGTAGGTCTGTCGCCATCGGCAGGCCCAGCGCGCTCCACGCCGGCAGGCCGCCATCCAGCACGGCAGCCGCCCGATGGCCGGTCCAGCGCAGCATCCACCACAGGCGCGCAGCGAACATGCCGCCCTGCGCATCGTAGGCGACGACCTGGCTGTCGTCGTTTACGCCCCAGCGACGAAGCGTCGCGATGAAGGCATTGATGTCGGGCAGCGGGTGGCGGCCGCGGAAGCTGCCATCCCCCGCCCGCGCATGGTCGGCCAGGTCGTGGTCGAGCGACGCGAACAGCGCGCCCGGGATGTGGCCGGCGTCGTACGCCGCGCGGCCGGCCTGCGGGTTGGCCAGGTCGTGCCGGCAGTCGAGCACGACCCAGTCCGGCTGGCGTTGCTGCGCCAGGTCGGCGGCGGAGATCAGCGTGGTGTATTGGCTGCTCATAACGCAACCTTCGAGCGGTACCATTCGTGGAAATGCTGCATCCCGTCTTCCATCGGTGATTGGTAAGGCCCGGCGTCGCTGACCCCGCGGTCCATCAGGATGCGGCGGCCGGCGTCCATGCGCTGCGCGATCTCGTCATCCTCCACGCAGGTTTCCATGTAGGCGGCGCGTTCGGCCTCGATGAATTCCCGTTCGAACAGGACGATCTCTTCCGGGTAATAGAACTCGACGATGTTGGTGGTCTTTTGCGGGCCGTTGGGCCACAAGGTGGACACCACCAGCACATGCGGGTACCACTCGACCATGATGTTCGGATAGATCGTCAGCCAGATCGCGCCATGCTTCGGCGCCTCGCCATTGCGGAATTTCAGCAGCTGTTCCTGCCACTTGCGGTAGGCCGGCGTGCCCGACTTCTTCAGCGCATGGTGCACGCCCACCGTCTGCACGCTGTAGCCGTCGCCGAATTCCCATGTCAGGTCGGAGCAGCTGACGAAACTGCCGAGCCCGGGATGAAACGGCTCGACATGGTAGTCCTCGAGGTAGACCTCGATGAAGGACTTCCAGTTGTAGTCGCATTCGTGGACCTCGACCTTGTCCAGCATGTAGCCGCTGAAGTCGAGGTCTTTCGTCACCGACAGGTTCTTCATCAGTTCGGCGACATTGACGCCGCCCTGTTCGAACAGCAGGCCGTTCCAGTTCTGCAGCGGGCTTTGCGGCAGGTTCAGGCATGGCGTTTCGCCGAAATGCGGCGCGCCGACCAGCGTCCCCTTGAGGTCGTAGGTCCAGCGATGCAGAGGGCAGACGATGTTTTTCGCGCTGCCGCGGCCATCGAGCATCTTGGCCTGCCGGTGACGGCAGACATTGGACAGCAGTTCGATGCCTTCGGGTCCTTCTGCATTCCGGACCAGCATGCGGCCCTCGTTTTCCCATGCAAGCGTCGCATAGTCGCCCACTTCGGGCACCATGAGTTCATGGCCGGCATAGCGCGGACCCTGACGGAACAGCCTGGATATTTCTTTTTTCAGCAGACCTTCGTCGAAGTAGACGTGGACTGGAAGTTGCGCGTCGGAACGCGTGAGCTTGGCGAGATTAGCCAGATCGGACATCCCTACCCCCCAAATTAATTTGCACCAACCTAAGAGAGAAAGAATCCGCAAAAACCTATGTTCAAACGAGATGAAGAGGGAATTTTTGGACAGAACCCGAGATTATACCTTAGCGCGGATTTTCGGCGGGACCCCGTCCCCCGGCAGACTTTGTAGCGCCGTTCCACTGGTTTCTTGAAGGCAATCGTAACTGCCGTGGCGGGATTGTTCTAAAATACCCGGTCGTCAATAACTCGCAACGCTTGCGCCGGCTCGTCCTGCTGACCAGGCTGCCCAGAACTTTATACCTTATGGCAAGTAAAACTCCTTCCGCAGCACAAGCCGCTTCCTTTGAAGACGCGATGGCCGAGCTGGAACAACTGGTCGCGCGCATGGAGGCCGGCGAGCTGCCGCTGGAAGCGTCCGTCGCCGCGTACCGGCGCGGCTCCGAGCTGGTCAAATTCTGCGCCGGCCAGCTCGACAAGGTGGACAGCCAGGTCAAGGTGCTGGAAGGCGAGATGCTCAAGCCCTTCGCCGGCGACGATGTGGACACCGGGACCGACGAATGAGTGCGGCGCCATTCGAGAGCTGGGCGCGTGCCGTGCAGTCCGGCATGGAAGACACGCTGGCGACGTTGCTGCCGCCCGCTGCCGCGGCGCCGGCCCGATTGCACGATGCGATGCGCTATGCGGTGCTGGACGGCGGCAAGCGCGTTCGGCCCCTGCTGGTGTACGCCGCCGGCGAACTGCATGGCGCCGAGCGGCCGACGCTGGCGCGCGCAGCTGCCGCCGTCGAAATGATCCATGCGTATTCGCTGGTGCACGACGACATGCCCTGCATGGACGACGATGCGCTGCGGCGCGGCAAGCCGACCGTCCATGTGAAATACGACGAAGCCACCGCGCTGCTGGTCGGCGACGCGCTGCAGTCGCAGGCTTTCCTGGTGCTGGCCGAATCGGGCGGCGACGCGGCGCGCACCGTGCAGATGTTGCGCGTGCTGGCCGCGGCCTCGGGTTCTGCCGGCATGTGCGGCGGGCAGGCGATCGACCTTGCCAGCGTCGGCATCACGTTGTCGCTGGCCGAGCTGGAGCAGATGCACAGGTTGAAGACCGGCGCGCTGCTGCGCGCTTCGGTCATGCTGGGCGCGCTGTGCGGCAAGACGCCGGATGCGAATGAAACGGCGGCGCTCGACGCCTACGCGGCGGCGGTCGGCCTGGCCTTCCAGGTCGTCGACGACGTGCTCGATGCCACTGCCGACACCACCACCCTGGGCAAGACCGCGGGCAAGGACGCAGTCGACCAGAAGCCCACTTATGTCTCCATCCTTGGCCTGGAAGAGTCGCGTGCGCTGGCGCAGAAATTGAGGGAGGACGCCCACCGGGCGCTGCTCCCGTTCGGAGACAACGCACAACGGCTGCGCGAGCTGGCAGACCTTATCGTGCAGCGGAAAGCATAGTATGGATCACCTCACAAAAATCGATGCGCCGAGCGACCTGCGGCGCCTGAACCGCAGCCAGTTGAAACCGCTGGCTGATGAATTGCGCGCCTTCCTGCTGGACTCGGTGTCGCGTACCGGTGGCCACCTGTCGTCCAACCTGGGCACGGTCGAGCTGACCATTGCGCTGCATTACGTGTTCAACACGCCGGACGACCGCATCATCTGGGACGTCGGCCACCAGACCTATCCGCACAAGATACTGACCGGCCGCCGCGACCGCATGGACACGCTGCGCCAGCTGGCTGGCATTTCCGGCTTCCCGCGCCGCGACGAAAGCCCATTCGACACCTTCGGCACCGCGCATTCGTCGACCTCGATCTCGGCCGCGCTGGGCATGGCGCTGGCGGCCAGGACGCTGGGCGAGAACCGCCACGCGGTCGCCGTGATCGGCGATGGCGCGATGACCGCCGGTATGGCGTTCGAGGCGCTGAACAACGCCGGCGTGCACGAGGACATGAACCTGCTGGTAATCCTGAACGACAATGACATGTCGATCTCGCCACCGGTCGGCGCCCTCAACCGCTACCTTGCGCGCCTGATGTCGGGCCGCTTCTATGCAGCCGCGCGCAACGTCGGCAAGTCGGTGCTCCCGGGGCCGATGCTGGAACTGGCCAAGCGGCTGGAAGAGCACGCCAAGGGCATGGTGCTGCCTGCCACCATGTTCGAGGAGTTCGGCTTCAACTACATCGGCCCGATCGACGGCCACGACCTCGATTCGCTGGTGCCGACGCTGCAGAACCTGAAGCAGCTCAAAGGCCCGCAGTTCCTGCACGTGGTGACGAAAAAAGGCCAGGGCTACAAGCTGGCCGAAGCCGACCCGGTGCTGTACCACGGCCCCGGCAAATTCAACCCGGCCGAGGGCATCAAGCCGGCTGCGGCCGGCAAGAAGACCTATACCCAGGTCTTCGGCCAGTGGCTGTGCGACATGGCGCAGCAGGACAAGCGCCTGGTCGGCATCACGCCGGCCATGCGCGAAGGCTCCGGCATGGTGGAGTTCGAGCAGCGTTTCCCGGACCGTTACTACGATGTCGGCATCGCCGAGCAGCACGCGGTGACCTTCGCCGCCGGCATGGCCTGCGAAGGCATCAAGCCGGTGGTGGCGATCTATTCGACTTTCCTGCAGCGCGGCTACGACCAGCTGATCCACGACGTGGCGCTGCAAAACCTCGACGTCACCTTCGCGCTCGACCGTGCGGGCCTGGTCGGCGCCGACGGCGCGACCCATGCCGGCAACTACGACATGGCCTTCCTGCGCTGCATCCCGAACATGGTGGTGATGGCGGCGTCGGATGAAAACGAATGCCGGCAGATGCTTTCCACCGCCTACCAGCATCCTGGCCCGGCCGCGGTGCGCTACCCGCGCGGGGCCGGCGTCGGCGCTGCCGTCGGCACGGACCTCGACACTATCCCGATGGGCAAGGGGGAGCTGCGCCGCAGCGGCAAGCGGGTCGCCATTTTGGCTTTCGGCACCATGCTGGCGCCGGCGCTGAAAGCTGCGGAGGAACTCAATGCCACGGTGGCCAACATGCGCTTCGTCAAGCCGCTGGACACGGCGCTGGTGCTGGAGCTTGCTGCCAGCCATGACCTGCTGGTGACGGTGGAGGAGGGCTGCATCATGGGCGGCGCCGGTTCCGCGGTTGGCGAGGCGCTGACGGCGGCTGGTGTGGTGATGCCGCTGATGCAGCTGGGCCTGCCGGACCGGTTTATCGACCATGGTGATGCGCCGCAGCTGCTGGCGACGTGCGGGCTGGATGCGGCGGGCATTGCTGCTTCGGTCAGACAGCGCCTGGGGAAGACGGAGCCGCGGCTGGTGGTCAGCAATGTCTGAGGGAGTTGGGGTCGGGTAGCTGCGCTTGTGGTTGACGTTCCGCGCAGCGACAGTTGCCGTTGCCGTTGCCGTTGCCGTTGCCGTT
>CAUQYP010000293.1:0-5583 GCA_963522035.1 uncultured Noviherbaspirillum sp. | reverse complement strand
GTCCCTGGCGACGCGTCGCCGTCTAACGGGGATCCACGTCAAAAGCCGCGTCAAAGGCAACAGCAAAGGCAACAGCAAAGGCAACAGCAAAGGCAACGGCAACGGCAACGGCAACGGCAACGGCAACGGCAACTGCAACGGCAACAGCAACTGTCGCTGCGCGGGCAACTGCAACTGCAACTGCAACTGCAACGGCAACGGCAACTGTCGCTGCGCGGGACGTCAACTGCAACATCCTCAAAATAAAAGCCGCTTTACGCGGCTTTATTTATTACCTCTACATGTTCGGATAATTCGGACCGCCGCCGCCTTCCGGCGTCACCCAGACGATATTCTGGGTCGGATCCTTGATATCGCAGGTCTTGCAATGCACGCAGTTCTGCGCATTGATCTGCAGCTTCTCCTTGCCCTCGTCGCTGGTCACGTACTCATACACGCCGGCCGGGCAGTAGCGCTGTTCCGGACCTGCATAAATATGCAGGTTGATATCGACCGGAACGTTCGGGTCCTTCAGCGTCAGGTGCACCGGCTGGTGTTCCTCGTGGTTGGTGTTCGAGATGAACACCGAGGACAGTCGGTCGAAGGTCAGCTTGCCGTCCGGTTTCGGATAGACGATGGGCTTGAACTCCGAGGCCGGGCGCAGGTACTCGTGGTCCGGCTTCTTGTGATGCACGGTCCACGGCGCGCGGCCGCGGAACAGCACCTGGTCGATGCCGACCATCAGCGTGCCGGTGTACAGGCCCTGGCCCATGAACGGCTTGAAGTTGCGCGCCTTGTAGAGTTCGTCGTACAGCCAGGAACTGCGGAACGCTTCCGGATACGCGACCAGTTCGTCGTGCTGCCGGTCCGCGCCCAGCGCCTCGAATGCCGCTTCGGCGGCCAGCATGCCGGTCTTCATCGCCGCATGGCTGCCCTTGATGCGGCTGGCGTTCAGGAAGCCGGCATCGCAGCCCAGCAGCACGCCACCCGGGAAGGTCAACTTCGGCAGCGCCTGCAGTCCGCCCGCGGTGATGGCGCGCGCGCCGTAGGAGATGCGCTTGCCGCCTTCGAAGAACTTGCGGATCTCCGGATGCGTCTTGTAGCGCTGGAATTCCTCGTAGGGCGACAGGTAGGGATTGGAATAGGACAGGCCCACCACATAGCCGACCGCCACCTGGTTGTTCTCCAGGTGATAGAGGAAAGAGCCGCCATAGGTCGTCGCATCGAGCGGCCAGCCGGCGGTATGGATCACGAGACCGGGCTTGTGCATCTTCGGGTCGATTTCCCACAGCTCCTTGATGCCGATGCCATAAGTCTGCGGGTCGCGGTCCTTGTTCAGGTCGTACTTGCTCATCAACTGGCGGCCCAGGTGGCCGCGCGAGCCTTCGGCGAACATCGTGTACTTCGCATGCAGTTCCATGCCGAGCTGGAAGGCGTCGGTCGGCTTGCCGTCGCGGTCGACGCCCATGTTGCCGGTGGCGACGCCGCGCACCGAGCCGTCGTCGTTGTAGAGGATCTCGGCAGCCGGGAAGCCGGGGAACACTTCCACGCCCAGGCTTTCGGCCTGCTGGCCCAGCCAGCGCGTGACATTGGCCAGCGAGACTACATAGTTGCCATGGTTCTTGAAGCAGCCCGGCAGCATCCATTCCGGCGTGGTGCGGGCCTTTTTCTCGGTCAGGAACATGAAGCGGTCTTCGGTGACCGGCGTGTTCAGGGGCGCGCCAAGCTCGCGCCAGTTCGGGAACAGCTCGTTGATGGCAATCGGGTCCATCACCGCGCCGGACAAGATATGCGCACCGACTTCGCCGCCTTTTTCCAGCACGCAGACCGACACTTCGCGGCCCTTTTCAGCAGCCAGCTGCTTGAGCCGGATCGCCGCGGACAGGCCCCCGGGGCCACCGCCGACCACGACCACGTCATACTCCATCGCCTCGCGCGGGCCGTATTCTTCAAGGATGCTCTGGTTCTGCGTCATGGTCTCATCACCTTAGATATATTTTCGAACGTGCGTGCTAATTGTCCGGGATTTTGCGGCAGAATGCTAGACGCCCCGTTCTAATAGCATGCCTTTCCTGTATCTTAGCGGCTCCGTCGCCGCGAACCTCAAGGCAAAACAATTCAAGGAGAAAATTGTGGGTATCGAACTAAATTTCGAAGGGAAGATCGCGATGGTCACCGGCGCATCGAGCGGGCTGGGCGCACGCTTTGCCAAGGTGCTGGCGCAGG
Source organism: uncultured Noviherbaspirillum sp. (assembly GCA_963522035.1). Lineage (GTDB taxonomy): Bacteria > Pseudomonadota > Gammaproteobacteria > Burkholderiales > Burkholderiaceae_D > Noviherbaspirillum_A. The sequence continues at coordinate 3,378 of CAUQYP010000293.1, read as the reverse complement.
GAGGCGCCCAGGTGGTGCTGGCGTCGCGCCGCACCGAGCGCTTGAAGGAACTGCGCGCCGAGATCGAGGCGGAAGGCGGCGCCGCCCACGTGGTCAGCCTGGATGTGACCGACTATGCCAGCATCAAGGCGGCGATTGCGCATGCCGAGACGGAGGCAGGCCCGATCGACATCCTGGTCAACAACTCTGGCGTGTCGACGACCCAGCGCCTGATCGACGTGACACCGGACGACTATGCGTACGTGATGGACACCAACCAGCGCGGCGCCTTCTTCGTCGCCCAGGAAGCTGCCAAGCGCATGATTGCGCGGGCCAAGGGCGACCCGAAGAAGCAGCATCGCATCATTAATATTGCATCGGTGGCGGGACTGCGGGTGCTGCCGCAGATCGGCATCTACTGCGTCAGCAAGGCTGCCGTGGTCCACATGACCAAGTCGATGGCGGTCGAATGGGGCCGCTATAACATCAACGTCAACGCGATCTGCCCCGGTTACATCAGTACCGAGATCAATGCCGAGCATTTCCAGTCCGAACAGGGCAAGGCCCTGGTCAACATGCTGCCCCGCAAGCGCGTCGGCGAGCCGCAGGACCTCGACGGCCTGCTGCTGCTGCTGGCCTCGGATGAAGCCCACTTCATCAATGGTGCCATCATGACGGCCGACGACGGCATGAGTGCCTCATGAAGGTGGAAGACCGGCCGCTGGTGCACCTGATGCGCATGCCGATACGCTGGGGCGACATGGACATGATGGGCCATGTCAACAACGCGATGTACTTCACCTACCTGGAGACTGCGCGCATCGACTGGTTCACCCGCCTCGGCTGCGCCCCGAATCCGGCAGGGGAGGGACCGGTGCTGATCAATGCCAGCTGCACGTTCATCAAGCAGCTTGAATACCCGGGCGATATCGAGGTTCGCACCTTCATCGGCAACTTCGGCCGCACCAGCTTCGAGACCTTCCACCAGATCCGGCGGGTCGACCAGCCGGACGTCGTCTGTGCCGAAGGCGCGGCCAAGGTCGTCTGGGTCGACTTCGTCGCCGGCAAGTCGGCGCCGCTGTCGGACGAATTGAAGGCGCGATTTGCCGCGCCCATGCCTGCCTGAGCAGGTCAGGCAGGCGCGGCTTCGGTCAGTGAATCGACGGGCGCTGCAGCGGACGCCTGGCGGGTTACCCCCAGCAGCCGGTTCACCAGTTCGCTCGATGTCGCAGCCGCAAACTTTCGCATCAGCTTTGCGCGATGCATTTCCACCGTGCGCGGACTGAGCCCTACCTGGCGCGCGATCAGCTTGCTGGTCTTGCCTTCCACCAGCAGCGCGGCGATTTCCCTTTCCCTTGGCGTCAGCTCGGCCGTGACCGGGCGCTTCGCGCTGAGGTCGTCGAAGGTCCAGATGCCGGCCGCATGGGCGTCGGACGGAATCAGGCCGCTGCCGGACACGTGGCACCAGAAAAGCTCCTGGTTGGCCCGCTTCATGATCCGTTCGTCGGAGTAGCGGCCGCAGGCATTCATGATGGGGACGATACGCGCCCCGGTGCGCTCGAATTCATCGGGCGACGGGTAGAGCACGGAAAATGAGAGTCCTGCCAGCGCGCCGGGTTCGTACCCGAACATCAGGTCCAGCGCGCGGTTGCTGGCCTGGATGACGCGGTTGTGGGACACGCACATGCCGACCGGCGCGTGCCTGAATATGGTCTCGAAGTCGATGGCGACAGCTTGTCTCATGGAGTGGTACGCTCTTTTTTTCGGGTAGGAGTTCGTACTTCTACGGTATTGTGCTGCCGTATACGGCAATCTATTCTTTCGGCTGGATTATAAAAGACCGCATCCGCACCAGATGCAGTCACTTTACACAAAAGGGACACCATGAAGAAAGTTTATCCCGATGCGGCGGCCGCGCTTGCCGACATCGTCAAGGACGGGCAGACCATCGCCGTCGGCGGGTTTGGCCTGTGCGGCATCCCCGAAGCATTGATTGCGGCGTTGCGCGACTCGGGCGTCAAGAACCTGACCGCCATTTCCAACAACGCCGGCGTCGACGGCTTCGGCCTCGGCCAGTTGCTCAGCACGCGCCAGATCAAGCGCATGATCGCGTCCTACGTCGGTGAAAACAAGGAGTTCGAGCGCCAGTACCTGGCAGGCGAACTGGAGCTGGAATTCACGCCGCAGGGCACGCTGGCCGAAAAACTGCGCGCCGGCGGCTCGGGCATCCCGGCGTTCTTCACCAAGACCGGGGTCGGCACCATCGTGGCCGAAGGCAAGGAAGTGCGCGAATTCGATGGCGAGCAGTACGTGATGGAACGTTCGCTGGTAGCGGACATCTCGCTGGTCAAGGCGTATATGGCCGACAAGTCCGGCAACCTGGTCTACAACAAGACCGCGCGCAACTTCAATCCGAACGTGGCGATGGCGGGCAAGATCACCGTGGTCGAAGTGGAAAAGCTGGTCGAGGTTGGCGAGATCGACCCGGACCAGGTGCATACGCCCAGCATTTTCGTGCATCGCATCGTCGTGAATGCAAACCCCGAAAAACGGATAGAACAACGCACGGTGCGTGCTAATTAGGCAGGAGACAAATCATGGCATGGACTCGTGAAGAAATGGCCGCGCGCGCGGCCCAGGAACTGCAGGACGGTTTCTACGTCAACCTCGGCATCGGCTTGCCGACCATGGTGGCCAACTATGTGCCGGAGGACATGGAAGTCTGGCTGCAATCGGAAAACGGCCTGCTCGGCATCGGCCCGTTCCCGACCGCGGAGACGATCGACCCTGACCTGATCAATGCCGGCAAGCAGACCGTCACTGCCTTGCCCGGCGCATCCTATTTCCCGTCGGCAGACTCGTTCGCGATGATACGGGGCGGCAAGGTCAATCTCGCCATACTGGGCGCGATGCAGGTGTCCGAGCACGGCGACCTGGCGAACTGGATGATCCCCGGCAAGATGGTCAAGGGCATGGGGGGCGCGATGGACCTGGTAGCCGGCGTGCGGCGCGTGGTCGTGCTGATGGAGCATGTGGCCAAAGCCAAGGACGGCAGCACGTCGCACAAGATTTTGAAGCAGTGCGACCTGCCGCTGACCGGCGTCGGCGTGATCGACCGCATCATTACCGACCTTGGCGTGATCGATATTACGGACAAGGGGCTCAAGCTGGTAGAGCTGGCGCCCGGCGTTTCGGTCGACGAAATGGTCGAAAAGACCGGCGCGCCGCTCGACACTACCGCAGTCGGCTGACGTAGCGCTGAAGGCCGGGCCGGCCTTTAGAGCAGTTTCGTGCTGACTTGCCCGAGTCGGCCTCTGAGCGATATCGCTTGCTCCGCGCAGCGACAGTTGCAGTTGCCGTTGCCCGCGCAGCGACAGTTGCAGTTGCAGTTGCAGTTGC
>CAUQYP010000292.1:0-5622 GCA_963522035.1 uncultured Noviherbaspirillum sp. | reverse complement strand
CGTCTTGCGCTTTGCAACCGTTGCCAACGTCAAAAGCGGCTTCGCGGCTAAGCCTTGCTGGCGGGTGAAGCAATATTTATGTCCTGCCGGACGACCAAGCCGGGTCTCGGCCCGGCAGCCGACCTACTTCTCTTGCGTCGCCAAGAGAAGTAGGCAAGAGAAGGCGACCCCGGAGATGCCGCCCCGCTGCGCGGGGTGCCCACGCCGCTGGCACCGAAATCGGGAAGCGTCGGAAACTCGCTGCGCTCAGACAGCCGACGCTTCTTTATCCGATTTCGGTACCAGCGACGTGGCGTCATCAACGGGGACCCACGTCAAATGCAGCGTCAAAAGCAACTGCAACTGCAACTGTCGCTACGCGGAACGTCAAGAGCAACGGCAACCGCAACTGTCGCTGCGCGGAAGTCGCGCCTCTGCCGCAAGCGAGCATGTAAATGCTTTAGAGCGATGAACTCTTGCAGTTCTGTTCGATATGCGAACGAACGACCGTCATTCGTTGACAGCCCCATCCTGCGACTTTAGCGTGTGCCTCCAAGCAAGCCGGGCACAGACCCGCAATCCGCAACCATCCACCACCAAGGAAGAGACATATGAAACGAAGGCTATTCTCCAAAGCGCTGCTGGTCGGCCTGGCCGCCACTACGTCGCTTACTGCATGGGCGGATGCCGCCTCCGATTTCCCCAACAAGCCGATCAGGATCATCGTGCCGTTTTCGGCCGGCGGCACCGCCGATGTGCTGCCGCGCCTGATCGGACAGAAGCTGGCGGACAAGTGGGGACAGCCCATAATTGTCGAGAACCGCCCTGGCGCGGGCGGAAATATCGGCGCCGACGCCGCGGCCAAGGCGCCGGCCGACGGCTACACGCTGCTGGCGACGCCGCCCGCGCCGCTGACCATCAACCAGTATCTGTACAAGGATCTGGCGTTCAGCCCTGAGAAATTCGTGCCGATTACCGTGCTGGCAGCCGTGCCCAACGTGCTGGCGGTGCGCACGACGCTGCCATTTGCATCGACCGCGGACCTCATCGCTTATGCGCGCCAGAACCCGGGCAAGCTCAATGTGGCGACGCAAGGCAACGGCACGACATCCCACTTGACCGCCGCGATGTTTGCCGCGCAGGCCGGCATACGCGTGACCTATATTCCGTATCGCGGCACCGCGCCTGCACTGACCGACCTGATGGGCGGACAGGTCGACGTTTTTTTCGACAACATCAGTTCCATGTACCCGCAGCATGCGGCAGGCAAGACCCGGATCCTGGCCGTCACCGGCACGAAGCGCAGCTCGCTGCTGCCGCAGGTCGCGACCGTCGCAGAGGCGGCGCTGCCCGGATTCGATGCGACTACCTGGTTCGGTGTCGTCGCGCCGCCCGGCACGCCGGACGCAATTGCCGCCAAGCTGCAGGCAGCGATCGCCGAAGTGCTGGCCATGCCGGACATGCGGCAGCAGTTTCAGGAGCGCGGCGCCGATATCGTCGCGAGCAGCCCGGGCGAGATGCGCGGGTTCATGGCGTCGGAGCGCAAGCGCTGGAAAGCCGTCATCGATAGCGCCAACGTCAAGCTGGACTAGGGAAGCGCTGCACGCGTCACCTCCGTCAAGCCGCAATCCCGTTCCCCGACTTCCCCGCATTAGCCTGCCTACAAGGAGCCATTTAGATGAACAGCACCATATTGCACGACATGCGGACCCAGCCCTTGCCCGCATGGTCTGAAGACACCACCCGGGTGCCTTACTGGGTCTACCAGGACGACACGGTGCGCCGCGTCGAGCAGCAAAAGATTTTTGCAGGACCGACCTGGAGCTATCTGTGCCTGGAAGCGGAGATCCCCGCGCAGGGCGACTTCCGCACCACCTTCGTCGGCGAAATGCCGGTGATCGTGGTGCGTGGCCCGGACCAGGAAATCTATGCGTTCGAGAACCGCTGCGCGCACCGCGGCGCGCTGATTGCGCTGGATGACGGCGGCAATGCGGAAGACTTCACCTGCGTCTACCACGCCTGGCGTTATGACTACGAGGGCAACCTGAAAGGCGTGGCCTTCCAGAACGGCGTCAATGGCAAGGGCGGGATGCCGGAGTCGTTCTGCATGGAAGAGCATGGCCCGCGCAAGCTGCGCATTGCGACCCTGTCCGGCCTGGTGTTTGGCAGCCTGGACGACGATGTGCCGTCGATCGAGGACTACCTTGGCGAGGAAATCGTCAGCCGCATCGAGCGGGTACTGTGCAAGCCGGTCAAGGTGATCGGCCGCTTCCGGCAGCAGCTGCCGAACAACTGGAAGCTGTATGTGGAAAACGTCAAGGACACCTACCATGCAAGCCTGCTGCATGTGTTCTTCACCACGTTCCGGCTCAATCGCCTGTCCCAGAAAGGCGGCGTCATCGTCAGCGAGAGCGGCGCACACCATGTCAGCTATTCCGCCATCGACCCGGCCGAAGCCAGGAGCGCGGACTACAGCGCGGAAAAGCTGCGCTCGGACAAGGACGGCTATACGCTGGCCGACCCCAGCATGCTCGACAGCACCGACGAGTTCGGGGACGGCGTCACGCTGCAGATCCTGTCGGTCTTCCCGGGCTTCGTCCTGCAGCAGATCCAGAACAGCCTGGCCGTGCGCCAGGTGCTGCCCAAGGGGCAGGAAAGCACCGAACTGAACTGGACCTACCTGGGCTTCGAGGACGATACGCCCGAGTTGGAAACCATGCGCCTGAAGCAGGCCAACCTGGTCGGCCCGGCGGGCTTCGTATCGATGGAAGACGGTGCCGTCGGCGGCTTCGTCCAGCGCGGCGTGGCCTGCGCCCCGGACGAGCGCGGCATCATCAGAATGGGCGGCGAAGGCATCGAAAGCTCGACCTACCGGGCAACCGAAACCTCGGTGCGCGGCTTCTGGCATGCCTACCGTTCTTACATGGGGATCTGATCATGGCAACCACTATCAGTTATGAAGCGCTGAACATCCTGAACGCCGACTATGCCGGCTGCATCGATGACGACCTGCTTGAACAGTGGCCGTCCTTCTTCACCGAAAAATGCCTGTACAAGATCACCACTGTGGATAACTACCGTGGCGGCATGCTGGCGGGCCTGGTGTATGCGGACAGCCAGCGCATGCTGAGCGACCGCGTCACCGCGCTGCGCGAAGCCAATGTCTATGAACGCCAGCGCTACCGGCACGTGATCGGCATGCCGCGCATTACCGGCCGCGACGACCAGGGCGTTCAGGCCGAAACGCCTTTCCTGGTCGCGCGCATCATGCGCGGCGGGCGCACCGACCTGTTCGCCAGCGGCAAATACATGGACCGGGTCACCGCCAGTGCCGAAGGCGAGCTGAAGCTGGCGCAGCGCATCGTGGTGTGCGACAGCGACAGCTTCGACACGCTGGTTGCGATTCCCTTCTAGCGGAGCCGGCCATGCAAAGCAGAATCGCTATCGCCATCGGCGACCCGAACGGCATCGGCCCGGAAATCGCCGTCAAGGCGGCAGCCAGGGCGGCCGGTGACACATTGCAGGCCGTGCTGGTCGGCGACGAGCATGTGATCCGGCATTACGCGCAGCGGCATGCCGACGGCCTGGCGCTGCAGCCGTTCGACGCGGCGCAGCCGGCAGCAGCGGCGCTGACTTATGTCGCAGTCGACGCGCTGGCGCAGGCAGATTTCACGCCGGGCACGGTATCGGCAGCCGCCGGCCGCGCCACCGTCGCCTATGCGGCGGAAGCGGTCCGCCTGGCAATGGATGGCGCAGTCGACGCCGTCATCGGTTGCCCGCATTCGGAAACCGCGATCAACAGCGCGGGCATTGCGTTTTCGGGTTATCCGCCGCTGGTGGCCGAGCTCACCGGCACGCCGGCTGACAAGGTATTCCTGATGCTGGTCGCAGCCGGCTTGCGCATCGTCCATGTGACCCTGCATGAAAGCGTGCGCACTGCGCTGGCGCGTATCGACGCCGACCTCATCGTGCAGGCCGGCCTGGCGGCGGCGCAGGCAGGCCGGGCGCTGGGGCTGGGCGAAGTGAAACTCGGCGTGTTCGGCATTAATCCCCATGCCGGCGAAGACGGTTTGTTCGGCGATGACGACGAGCGCATCAGCAAGGTGGCGGTGGAACGACTGCGGGCGTCCGGCATTGCCGCCGACGGTCCGCTGGGCGCGGACCTGCTGCTGGGCCAGCGCCGCCACGACATCTACCTGGCGATGTTCCACGACCAGGGGCATATCCCGATCAAGCTGCTGTCGCCGCTGCGCGCCAGCGCCTTGACGGTGGGGACGCCGGTGCTGTTTTCCAGCGTCGGCCATGGCAGCGCATTCGATATTGCGGGAAAGGGCATTGCCGACCCGGTCTCCGTCATTGAAACGCTTGCGCTGCTGCAGCGCACTGCACAGAACAGAAATCCGTCATGAACTACCTGATACGCGTGGCGCAGTCCGACATCGAGTTCGCCTGCGACGAAGGCGCGACCATACTCGACGCGGCCCGGAAGAGCGGCTATGAGCTTCCCTATTCGTGCCGAACCGGCATCTGCGGCAGCTGCAAGGGCCACCTGGTCAGCGGCAGCGTCGACATGCCGGGCACCAGCGAAGCGCTGAGCGCCGAGGAAAGGGATGCCGGCTACACGCTGTTCTGCCAGGCCAGGCCCACGTCCGACGTGGAGATCGGTGCGCGCGCCATCACCAGGCTCGATCCGAACGCCCACCAGACCGTGGACGCAAAGGTCTATAAGCTGACCCGCGTCACGGACGACGTCACCATGCTCCAGCTGCGCTTCCCGACCGGCAAGCGGGTCCGATTCAAGGCCGGCCAGTACTTGCAGGTGCTGTTGGCGGACGGCTCGCGCCGCAGTTATTCGATGGCCAACCCGCCGCACCAGAACGACGGCATCCAGCTGCACATCCGCCACCTGCCGGGCGGCCGTTTTTCCGGGTATCTCGAATCCACGGCCGCAGCCGGCGACATCGTCAGGGTGGAGATGCCGTTCGGCGACTTCTACCTGCGGGAGAACACCGGCAAGCCGCTGGTGTTCGTCGCCAGCGGGACCGGTTTTGCGCCGATCAAGTCGATACTCGAAGACATGTTCAAACGTGGCGCGCCGCAGCGGCCCGTGACCCTGTATTGGGGGGCGAGGCGCAAGGCTGACCTGTACCAGCCCGAGCTGCCTGAAAAGTGGGCAAAACAATATTCCAACTTCCGCTTCGTCCAGGTACTGTCCGAAGAAGACGACGGCGCGAGCCGCACTGGCTTCGTCCACCGCGCGGTGGTCGAGGACTTCCCGTCGCTTGCCGGCCATGAGGTGTATGCATGCGGCGTGCCGGCAATGATCACTGCGGCGCGCAAGGACTTTACCAGCCAGTGCGGCTTGCCGGCCGATGCGTTTTTCTGCGACGCCTTCGTGACCGAGGCAGCCCAGGATTAGCGTAGTTTCGTGCTGGCTGGCCCCAGTCGGCCTGTAAGCGATATTGCTTGCTCCGCGCAGCGACCGTTGCCGTTGCAGTTGCAGTTGCAGTTGCAGTTGCCGGCGCTGTTGTCGTCGCCGTTGCCCGCGCAGCGACAGTTGCTTATGCTTTTGCTTTTGCTTTTGCTTTTGAAGTGGTTTTTGACGTGGATCCCCGTTAGACGGCGACGCGTCGCCAGGGACTG
>CAUQYP010000291.1:0-5634 GCA_963522035.1 uncultured Noviherbaspirillum sp. | reverse complement strand
CGGCAACGGCAACGGCAACGGCAACGGCAACGGCAACGGCAACTGTCGCTGCGCGTAACTACAACTGCAACTGCAACTGTCGCTGCGCGGAGCTCAATACAACGGCAACTGTCGCTGCGCGAAACAACCGCCGCTACAGCCGTGTCTGGTGCCAGCGCTCAGGACAGCGTGTCCCCCACGCTTACCTGACCATGCGCTTCGCTCCGGTCTTCACATGCGTGGTGTAAAGCGTCAGCCCGGTAAAGGCCAGCCCCCCCACCAGATTCCCCAGCACCGTCGGAATCTCATTCCAGATCAGGTAATCCATCAACGAAAAATGCCCGCCCAACAGCAGACCCGACGGGAACAGGAACATGTTGACGACCGAATGCTCGAAGGTCATGTAGAAGAACAGCATGATGGGCATCCACATCGCGATAACCTTGCCGCTGACGGTGGTCGAGATCATCGCGCCGACAACCCCCATCGACACCATCCAGTTGCACAGCATGCCGCGGATGAACAGGGTCAGCATGCCGGCGGCGCCATGGTTTGCATAACCCAGCGTGCGCGACTCGCCGATCACGCCGATGGCGTGGCCGACCGCGTTGGGCGCGGTGGAGAAGCCATACGTGGAGACGATCGCCATCAGCACCGCCACCGTCACGGCGCCGGCGAAATTGCCGAGGAAGACCAGGCCCCAGTTCCGCAGGATGCCCTTGATGGTGACGCCCGGGCGCTTGTCGAGATAAGCCAGCGGCGTGAGCACGAAGACACCGGTCAGCAGGTCGAAACCCATCAGGTAGAGCATGCAGAAACCGACCGGGAACAGCACCGCGCCCAGCAGAGGCTGGCCGGTCTGGACCGTGATGGTGATGGCGAATGCGGCTGCCAGCGCCAGGATGGCGCCGGCCATGAAGGCGCGGATCAGGGTGTCGCGGGTTGCCATGTAGATTTTCGATTCGCCGGCGTCGACCATCTTGGTCACGAATTCCGAAGGCACCAGGTAAGCCATGTTATTTCCTTTTGTTCAAGTCGTTAAAGTCAGTCAGGCGTAGCGCGCCGCGCATCAGATGGACACCTGCACCTGGCGGTTTTCAACGCGCACCGGGTAGGCGCTGACCGAGTTCTCGGGCGCTTCCAGGCATTCGCCGCTTTGCAGGTCGAAGTGATGCTTGTAGATCGGCGAGGCGACCACGATGCGTTCGCCGAGGTTGCCGACCAGGCCGCGCGAGAGCACGCTGGCATCGGCGTTCGGGTCGTAGTTGTCGATGGCGAACAGCTGCCCGGTCGCGGTCTTCACGTGGAACACCGCGACATGCCGGCCGTCTATCAGCGCGCAGATGCCGGTATTGGGAAGGATGTCGTCGACGCTGCAAACGGCGCGCCAGCTTGGGATGATTTGCGTCATGTTCTCTGCTTTCATTCGATGGTGGCGACGATGGGGATGACGGTACGGCGTTCTTCGCGGCTGGCCGGGCGGATCTGGCCGCGCTCCTCGACGAAGACCACGTTGGCGTCCGGCTGGTCGCTGTTGACGAACTGGCGGAAACGCTTGCGGGTCTCGGGGTCGGTGACGGCGCTTTTCCATTCGCACGCATAGGTGTCGACGACATGCTGCATGTCGGCTTCGAGCTCGGCGGCCAGGCCCAGCCTGTCGTCGATGACGACCTCCTTCAGATAGTCGAGGCCGCCCTCGAGGCTGTCGCGCCAGACGCTGGTGCGCTGCAGGCGGTCGGCGGTGCGGACGTAGAACATCAGGAAGCGGTCGATGTAGCGCACCAGGTCCTGCTTCGAGAGGTCCGACGCCAGCAGCTCGGCGTGCCGCGGTTTCATGCCGCCGTTGCCGCAGACGTACAGGTTCCAGCCCTTGTCGGTGGCGATGATGCCGACGTCCTTGCCCTGGGCTTCGGCGCATTCGCGGGTGCAGCCGGAGACGCCGAACTTGATCTTGTGCGGCGCCCGCAGGCCCTTGTAGCGGTTCTCCAGTTCGATGGCGAGGCCGACGCTGTCGTCGACGCCGTAGCGGCACCAGGTCGAGCCGACGCAGGACTTCACGGTGCGCAGCGACTTGCCGTACGCATGGCCGGACTCGAAGCCGGCGGCGATCAGCTGTTCCCAGATCTCCGGCAGCTGCTCGACGCGCGCGCCGAACAGGTCGACCCGCTGGCCGCCGGTGATCTTGGTGTAGAGCCCGTATTTCTTGGCGACCTGGCCGACGGCGATCAGGCCGTCCGGCGTCACCTCGCCGCCAGGCATGCGCGGCACTACCGAGTAGGTGCCGTCCTTCTGTATGTTGCCGAGGAAGTAGTCGTTCGAGTCCTGCAGCCCGGCATGCTCGCGGTTGAGCACGAAGTCGTTCCAGCACGAGGCGAAGATGTTGGCGGCGACCGGCTTGCAGATGTCGCAGCCCAGGCCCTTGCCGTGGCTGGCCAGCAGCGCGCCGAAGGTCTTGATGCGGCCCACGCGCACCAGGTGGTGCAGTTCCTGGCGCGAGTACGCAAAGTGCTCGCACAGGTGGTTGTTGACGGCCATGCCGCGCTTCTTCATCTCGGCCTTCATCACCTGCGTGACCAGCGGCACGCAGCCGCCGCAGGCGGTGCCCGCTTTCGTGCAGGCTTTCAGCGCGCCGATGTTGGTGGCGCCGCCGGCGACGGCTTCGCACAGCTGGGCCTTGGAGACGTTGTTGCAGGAACAGATCTGCGCCGAGGCCGGCAGCGCGTCCACGCCCAGGCCAGGCCTGGCCTTGCCGTCGCCTTGCGGCAGGATCAGGAATTCCGGGTCTTTCGGCAGCGGCAGGCGGTTCAGCATCATCTGCAGCAGCGTGCCGTATTCGGCGGCGTCGCCGACCAGCACTGCGCCCAGCAGGTGCTTGCCGCAGGCGGAGACGACGATCTTCTTGTAGACCTGCTTGCGCTCGTCGGTGAACTGGTAGGCGCGGCTGCCGGTCGTTGCGCCCATCGCATCGCCGATGCTGGCGACGTCGACGCCCATCAGCTTCAACTTGGTGCTCATGTCGGCGCCCCTGAATTCCATCGCTTCGCCGGCCAGGTGCCGGGCCGCGGTGCGGGCCATGTCGTAGCCGGGCGCCACCAGGCCGAATATCTGGCCGTTCCACAATGCGCATTCGCCGATCGCATAGACGTCCGGGTCGGACGTCAGGCAGTTGCCGTCGATGGCGATGCCGCCGCGCGGGCCGAGCGCCAGGCCGCTGGCGCGAGCCACGTCGTCGCGTGGCCGGATGCCGGCGGAGAACACGATCATGTCGGTCTCCAGGTGCGAGCCGTCGGCAAACACCATGCGGTGCCGGGCCTGTTCGCCATCGGTGATTTCCAGCGTGGTCTTCTGCGTGTGGACGACCACGCCCAGCGCTTCGATTTTTGTGCGCAGCATGCGCCCGCCGGCGTCGTCCACCTGCGCCGCCATCAGGCGCGGCGCAAACTCGACCACGTGCGTCTGCAGGTTCATGTCATGCAGCGCCTTCGCGCATTCCAGGCCCAGCAGGCCGCCGCCGACGACCACGCCGGAGCGCGAGCGGCTGCCGCATTCCAGCATCGCTTCCAGGTCTTCGATGGTGCGGTAGACAAAGCAGTCCCTGCGGTCCTTGCCCGGCAGCGGCGGCACGAACGGGTAGGAGCCGGTGGCGATCACCAGCTTGTCGTACGGGAGGGTTTCGCCGCTGCTGACGGTGACCGTCTTGCGCGCGCGGTCGATGCCGGTGGCGCGTGCGTTGAGCTTCAACAGCAGGTCGGGGCGGTCGAAGAACTGCGGCGGCGCCAGGGACAGTTCATCGGCCGATTTGCCGGAAAAGAAGTCGGACAGGTGGACCCGGTCGTAGGCGGGACGCGGCTCTTCGCACAGCACCGTGACCTGCGCGTCGGCGACGCCGGCCTCGTACAGGCTTTCGAGGAACTTGTGGCCCACCATGCCATGGCCGATAACGATGATTTTCATGATTCGCTCTCTTGCGTTCTTGCGTTGATGATGAACGGCGTCGCCGCAGCGGTGGCGCTGCATGGCGTCGATACGCGTGGTGTCGTCAGTGCGCGGCGCAGTTGGCGCGCGCTACGGCGAGAGAAAAGGCCCTGTTCATGAAGTGCAGGGCGTTTGCCGGTGTCGTCCCGACAGGGAGGACACGGAAGATCGGTTCGGTAAGCATGTGAAAGCCATTCGATTTGCGCACCCGGTCCGCAGCCGCTTGACTGTGGGTCTGGCACAGGACACCATTGTCCAAAATGAAAGCCCGTCGTTGGACTTCCTTGTTCGCAAAGCAGGATTACTTTGCTTAGGCTTGAGCAATTGGTGTGCCAGGGAATTCGGGGGGTTTTACGTATCGAAGCAACAAGTTCATGCATCGAACTGGCATGCGACGCATCGTGATGGTGTATCGGCAGACCGTTGCGCACCCAAAGTGGGCGCGCTTGCGATGCCTGCATCATGGCTCTCGCGTAGAGTCTAGGACGCCACTCGCCTTGTTCCCTAAGGTTTCACCTGATTGAAAGAGACCGATGTCAAAGCGTTCCACCTTGTTTTCCGTGGCCTTCATGATCTGCACGCCCGCCCTGGCGGCCGCGCCGGCGCCGCTGGTCAATAGCCTGGGCATGCCGTTCGTGTTCATCCCCGCGGGCGAATTCATGATGGGCAGCGACGAGTCGCCAGCGGCGCTTGCAGAAGCCTGGCCGGCATATGAACGCAAGCGCTTTACCGACATCAGCGACGAAGCGCCGGTGCACCGTGTGCGCATCACACGGCCTTTCCATCTCGGCCAGACCGAAGTCACCGTCGGCCAGTTCCGGCGCTTCCTGGAAGCGTCCGGCTACATCCCGGAGTCGGTGGCCGACGGCACCGGCGCCTACGGCTACAACCCTGCGTACGACCCGGCGGCGACAACACGCGGGGACGCGTTCGAGGGGCGCGACCCGACGTATTCATGGCGCAATCCGGGTTTCGCACAGGATGACAGCCATCCGGTCGTCAACGTCACCTGGAACGATGCGATAGCCATGGCAGGCTGGCTCAGCCGCAGCGAGGGGCGTGTCTACCGGCTGCCGACCGAGGCCGAATGGGAATATGCGGCACGGGCCGGAACGCGTACCCGCTACCACTCGGGCGATGCGCCGGCGTCATTGCTGGAGGTCGCCAACGTGTTCGACGCCGACGCCGTGCAGAACTGGCAGAAGTGGGCGGACTATGCGCTCGACGGGCGCGATGGCCATGCCTTCACGGCGCCGGCAGGCAGCTATGCGCCGAACGCATTCGGCCTGCATGACATGCATGGCAATGCGTGGGAATGGACCGCGGACTGGCATGACGATGCGTACTACGCGAGTTCTCCGGTCGACGACCCGAAAGGGCCGGCCACCGGGTTGGTGCGGGTGCGACGCGGCGGGTCGTGGCACACCTGGTCCTTCTACGCGCGCGCGTCGTTTCGTAACTGGAATACGCCGGGGACGCGCTATACGCTGGTTGGCATGCGGCTGCTGCGCGAAGCCGACTAGCGTAGTTTCGTGCTGAGTTGCCCGAGTCGGCCTGTAAGCGATATTGCTTGTTGCGCGCAGCGACGGTTGCAGTTGCAGTTGCCCGCGCAGCGACATTTGCTTTTGCTTTTGACGCTGCCTTTGACGTGGATCCCCGTTAGACGGCGACGCGTCGCCA
>CAUQYP010000290.1:0-5644 GCA_963522035.1 uncultured Noviherbaspirillum sp. | reverse complement strand
CTGACTGCACGCGCCGCCAGGGACTGAAACGGGAAGCGTCGGAAACTCGCTTCGCTCAGACAGCCGACGCTTCTTTATCCGTTTCAGTCCCTGGCGACGCGTCGCCGTCTAACGGGGATCCACGTCAAAGGCAGCGTCAAAAGCAACGGCAACTGTCGCTGCGCGGGCAACTGCAACCGCAACTGTCGCTGCGCGGGCAACTGCAACTGTCGCTACGCGGTGCAAGCAACATCGCTTAGAGGCCGGCTCGGGCAAGTCAGCACGAAACTGCTCCAGTCTCTACAGGCCTGCCCTTGATCAGCGCCGCATGCACGTTAGAATGACCGGCATGCACGCGGCGCCGTCGCCGCCCGGCACGAAGAACAGAGAACAGGGACCGCAGATGAAAGACCACCACTGGCGACGCCAGCTGGAATCCTACGATTTCCATTGCACCATCGAACCGCGTTACGCCGACATGGACGCGGAGCGGCATATCAACAACGTCGCCGTCCAGGCGCTGCACGCAGAAGCCCTGACCCGGTTCCAGATGCATGCCGGCGGCGGCTGGAACCCGGACGGCGCGCTGCTGCATCCGCTCCAGTCGGAAGTCCATTTCCTGAAAGTGACGCATTATCCCGAGCCGGTGCGCTGCGGCGTGCGCCTGCTTGCGATCGATGAAAACGGCTTTCGGCTGGCCAGCGCCGTGTTCCAGGGAGAAACCTGCACCAGCATCCAGGAGAGTCTTGCGCTGCCCTGGCTGCAGGCCGGGCGCGCGTCGCCGGAAGGGACGGCCGGGCAGCTCGAGCGCGCGCTGCACCCGGCCGAAGAGGCCGCGCCGGAGATGCTGGAAAGCGATGCCGGCATGGCTAGTCCGTATCGCTACCGCACCACCTTCCGGTTCGGCGACCTCGATGCCGACCGCTGCGTCTCGACGCTGGCCCTGGCCCGCCTGGTCGAGCAGGGCAGGGTGCATCTGTTGCATCAGGCCATTGCTTCCTCCGCCATCGACCTGCAAGCAGAAGGGCTGGGCCTGCTGGTGGCAAAGATCACGATTCGCTTTCTTGCGCGGCGCGAGGCTGTCGGCGACGCCTGGCTGCGCGCGCGCCTGGTCAAGCTGGGGAATGCGTCCATCGTCCTGCGCATCGTCGTCAGCGACCAGCACGGGGACCTGGCGTACGCCGACAACGTGATGCTGTTTGCCGACCGCGCAAGCACGCGGCCGGTGCCGGTGCCCACTCCGGTACGCACATGGCTTGCGGCTTCGCCGGCGGCAGAAGAACAAGGAGGCGCATGACATGGCAGGCCCGCTGCAGGGGTTGAAAGTGGTCGAGATGGCTGGCCTCGGCCCGGCCCCGTTCTGCGCGATGATGCTGGCCGACATGGGCGCCGACGTGGTTCGGATCGAAAGGCCGGGTGCGCCCAGTGTCACCGGCGCTGCGGGCAGGTTCGACGTGACCGCACGCAGCCGCAGGGTGCTGGCGCTGGACCTGAAGAATCCGCTGGCGACCGGCGCGGTGCTGGCATTGGTGGCGCAGGCCGACGTGCTGATCGAAGGTTTTCGCCCCGGGGTGATGGAACGCCTGGGCCTGGGTCCGGAAGCATGCATGGCACGCCAGCCTTCCCTGGTCTATGGCCGCATGACAGGCTGGGGCCAGAGCGGGCCGCTGGCCCAGGCTGCCGGGCATGACATCAACTACATCGCGCTCACCGGCGCGCTGCATGCGATCGGCACCCGGTCCGGTCCGCCAGTGCCGCCGCTTAACTACGTGGGCGATTTCGGCGGCGGCGCGATGATGCTCGCCTTCGGCATACTCTGCGCGCTGCATCACGCCCGCAGCAGCGGCGCAGGGCAGGTGGTGGACGCGGCGATGACCGACGGCGCCGCGCTGCTTTCGGCCATGATGTACGGCATGCATGCAGCCGGCGCGTGGAGCAACCGGCGCGGCGAAAACATGCTCGATGGCGGCGCGCACTTCTATGGCTGCTACGAATGCGCGGATGGCAGGCACGTGTCCATCGGTTCGATCGAGCCGCAATTCTATGCGCAGCTGCTGCAGCGCACCGGCATCGACGACCCCGAGTTTTCTGCGCAGCTGGACGCCGAACGCTGGCCGCGGTTGAAGGCACGCCTGGCCGAGGTGTTCCTGACCCGGACCAGGGACGCGTGGTGCGAGCGGATGGAAGGCAGCGACGTCTGCTTTGCGCCGGTTCTCGACTGGGACGAAGCGCCGCAGCATCCGCATAACCTGGCCCGGCAGACCTTTGTCACGGTCGACGGCGTCGTCCAGCCGGCGCCGGCGCCGCGTTTCAGCGCCACGCCGGCTGCGCCGCCGCGCGCTGCCGGTCGGGAAAATGACAGCGCCGCCATCTTCAGCGACTGGGGCATTGCGCCAGAAACCCTGCAGTCGCTGCGCGCGGCAGGCCTGGTCGCCTAGCGCGCCCGCGGACCAGCGAATGATCAACCAGGCAGCGACCCTGCGCGCTGCCTCATAACGAGAGGAAGACAACATGGGACAGGCATATATCGTTGCTGCCGTGCGCACGGCGGGTGGAAAGCGCGGAGGGCGGCTGTCGGGCTGGCATCCGGTCGACCTGGCGGCCAGGGTGCTCGACGCGCTGGTCGAGCGCACCGGCGTCGACCCGGACGCGGTCGAGGACGTGATCATGGGTTGCGTCGGCCAGGCTGGCGAGCAGTCCACCAATGTCGGGCGCAATGCGGTGCTGGCCTCGAAACTTCCCGAGTCGGTTCCCGGCACCTCGGTCGACCGCCAGTGCGGCTCGTCGCAGCAGGCGCTGCATTTTGCGGCGCAAGCCGTCATGTCGGGCACCATGGATATCGTCATCGCCGCCGGCGTGGAAAGCATGAGCCGGGTGCCGATGAACATGCCCAGCGCGCTGCCGCGCAAGAACGACCTGGGCTTCTACATGAGCCCCGGCCTGCGTGGGAACTACCCGGATGCGCCCGAGTTCAGCCAGTTCATCGGCGCCGAGATGATTGCGCAAAAATACGGCCTGTCGCGCGACATGCTTGACCAGTACGCATTCGAAAGCCACCAGCGCGCCATCGCCGCCACCCGCGCCGGCGCGTTCGACGACGAGATCCTGCTGCTCGAAGTACGCAGCGCCGAAGGCGGCGCGACCGGGGAAACCCATGCGGTGGATGAAGGCATCCGATTCGAGGCGACGCTTGAGGGCATACGCAACGTCAAGCTGTTGCAGGAAGGCGGACGCATCAGCGCTGCCAACGCTAGCCAGATCTGCGACGGCGCC
Source organism: uncultured Noviherbaspirillum sp. (assembly GCA_963522035.1). GTDB lineage: Bacteria > Pseudomonadota > Gammaproteobacteria > Burkholderiales > Burkholderiaceae_D > Noviherbaspirillum_A. Next base: position 2,392 of record CAUQYP010000290.1, on the reverse strand, counting down.
ACTGGCGTCATGGTGGTCAGCGAGCAGGCATTGAAGGCGCATGGGCTGACGCCGCTGGCGCGTATCCATCACATGACGCTCCTTGGCCACGACCCGGTCGTGATGCTCGAGGCGCCGCTGCCCGCCACCATCAAGGCGCTGAAGAAGGCCGGCATGTCGATCGACGACATCGACCTGTTCGAAGTCAATGAGGCATTCGCGTCGGTGCCGCTGGCCTGGCTGCAGGCCACCGGCGCCGACCCGGCACGGATGAACGTCAACGGCGGCGCCATCGCACTTGGCCATCCGCTCGGGGCGTCGGGCACCAAGCTGATGACGACGCTGGTGCATGCGCTGAAAAAACGCGGCAAGCGCTACGGCTTGCAGACCATGTGCGAAGGCGGCGGCATGGCCAATGTGACGATCGTGGAACGGCTTTGACCGGCGCGGCCGGCCCCATGGTTGGTATGGCGCAACAGGCCAGTGCCGCAGCTCGGGTAGCATTGCCGTTGAATCTTGTTGAAATGGAGTGTTCATGAAAGTCCGCACCGTGCTTCTGTTCCTGGTCCTGCTTGCCATCGTGCTTTTCGCGGCGCTGAACTGGGCGGTCTTTACCACGCCGGCCACGCTGTCGCTGCTGGTCGCCACGGTCGAGGCGCCGCTGGGGCTGATCATGCTCGGCCTGCTGGTGCTGCTGACCGGCGTGTTCGCCATCTTTGCCGGCTACCAGCAGACCTCGACCCTGCTGGAAGCACGGCAGCAGGCGAAAAGGCTGGAGGCGCAGCGCAAGCTGGCCGACCAGGCTGAAGCGTCGCGCATCACCGAGCTGCAGAACCTGCTCAACAGTGCGCTGCAGAGGCTGGAGCAGCAGTCGGTCGAAGGGCGCCAGGCGACCATTGCCAGGCTGGACCAGATGGAACAAAACCTGCGCGCCGCAGTCAGCCAGGAAGGTACTACGCTGTCCGCCTATATCGGCGAACTGGAGGACCGTCTCGACCGCCAGAACCCGGTTGCTGGCGTGCCGCCGCAACGCGGCGCCTGACTGCACACCGGCAAGGTGCGCCAGCCCACCGACAGGCGTGGACGCATCCTATTAGGCTGGCGAGGAATTTGACCGGAACGCCGGTCTGCAACCAGATCCGCAGGAGATCCAGGCATGGAAAACGATATAACGGACAAGCCGCTTATCCAGATGAGCGAAGTCGATGGCCGGCAATGGCATGTCAGCCAGGTCGGCCAGGCCGGGCCGCTGGCGTCGTTTGGCGACGTGGAGGCTGCAGTGGACTATGCAAGCGAATATGCACAGAGCAGCGGCGGGCGCATCGTCCAGCATCTTGACTGAAACGCCGCCGCGCCGTGTCGGGTTCAAAGACCTGTTCGACATGGCGCGGGCGGCCGTTTCCGCCTGGAGCAGCGACTACGCGCCCAGCATGGGTGCTGCCTTGTCGTATTACACGGTATTTTCAATCGCCCCGCTGCTGCTGATCGTCATCTCCATCGCCGGGCTGGTCTATGGCGAGGATGCCGCGCGCGGCGCCGTGTTCTACCAGGTACGCGGCATGATGGGCGATTCCGCGGCTGTCGCACTGCAGGGCTTGCTTGCCAGCGTGGACAAGCCGGGACAGAGCATCGTTGCGGCGACGGTCGGCGTGTTGCTGCTGATCGTGGGCGCCACGTCGGTGTTCGGCGAACTGCAAAGCGCGCTCGACCGCATCTGGCGCACGCCGGACCAGGCGAAGAAGGGTGGCCTTTGGCAGCTTGTCCGCACGCGTCTGGTTTCTTTTGCCATGATTGTCGGTATCGGCATCCTGCTGATTGCATCGCTGTTCGCCAGTGCCGCGCTGGCCTTTCTTGAAAACTGGTGGGGAACCCTGTTTGGCGCGCAGGCGCTGGTGGCCAGCGCGCTCAATATCCTGCTCAGTTACCTGATCGTGACGGTCATGTTTGCCATGATCTACAAGATCATGCCGCGCGTGAGAATCGCGTGGCGCGACGTCTGGACCGGTGCGGCCATCACCGGCATTTTATTCACCGTCGGTAAGTATCTCATCGGCCTTTACATAGGCCGCAGCGGCGTCACCTCCACCTTCGGCGCTGCCGGATCGCTCGTGGTGATCCTGTTGTGGGTTTATTACTCCGCGCAGATCTTCCTGCTCGGCGCCGAGTTCACCTGGGTCTACGCCCACCGCTTCGGGTCCCGTCGTCCGCACTGACCGCGGCTTCTGCCGCGAGAGCAGTTTCGTGCTGATTTGCCCAAGCTGGCTGGTAAGCAATACCGCTTGCTGCGCGCAGCGACTGTTGCCCTTGCTTGTAGCTCCGCGCAGCGTCAGTTGCCGTTGCCGTTGCCGTTGCCGTTGCCGTTGCCTTTGACGTGGATCCCCGTTAGACGGCGACGCGTCGCCAGGGACTGAAA
>CAUQYP010000289.1:0-5680 GCA_963522035.1 uncultured Noviherbaspirillum sp. | reverse complement strand
GACCCACGTCAAAAGCCGCGTCAAAAGCAACGGCAACGGCAACGGCAACGGCAACGGCAACGGCAACTGTCGCTGCGCGGAACGTCAAGAGCAACGGCAACTGTCGCTGCGCGGAGCCAGCATGAAAATGCGCTAGGCGCTCTACGCTTGCAGCACCCCCTGGCGCAGGCCGACGCGCTTGAGCATCCGCCGATAGGCCGCAGACAGCCGGTCGGCCCGCTGCGGCACTTCCACGCCCGGCTCCAGCGGAATTTTCCGCGGCCGCTGCGACTCCAATATCGCCAGGTCCTGCAGGAAGATGCGGTCCTGGAAGGCCCGCAGTTCAGCATCCGACGCCGAGTCGTTATTCATGGCAAGAACGATCCATGCGTGGTGAAGCTCCTCGTCCAGCGGCTGCACGAACAGGCTGATGGCCTCGACCAGCCCACCCTGCTTTTCCGGCAGCTTGGTCAGGATGGCAGTGAGCGGGCGCACCACGCGATAGGTATATTCGACCATCGAGCCGTCGCTGGCCATCAGGTTGGCCTGCGGCTGGTAGGCGCGGCAGCCGGTCGCGATCACGCCTTCCATGCCCTCGGCGCCTAGGCGGTCGTCATACGGGCCGACCTGGTAGTCCGGCACCTCGGTAAAACGCGGGTCGCCCAGGATGCCGTTATGGATGAACGGGAAATGCGCCATGTCGAGGAAGTTCTCGATGATGCGCGGCCCGCAGGCATGCACCGGATAAGGGCCGCACAGCACCGTGCGCAGCCGTCCCTCTTCCTGCTCGGGGAAAGGCGGCAAGCTTAGCGCCGGCGTGCCGATGCAGGCCCAGACCAGTCCATACGCCTCCCGCGCGTGGAAGGTGCGTGCGCAGGCGGTGCGCGGCGGCGTGTCGTACGGGTGCGCGGGCTGCAGCCGGCAGACGCCGGCGCTGTCGAACTGCCAGCCGTGATAGCCGCATACCAGCCGGTCGCCGGCAATTGCCCCGAGCGACAGCCGGGCGCCGCGGTGCGGGCAGCGGTCGTCCCACGCATGCACCGCGCCGTCGGCGCTGCGCCAGACCACGATCTCTTCGCCGAGCAGGCGCGCCGGCTGCATTGCGCCAGGCTGCAGGGCGGCGCTGGCGGCAACCGGGTGCCAGTCATTCCACAGTACGGGGTCGATCATGCTCATCTCATTGCCCCCAGAAGCCGAGATGGGGCGCCGCCGCTTCCTGTTCCATTTCCGGCACCGGCCCCAGGACCTCGGTCGGCCGCTGGCCGCTGGCGAACACCGCGCGGCAGGGCAGCGACAGGGTCGGGTTGTCCGGATGGCTGCCGGTCAGTCGGAGCAGCCGTTCTTCCGACATCGCGTACACCACGCGGCCGATATTGCACCAGTAGATGGCGCCGGCGCACATCGCGCATGGCTCGGCGCTGGTGTACAGCGTGCAGCGCGCGAGCGCCTCGCGCGGCAGCCTTTGCGCGGCCAGCGCCGCCGCCAGCCGCTCGGCATGCTGGGTCGGGTCGCCTTCCGGCGGCATCGAGTTGTTGCCGGCCTCGGCAATGACATTGCCGTGTTCGTCGGCAACGATGGCGCCGAACGGGTGGCGGCCGGCGGCCTTCGCGCGCTCGGCGCAGGCCAGCGCGAGTCGCAGCATGGCCTGGTCGGACGGCGGGAGCGTGCTTGAAGTCTGATGCATTGAAAGTCCTGATGTTCGCTGATTTGATGGGCGTAAGCACTATAGCGAATCCGGACGCCCTGGAGGAAGCACGCCGGTCCGGGCAGCCAGCATCAAAGCGCCATCGACACCAGGTGCAGCACCAGGCCGACCAGGCCGCCGACCAGCGTGCCGTTGATGCGGATATATTGCAGGTCGCGCCCGACATAGGATTCGAACTTGCGCGACACGGTTTCGGCGTCCCATTTCTGGATCACGCGCTTGACCAGCGCGGCAATCGTCTTGCGCCGGCTCGAGATGGCATTCGCGGCGAACTCCCTGATCCAGCCGTTGAGCTTCTCCTGCACCGCGGCGTCGCGCAGGAGCGCCGTGCCGACACCGGCCAGCGCGCTTTCCAGCTGGGCGGCAATCCGCGAGTCCGGCTTCCCGACGTCCGCCAGCAGCCGGTCGCGGACGCTGGTCCAGACCGTATGGGTATAGTTTTTGAACAGCGGATGCTGCAAGGTCTGGTCGACCACGCGGACGATGCGCGCCTCATATTCCGGCGATTCCCGCAGCCGGGCGATGAATTCCTCGACGCTGCGATGAAAGCGCACGCGCCATTCGCTGTCCTCCTGCCGCATCTCGTCGAGGATGGCCTGCGCCTCGGTCATGATCTTCTCGAACAGCTTCTCGTCGACGATGCGCGGCATCCAGCGCGGACTGGCCTCGTGGATTTTCTGCCGGATGTATTCCTGGTTGCGTTCAAGGGCATTGGCCGCCATGCCGATCAAATGATCGAACAGCATCTGGTGCCGGCGGTCGGCGATCAGCACGTCGAACACTTCCGCCAGCAAGGGCGCGAAGCGCACGTTCTTCAGGCCGGAGGCGAGCGTCCCCTGCAGGAAGTTGCCGACGTCATGGTCTTCCACCATGCGCACCACGGTCGGCACGCCCCGCGTGATCTGCAGCGCCACCTCGCGGCTGTTGCCGGGCTCGTTCAGCCAGTGCGCTGCGGCGCCGGCGAAGTCGATGTGCTTCAACTCCTCCGCCAGCACGTCGCGCGTCAGGAAATTCTGCTCGAGGAAATCGGCGACGCTGCTGCCGATGCGGTCCTTGTTGGCCGGCACGATGGCGGTATGCGGTATCGGCAGTCCGAGCGGATGGCGAAACAGCGCGGTGACGGCAAACCAGTCGGCCAGCGCACCGACCATGGCCGCCTCGGAAAAGGCCACCACGAAGGACAGCCACGGGTAGCGCGGCTCCATCAGGCGCGCCGCCACGAAGACCACCGCCATCAGCGCCAGCAGGCCGGTGGCGATGCGGCGCATCTTCACCATGCCCGCGGGCGGCGAGGTGTCCGGCATCTGCATCAGCGCCTGCCCGGCATAAGGTGTGCCGCCGGGTCAGCCTGCAAGGCGTACCTGGAAGTCGGTCCCGACTTCCTTCCAGTAGTCGCGTTCCTTGTCCAGCCAGAACGACAGGGTCGGATGCTCCAGCAGCCAGTCGCGCGGGATCTCGAGCTCGATGCGGTTGCGGATGCGCAGCCCCACCTGTTGCAGCGAGCCGGCGATGCGGGCGTGCATGAAAATCACCGCCAGCCGCAGCGCCAGCACAGCCCGCACGAAGTCGGGATCGCCAAGCATGGCGTCGAGCTTGTGCAGGTTGCCTTTCTGGCCGAGGATGAGGCGGCTCATCAGGCGCTGGTCGCGGTTGGTGAAGCCGGAAAGGTCGGCGTTTTCTATCATGTAGGCGCCATGCTTGTGGTAGCCGCTGTGCGATACCGACATGCCGACCTCGTGCAGCAGCCCGCTCCAGTACAGCGGCCGGGTGGTGGCGTCGCCGCCCGGCCTGAGCCTGGCGTAGAGCGTGGCGGCAATGTCGGCGGTGCGTCCGGCACGCGCCTCGTCGACCTGGAAGCGCTGCAGGAAGGCCCGCACCGACTGTTCGCGGCGGTCGCGCCGGGTCGCACGCAGCTGCAGGTCCCACAGCACGCCCATGCGCAGCCCCGCCTCGATCGGCTGCATGGCGGCGATATCGAGTTCCTGCATCACCGCGATCAGGATCGCCAGGCCGCCGACCAGGACCGGCGCGCGGTCCGGCTTCATGCCGGGCAACTGGATCGCCGCGATGCTGCCGAATTCGATCAGGCGCTGCTTCAGCGCGTCCAGGCTGGCCGGCGTCAGCCGGCCGTCGCCGAGGCCGTTTTTCGCAATCGCCTCGGAGATCGAGCGCAGCGTGCCGGACGAACCGTAGGCGGTGTCCCAGACGTGGGCCTTGTACAGCGGCGCCGCGTCCTCGAAATAGCCGCGCGCCGAGATGATGGCGGCCTCGAACGAGGCGGCGTCGATGCGGCCGTCGATGAAGAAACCGTCGCTTTGCCTGACGGTGCCGGTGCTGAAGGAATCGACCAGCAGGATGTCCAGCCCCTTGCCGATGATCAGTTCGGTCGAGCCGCCGCCGATGTCCAGCACCAGGCGGCGCTCGCCGGGGTTGGCCAGCGAACAGGCAACGCCCAGGTAGATCAGCCTGCCCTCTTCCTCGCCGGAAATGATTTCAATCGGGTAGCCGATCGCGTTTTCGGCTTCGGGCAAAAAGGCGTCGGCATTTTTGGCGATGCGCAGCGTGTTGGTCGCCACCACCCGCACCGCATCGAGCTCGTAGGCGCCCAGCACTGTTGCGAAGCGCGCGAGCGACTCGGCGGCGATGCGCATGGCCTGCGGCGTCAGGTTGCCGTCCGCATCCAGGCCGGCGCCCAGCCGGATCGGGTCGCGGGCACTCTTGATCACACGCATGGTGTTGCCGTCGTAATGGCCGATGTGCAAGCGAAAACTGTTGGAGCCAAGATCAACCGCGGCGAACATGTGCTTCTTTCTTCAGTAAATTGATGGCCGGAAAATGCAGGCAAGCCTTGAAGACGAGCCTGCCTGTGCGGCAATCATAACGGATGACGCCGCCGCACTTCCCGCAAATTACCGGTGTCCATTGTTTTCCGCTAAGGCTTAATCACTCGCCCTTCGCATTGCCTGGTACAGCGCATGCGCCGGGCCGCCGCCAGGCGCGCCCGCTGCCATCCGGAATGCACGGCTGCGTGCCGTCTCGTCTGCGGCCAAGCCCTGCAGCCAGCCGATGATTTCGCCGCGCGTCGCCGCCTGGCCGGCAACTTCCCGTTCGAGCTGGACGAGGAATGCCGAAAAGGGAGCAAGGTCGCCAAGCGCATGGTCGAGCCGCGCATACTGTGCGACCAGCGCCGGTTGCCAGGAGAGCAATGCACGCGCCAATTGTTGCAGCGCTGGTGGGTCGGGTTCCTCGTCCTCGCTGCCGCTGAACGATACGGTGGCGTCGAGGTCTTCATCGGATACATGGGGTGTCGCCGGGCAAAAGACGCCCGAGGAAAATGGCCGCATGGAAATTGTCTCCTTTAAAAAAAGCGCTATGTAACCATTGGACTGAAACAGTTGCCCCGAAGGTTGCCAATTGCCGGATTTATGGCGCGAAGCCGCCGTTTTAATGTCGGCACGGGAAGAAGAATGGCGCGTGGTTGACGCTATAATGGGCGCCGGACGGCAAGCGCCCTGCCTTTTCGGCGCTTGCCTGTCGGGCCGCCGGATCGCGGCCCGTTTTTTGTCAGCAGCGGCAACTGGTTCCCGACCCGTGACCGGTTTTGCCAGATCCGGAATTCCACGACACCACCCGGTTTTTTATGTCCAATAACCCAGTTCAGAAGCCTATCGAAATCAAGATCTCCACCGTCGTTGCGGTGGCGGCAATTTTGCACGACACCGGCATGCCGGCGCTGCAGCAGGCCATGGCGGACCTGACCGGCGGTGCAAACGACTATTTCGACGACGAGTTGGCGATCCTCGATATCGGCCAGTTGCCGCAGAACCATCCGGCAATCGACTGGCCAGCGCTGATCGGCCTGTTCAGGGCGCATCGGCTGACGCCGGTGGCGGTACGCAATGCGCCGCCAGCGCTGGAAGCCGACATCATTGCCCATGGCCTCAGCCTGGACGTGGTCGCGAAGCCGCGCATGGCGGCGCGGGCCGAAGCCCAGGC
>CAUQYP010000288.1:0-5742 GCA_963522035.1 uncultured Noviherbaspirillum sp. | reverse complement strand
GCGCATGGCCTCGGCCGGCGCAGTGCTGTGCAGCCAGCGCTGTGCGCCGCCCCACTCGATCAGCTGGCTGCTCGCCAGGTCCAGCGGCGCAGCCACCGAAGGCAGCGACAGCCGCCACAGCGCCGCGTCCGGCGCCGGTGTAAAAAATGGATGCTGCTGCTCGCGCAGGCTGTGCCAGAAGTCGCCGGCATCGGCCACTTCCTCGCCGCCGAGCCGCGTCCGTGCGCCCTTCAGCGCGGCGGCCGCGCCCGACAGGCGCACGGCCAGCGCGCCGTCCAGCCAGGCGCTGGCGGAAATCGGCAGGGGCTGGCCGCCCCACTGGTTCAGCGCGCGCAGCGCCGTCGCCTGGTCCATGTCGAAGCGCAGCGTGGTTTCCTCGAACGGGCGCGGCAGGACCTTGAGCGAGACTTCCAGCAGCAGGCCCAGCGTGCCCAGCGAGCCGGCCAGCACGCGCGACACATCGTAGCCGGCGACGTTCTTCATCACCTGGCCGCCGAAGTGCAGCACCTCGCCGCGGTAATTCATCAGCACCGCGCCCAGCACGAAGTCGCGCAGCGCGCCGACGGTGGCGCGGCGCGGGCCGGACAGGCCGCATGCCACCATGCCGCCAACGGTGGCGTTCGCACCGAAATGCGGCGGCTCGAAGGCCAGCATCTGGTTCTTTTCGGCGAGCGCCGCCTCGACCTCGGCCAGCGGCGTGCCGGTGCGCACGGTGATGACGAGTTCGGTCGGGTCGTAGGCGATGATGCCGCGGTACCCACGCGTGTCGAGCAAGTCACCCCGCAGTTCGCCGCCATACCAGTCCTTGCTGCCGCCGCCGGCGATGCGCAGCGGGCGTTCGCCGCTGGCGGCGGTGATACGGTCCCTGAATTCCTGCAATACCTGTTCCATGGATTTAAAGTCTTTCTTCAGAAGCGCGGCAGGTCGGCGAACGGCAGCTTGCCGGCACGCACGTGCATGCGGCCGTATTCGGCGCAGCGGCGCAGCGACGGAATCGCCTTGTCCGGGTTCAGCAGCAGCGCGGTGTCGAAAGCCTGCTTGACCGCGCGGAAGGCGTCGAGCTCGGCTTGCGAGAATTGCACGCACATCGAGTTGATCTTCTCGATGCCGACGCCATGCTCGCCGGTAATGGTGCCACCGACAGCCACGCACAGCTCCAGGATCTCGGCGCCGAAGTGCTCGGCGCGGTCAAATTCGCCAGGCTGGTTGGCGTCGAACAAAATCAGCGGATGCAGGTTGCCGTCGCCGGCATGGAACACGTTGGCGCAGCGCAGCCCGTACTTGATTTCCATCTCGGCGATGCCCAGCAGCACCTGCGCCAAGTTCTTGCGCGGAATGGTGCCGTCCATGCAGTAATAGTCGGGCGAGATGCGGCCGGCGGCCGGGAACGCATTCTTGCGGCCGGACCAGAACTTGAGGCGCTCGGCCTCGGTCTGCGACACGGCCAGCGCAGTGGCGCCGGCCTCGCGAAACACCGCTTCCATGCGGGCGATTTCCTCGTCCACTTCGTCGGGCAAGCCGTCCGACTCGCACAGCAATATGGCTTCGGCGTCGGTGTCGTAGCCGGCCTTGACGAAGGGTTCGACCATGCGCGAGCTGGTCTTGTCCATCATTTCCAGCCCCGCCGGAATAATGCCGGCGGCAATCACGCTGGCAACCGCATTGCCGCCCTTCACCACGTCGTCGAACGAGGCCATGATGACGCGCGCCTGCTGCGGCTTCGGAATCAGCCTGACGGTGACTTCGGTCACCACGCCCAGCATGCCCTCCGAGCCGATGAACAGCGCCAGCAGGTCCAGCCCCGGCGCGTCCAGCGCCTCGCCGCCCAGCTCGGCCACCTCGCCGTCGATGGTGACCATGCGCACCCGCAGCACGTTGTGCACGGTCAGGCCGTACTTCAGGCAATGCACGCCGCCCGAGTTCTCGGCGACATTGCCGCCGATGGTGCAGGCGATCTGCGAGGACGGGTCGGGCGCGTAGTAAAGCCCATGCGAACCGGCGGCTTCCGAAATGGCAAGGTTGCGCACGCCCGGTTGCACGATGGCGGTCCGGGAATAGGCGTCGAGCTTCACGATGCGGTTCAGCCGCGCGGTGGAAACCACCACGCCGTCGGCGATCGGCATGGCGCCGCCCGACAGCCCGGTGCCGGCGCCGCGCGGCACGATGGGCACGCGCAGCCGGCGGCAGACATTGATGGCGGCAATCACCTGCGCCTCGTCGGCCGGCAGCACCACGACCATGGGCAGCTGGCGATAGGCCGCCAGGCCGTCGCATTCATAGGGCCGGGTATCTTCCTCGTTGAACAGCACCGCGCCCTTGGGCAGGACGGCGCGCAGCGCGTCGACGACTTCACGCTGGCGCGCAACGGCGAACTGCGCAGTTTCTGGAGCATTCATGATAGGGGTCCTGAGAGACTGTAGAAGCGCGGAACCGGCTGCATGGGCCGGGCGTCTGTGCCGGACGGATTCGAGACCGGGCCCAGACCAGGCCCACAGTGTAACGAATGTTGACAGTGGAATCAGGCATTGCCAGCGGCGTTTGCCTGAAAAACTTGCACCCGACCGATGAATTTTTTTGTTCCGGCGCCTGCTCAGGAAACGCCGCTGGCAAAGGCGGCTTTCATCCAGTCAATGAAGTGCAGGACTTCGCTGCGTTCCAGCGCCGGCTTTTCATACACCAGGTAGTAGGCATGCGGCGGCGACGCCAGCTCGATGTCGAACAGGCGCACCACGTCGCCGCTGGCCAGCGCCGATTCGGCAAAATGGCGGCGCGTCAGACCGATGCCATAACCGTGCCGTATCGCTTCGAGCAACAGGCCGAGGTCGTCGACCCGCAAGCCGGTGCTCGGTTCCTGCCAGTCCAGGCCGGCAGCCTCGAACCAGGGCTGCCACGGTTCCAGCGCGGAACGCAGCAGCGTGGCGCGACGCAGGTCGGCCGGCTGGTCGATCGGGCCGACCTGCGCCAGGTAGGCCGGGCTGGCGACCGCGAAGGCCGGTTCCTCGAACAGCTTCTCGGTAATGATGTCGGGATAATTGCCGACGCCGAAGCGCACCTCGACGTCGCTTTCCGACAGGCTCAGGTCGTACAGCGGCACCGACAGGAACACTTCCACGACGATGTCCGGGTGCAGCCGGGTAAATTCCGCCAGGCGCGGCACGAACAGGTAGCGGGCGAAGGTCGGCGGCAACGCGACCTTGACCCGCGGCTGCAGCGGGGCGCTGCGGTGCGGCATCGGAAAGTCGGTCAGCGTGCGCAGCGCGCTGCGCACCACGTCGAGATAGCGGCGGCCGAATTCCGAGAGCATGAAGGAACGGCCGTCGCGGATGAACAGCCGTTCGCCGACGAAGTCTTCCAGCAGGCGGATCCGGTGCGACAGCGCCGACGGCGTGATGCACAGCTCGTCCGCGGCGCCTGCGAACGAGTTCAGGCGCGCCGCCGCTTCGAACGCCGACAGCGCATGGACCGGCGGCAGGCGCGCCGCCGTCGAGGGCTTGGGGGGACGGACGCTTGCCGGACTTACCACTGCACGATCTTGCCGGGGTTGAGGATGTTCTGCGGGTCGAACGCATGCTTCAGCGCGCGCATGGCGTCGATGGCGCCATCGCCATGTTCCTGGATCAGGAAATCCATCTTGTGCATGCCCACGCCATGTTCGCCGGTGCAGGTGCCATCCATCGCCAATGCCCGCGCCACCATCCGTGCATTCACGCCTTCGGCCTTGGCAATGTCGGCCGGGTCGTTCGGGTCGACCAGCATCTGTACATGGAAATTGCCGTCGCCGACGTGGCCGATGATGGAGTACACCATGTCGTGATGCTCGCAGTCGGCCTTGGTGTCGAGGATGCATTCGGCCAGCCGCGAGATCGGCACGCAGCAGTCGGTGGAAATGGCGCGGGCGCCCGGACGCAGCTGCAGCAGCGCGAAATATGCATTGTGGCGGGCGCCCCAGAGCCGGGTCCGGTCTTCCGGCCGCGTGGCCCATTCGAAGCCGGTGGCATTGTGCTCGGCGACGATTTCCTGCACCGTCTCGGCCTGCTCCTGCACGCCATGCTCGGTGCCGTGGAACTCGAACAGCAGCAAGGGCTGTTCCGGCAGGGTCAGCTTGTCGTAGGCATTGATGGCCTTGACGCCCTGTTCGTCGAGAAATTCCACGCGCGCGATCGGCACGCCCATCTGTATGGTTTGTATTACTGCGCGCACCGCGTCGCCCGGCGTCGGAAACGAACAGACCGCGGCCGACACCGCTTCCGGCTGCGGATACAGCCGGACGGTGACTTCGGTGATGATGCCCAGCGTGCCTTCGCTGCCGACGAACACCCGGGTCAGGTCATAGCCGGCCGAGGACTTGCGGGCGCGGGTGCCGGTGCGGATGACGCGGCCGTCTGCCATTACGACCGTCAGCGCCAGCGTGTTCTCGCGCATGGTGCCGTAGCGAACCGCATTGGTACCCGAGGCGCGCGTCGCCGCCATGCCGCCGAGCGAGGCGTCGGCGCCCGGGTCGATCGGGAAGAACAGGCCGGTGTCGCGGATTTCGGTGTTGAGCTGCTTGCGGGTCACGCCCGGCTGCACGGTGACTGTCAGGTCTTCCGGATGCAGCGCGATGATGCTGTTCATCTGCGACAGGTCGATCGACACGCCGCCGCGCAGCGCCAGGATATGGCCTTCGAGCGAGGTGCCGGCGCCGTAGGGAATCACCGGCACGTCATGCGCCGCGCACAGCTTGACGGCATCCGACACTTCCTCGGTGGACTGGGCGAAGACCACTGCGTCGGGCAGCATCGGGTCATACGAGGACTCGTCGCGGCCATGGTGCTGGCGCATGGCCTCGGTGGTGGAGCAGCGCTCGCCGAATAGCGACTTCAGCGCGGCGAGCAGGGATTCGGGGAGCGGCTTTTTCAGGGCCGCGAGCTGTGCTGGGTGGTTCATCTGGTCCTCCGTGGGTGTGTGATTTTACTCCGCACGCGGATTTCACGGCGCGCTTGCTGCACCGGCCAAAAAATTGCCGTATTCTCATTGCCTCGCCAACTGACCGACATCAACGCCATGGGCAACCGACTTTCCAAAATTGCGACCCGCACCGGGGACAACGGCACCACCGGCCTCGGCGACGGCAGCCGCGTCGACAAGGACAGCCTGCGGGTGCAGGCGATGGGCGACGTCGATGAAATGAATTCCCACCTCGGCCTGCTGCTGGTCGAGGACATGCCGGCCGGCCTGCGCGAGGAACTCGGCACCATACAGCACGACCTGTTCGACCTGGGGGGCGAGCTGTGCATACCCGGCTATACGCTGATCAAGCTTGAGCATGTTGCGCGGCTCGATGCGCTGCTGGCGAAATACAATGCCGACCTGCCGCCGCTGGCCGACTTCATCCTGCCGGCCGGCTCGCGCGCGGCGGCGCAGGCACATGTCTGCCGCACCGTCTGCCGCCGTGCCGAGCGCGCCATTGTCACGCTGGGCAAGGCGGAAACGCTCAACGATTATCCGCGGCAGTACATGAACCGCCTGTCGGACCTGATGTTCGTGCTGGCGCGGGTGCTGAACCGGCATGCGGGCGGCGGCGATGTGCTTTGGGAGAAGGGGCGGGAGCGGAGTTGAGGGGTTAGCCACGCTCCTGGCTCGTAAAGGCGCACGAGCCGGCGCTGCAGTTGCCTTTGCGCTGGCCCGCGCAGCGACAGTTGCCGCTGCCGCTGCCTTTGACGTGGATCCCCGTTAGACGGCGACGCGTCGCCAGGGACTGAA
>CAUQYP010000287.1:0-5754 GCA_963522035.1 uncultured Noviherbaspirillum sp. | reverse complement strand
TGGTCGACGTGCCGCTGGCGAACCAGTTGCTGAAAGCAGTAGCTTCCTCGACCGCTGTCATATTTGTCGGCGACGTGGATCAGCTGCCTTCAGTAGGTCCTGGACAAGTGCTGGCTGATTTCATCGACTCTGGTGCAGTGCCTGTGGTCCGCCTTGCCGAGGTATTCCGGCAAGCGGCAAGTTCGCGCATTGTTCGCAGCGCCCACCAGATCAATCAGGGCGTATTCCCTTCATTACCTGAAAAAGGTGAAGCGTCGGATTTCTATTTTGTCGCGGCCGATGAGCCAGAAACCATCGCCCGGACCGTCGTCGAACTCGTCAAGACCCGGCTTACGCGAAAGTTCCAGGTCGATCCTGTCCGCGATATCCAGGTGCTGTGCCCAATGAACCGCAGTCTCACCGGTGCACGGAGCTTGAACGAATTGTTGCAGGAAGCGATGAATCCGCCGGGTGAGAACAGCATCGAGAAGTTCGGTTATCGCTTCAGCGTGGCCGACAAAGTCATGCAAATCCAGAACAACTATGACAAGGATGTCTATAACGGCGACATTGGGTTTGTCACCCATATCGACCAGGACGAGCAGGAACTGACGGCGACCTTCGACGAGCACGTCGTCACTTATGCGTTTGGCGAGCTGGAGGAACTGGTGCTGTGTTACGCCACGACCATTCACAAGTCGCAGGGGTCGGAATATCCGGTCGTAGTGATTCCCGAGACCGGATGGGAAATGATTGTTTGGGAAGATGACGAAGAGTTTGCAAGGGGTGTAGCTGGGGATACTGAAGAAGACTATGCGTTCTTGGTAGCCCAAGCGAACAGCATTTGTGGGATTGATGCCTTGTAGTTCTGCATGGTGGAATGAATTGCCTTGTATTTCTGCATGACGGAATGAATTGCCCTTAGTGGTGTTCCAGGAATAGGACAATCTGTTTCAACCTGTGCAGGAAAAAGCACGGCAATGCTAATTTGTCATGAGCAACTGTTAAGACCGGCTAACACCCTACCCCCGGTGAACTTCTACAGGGACCATAGCCCCCCCTTATAGCGGGTGAGGCACCCCGGCTACCCCCGGCCCCTTGTGTTTGTGGTGGAAAATCCCCCTCATCTGATGAAAACCCAACAACAGCAACAGAGATTGCTCTTTAACCCTTTTTTTGAATCAGCCTGATAAGCGAAGGGTGGGGGGGTCGGTCTGACCTGATCGGATTTCAAGCGGGATACCTGAGCTCGACTTCATCCATAGGACTTACGCAAAAATATTTTGTGAACTTGAAAAACAGGCAAACCCAAAACGGGTTTGAACTCGGTACATTGACGGGCATGACATCGAAACGCCCGACCCGACTGGACTACTGCCAATACCTGTTGGTAAGCCAGATTAACTACACGATCACGCACTACGCGGACCATACGCAAAAGGAAATGAGCCACGACGCGATCAATCGGTACTTGCGGCACGAGCGGCTCACACCTCGCCTGGTTTGGGAAAATGTCCGTTCACAAATTCAAGCCTCGCCACATGGCTATGTCGTATTCGACGACACCGTGCTGGACAAGAACTTCTCGCACCACATCGAGATGGTGCGGTTGCAATATAGCGGCAACGCGCATGGGCTCATCAAGGGCATCGGCCTGGTCAACTGCGAATACGTCAATCCCGAGAGTGGCCAATACTGGGTGATCGCTTACCGCGTCTACGATCCCGAACGCGACGGCAAGACCAAGCTCGATCATGTGCAAGACATGCTCGGCCAGATCGTTTATCACAAGCAGTTGCCCTTTCATGCCATTCTCATGGATACCTGGTATGCCACGAAGGACATCATGCTGTTCGTCGATTCCTTGCACAAGATTTACTATTGCCCGCTCAAGAATAGTCGGCAGGTCGACGATTCTGGCGCCGAGGCACCTTATCGGCGAGTCGACGGGTTATCGTGGGAAACGCACGAGCAAGTGCACGGCAAAACCGTCAAGATCAAAGGCTTTCCCAAAACGTACAAAGTAAGATTATTCCGGGTTGCAGTGTCTACCCACCGCACGGATTGGGTCGTGACCAACGACCTGGCTCAGGATTCCCTGGATGCTACGCAAGAGGTGTGTGGCATGCGTTGGAAAATCGAGCAGTTTCACCGCGAACTCAAGCAACTGACCGGCATAGAGAAAAACCAGTGTCGCAAGGCGCGCATTCAGCGCAACCATATGGCCTGCGCCATGCTGGTCTGGCTTCGCCTGACCGACATCGCACGCACAGCCGGACAAACCGTCTATCGCATCAAGCACGGACTGCTGGATGACTACCTGTGTCAGCAACTCAAAAGTCCGTCAGTTAGGATGCGATTTGCGTAAGTCCTAATTACCCATGCGGCCCTTTCTGTTGATCAACTATACAGCAGTGTGCAAGTAGAAGAAGGGTCGGCATAGCCTTGGTTCGTGTCCGTGCTCCACTATCACGTTAGCTGTGATCAAAGGGTCAGTTGCGGACATATCACATGTGAATCCGTTTATCCGAAACGGAAATCAGGCTATTCATTCTGGCGCCATGTCACAGAGGCTTCGTTGAGCGCGGGAAAAGGTGTCCTGCAGACGAAGTCTCGCTGCCACCAGTGCAATCCACATTGAATCAGCGCGGATCCCTTCAGAAAATCGTTCAGCTGCCGTAATGGCAGTAACGTGGTGCTGACTATGGAAAGTTTCAGTACCCGCGCAGCACCCTTCAACCATCAACCCAGGAGTACCATGTTTAAGTTTCCCGCTTCCGGACTGAGCATCAAGGCGCGCATCTGCCTTGGCTTTGCCGCCATCCTGCTGATGATGATTACGGTAACAGGCATCGGTATCAGCCGAGTCATCACCATTTCCGAAGGCCTCACCGCCATTGGCGACGTGAACAGCGTCAAGCAGCGCTACGCGATCAACTTCCGCGGCAGCGTGCATGACCGCGCTATCAGCCTGCGCGACGTCACCCTGGTTGCCGACAACGAATTGAAGGCAGTGCTGGCGGGAATAGACAAACTGTCGGCGGATTATGAAAAGTCGGCTGTGCTGCTCGACAAGATGATGAAGGAACGGGCCGATAGCGGCACGGAAGAAAAGAAGATCCTGGCGAGCATCAAGGAAACCGAGGCTCGTACGCTGCCAATGATCCGGAAGGTTGTCGAATTGCGTCAGGCCGGCGACGCTGACAAGGCCAAGGAAATGATGCTCAAGGATGCGCGGCCAGCCTTTGTCGAGTGGTTAGGACGGATCAACCAGTTCATCGATCTCCAGGAAAAAATGAACCAGAATGAGTCGGCAACTGCAAGGGGACTGGCCAGTGGTTTTGCAGTGCTGATGCTGGTCATGTGCGCCGGCGCGCTCGTCATCGGTGGAACGGTTGCATGGATAGTCGTTAGCGGGATTTTCCGTGCGCTCGGCGGCGAGCCCAGCCAGGCCAGCGCGGTGGCAAGAAGCATTGCCGCCGGTGACCTGGCGGTGCACATCGCCACTGCCGACAGCGACCGTTCCAGCGTGCTGTATGCAATGAAGGAAATGCGCGACAGCCTGGTCGCCATCGTGGCCGACGTTCGCGGCAGCACATCGACCATCGCCACGGCGTCGGAAGAAATTGCGGCGGGCAACAAGGACCTTTCCGCGCGGACCGAGGCGCAAGCGTCGTCTCTGGAAGAAACCGCATCGTCGATGGAGGAACTGACGTCCACCGTCAAGCAGAATGCGGACAATGCTCGCCAGGCCAACCAGATGGCAGTGTCGGCGTCGGATGTTGCGGTGAAAGGTGGCAAGGTCGTCGCGCAGGTCGTCGACACCATGGATTCCATTAACGATTCGTCGAAGAAAATCGTCGATATCATCAGCGTGATCGACAGCATTGCGTTCCAGACCAATATCCTGGCGCTCAATGCGGCGGTGGAGGCCGCGCGGGCCGGGGAGCAGGGCCGTGGCTTTGCGGTGGTGGCGTCCGAAGTGCGCAACCTTGCGCAACGCTCGGCGGCAGCAGCCAAGGAAATCAAGGGCCTGATAGGCGATTCGGTGGATAAGGTCGCTGCCGGCAGCAAGCTCGTGTCGGAAGCCGGCCTGACCATGCAGGAAATTGTCGGCAGCGTGAAACGGGTGACCGACATCATGGCCGACATCATGTCCGCCAGCCAGGAGCAGAGCAATGGCATCAACCAGGTGAACCAGGCAGTCAGCGCAATGGACCAGGCAACCCAGCAGAATGCCGCGCTGGTGGAGCATGCCGCCGACGCATCCGGGTCGCTGCAGGACCAGGCAGTACGGCTTGCCGAACTGGTGTCGGTGTTCAAGCTGGGGGACAACCACGCGCCGGCCAGGCCCAAGGTACAGGCGCCGAAGGTAGTGGCGCGCGCGGCCAACTCGCGCATTGTCCCGGTTCGCACCGAACCGGTCCGCAAGCAGATTGCCACCGCACCTGCCGCCAGCCAGGGCGACTGGAAAGACTTCTGATTCAGCCATTGCCCGCATGAATGCAAGGCAGCATGCGGTAACGTTCGCATGCGCCTTGTCGGTAGGACCCCCTCGGGCGGCTTTCAATGCCGCCCTTGCTTTTTCTCTTTTGACATCATCGGGTCGCCTGCCCAGCCGGCCTCGCACGGCATAGACCGCCATCCCGAAGCGGACTTCCCGCAATGTCGGGTACGGTAGAGCGCATTCGTCACGGCACGCATGCGTTAAACTGCAGCGCAAACGACCCTGTTCAAGAAATCGATGTAACCCATTGTTAACATGAAGACTGCCAATATGAGCGGTCTACGTGCGTCATCAAAGCCCGCCGCGTGCGGGTATTTTTACGCCTATAACGGTCAGTTTCGTACACTTAATTTTACTGTGTTACTAAATTCTAAATCGTTCCCCGTACTGCTTCCCGCAACACGGGCACTGTGGAAGATTCCGTGCAATCGTTCGAGCCAGACGGAAGCGCACGCTGGCGATGGACCATGGGACGTGCCGCTGCATCGGCGCGAGCCCCGCGCGGGAGGAAGTCCGGGGGTACAGCAGGTGTTTGGAGTCGAGCGGCTTTTTTTTTGAAGCCGGAGAGCCGTTCCAACATGAGAAATCCATAAGCCGCGATACACAAACTCGCATGATGATGAAAGCCCCGCCAGTTGCGTCCTTCGTAGTCCCCGAGACCAACCTCCTGCTTGAGTTCACGGTAATCACGTTCGATGCGCCAGCGCATTTTGACGATGGCTACCAATTCCTTGAGCGGCATATCGGCAGGCAAGGTGGACAGGAAATAGCGGGTCGGTTTGGCTTCCCCTTTCGGCCATTCGATCAGCAGCCATTCTTCGTCGCGGGGGTGGTTGCCTTGCGCTGCGCGCACACGCACTCTTGCAAAGCGCGAACGCAGCGGCGCGTTGCTGCCTTCGCGCCACGTGACGGTACGATAGGCAGCCGCGGGCAGTATCTGCGCCAGTTCCAGCACGCCAATGGGTTGGTGCGCGTCGTCGCGCAGCAAACGCGTACGCGGCCGGCCCCGGCCTTGCTCAGGAGCGCTTGCCGGTTGATGGGCGTCCCACCAGACGCCCGTGGCCGGCTTGATGCCCACCGCATAAGGCAGTTCCTGCGCACGCAAGCGGTCCCGCAGGGCCGCTTCGTCGCCATAACCGGCATCCATCAGGATCGTGCCGAGAGGGATGCCCGCCGCCAGCGCCGCTTCGATCTGCTTCCAGGCAATCTCCCCCTTGGTCGCAAAGCTGATGTGCTCCGGTATGCCGGCACGTGCGCAGCGTGGCGCG
>CAUQYP010000286.1:0-5793 GCA_963522035.1 uncultured Noviherbaspirillum sp. | reverse complement strand
ACGGCAACTGTCGCTGCGCGGGGCTTAATGCAACGGCAACTGTCGCTGCGCGGAAGTGGCGCATCTGGCGCAAGCCAGCATGAAAATGCGCTAGAACTGGTCTTCGGCCAGCGCCAGCACGCCGGCGCTCCCGCCCACGATCGCGGCCCGGTAGCCCGCCGCCTGCGACAGCAGGTGGTCGGCAAAGAAACGCGCGGTCGCAATCTTGGCCTGGTAGAAGCGCGCATCGCCTTCGCCGCTGTCGAGCTTCCGTTGCGCAATCAGCGCGGCACGCGCCATCTGCCATCCGCATAGCACGATGCCGGCCATCTTCAGGTACGGCACGCTGCCTGAAAACACGCCCTTGATGTCGGACTTCATGTTGCCGACGATGTAGTCCACCACCTCTTCCAGCGCCTTCGAGCCTGCTGCAAGCTGGTTGCGGATCGTCGCCAGGTCGCCGCTGCCGGCGCTTTCCAGTTCGGCTTCGGTCGCACGCACCTGGGCCAGGATGGCTTTCGCCGTCGCGCCGCCGTCGCGTACGGTCTTGCGGCCGACCAGGTCGTTGGCCTGGATCGCGGTCGTGCCTTCATAGATGGTCAGGATGCGGGCGTCGCGGTAGTACTGCGCCGCGCCGGTTTCCTCGATGAAGCCCATGCCGCCATGCACCTGAACGCCGGTCGACGCCACGTCGATCGACATCTCGGTCGACCAGCCCTTCACCACCGGCACCATGAACTCGTAGAACGCCTGGTTCTGCTTGCGCACCGCGGCGTCATCGGAGTGATGGGCGGCGTCGTAGGCGGCGGCCGTCACGTAGGCCAGCGCCCGCGCGCCTTCGGTCTGGGCGCGCATCGACATCAGCATGCGGCGCACGTCCGGGTGGTGGATGATCGCCACCGGGCCGGGCGAGCCGGCCAGGTCGCGCGACTGCACGCGGTCACGGGCATAGGCCACGGCCTTCTGGTACGCGGTCTCGGCCACGGCGACGCCCTGCATGCCGACCGCGAAGCGGGCGGCGTTCATCATGATGAACATGTATTCCAGGCCGCGGTTTTCCTCGCCGACCAGCGTGCCGACGGCGCCGCCGTGGTCGCCGAACTGCAGCACCGCCGTCGGGCTGGCCTTGATGCCGAGCTTGTGTTCGATCGACACGCAATGCACGTCGTTGCGCTCGCCCAGGCTGCCGTCGGCATTGACCAGGAACTTCGGCACGACGAACAGCGAAATGCCCTTTACGCCTTCCGGCGCATCGGGCGTCCTCGCCAGCACCAGATGGACGATATTCTCGGCCATGTCATGCTCGCCATAGGTGATGTAGATCTTGGTGCCGGAAATCTTGAAAGTGCCGTCGCCCTGCGGCACCGCCCGGGTGCGCACCAGCGCCAGGTCGGAGCCGGCCTGCGGCTCGGTCAGGTTCATGGTGCCGGTCCACTTGCCGGAGATCAGGTTGGCCAGGTAGGTGCTCTTTTGCGCGTCGCTGCCGGCAACCAGCAGCGCCTCGATGGCGCCGTCGGTCAGCAGCGGGCACAGCGCGAACGACAGGTTGGCCGAGTTGAGCATCTCGATGCAGGGCGTCGCCACCAGCTTGGGCAAGCCCTGTCCGCCGAATTCGACCGGGTGCTGCACGCCCTGCCAGCCGGCCTGGCCGAATGCATGAAACGCCTCCCTGAAACCGCGGGTGGTCGTCACCTCGCCGTTTTTCCATGCGCTCGGCTCACGGTCGCCGGCGACGTTCAGCGGCGCGACCACTTCGCCGCAGAACTTCGCGTTTTCCTCGAGCACCGCTTCGACGGTCTCGGGCGTGGCGTCCTCGCAGCCCGGCAGGGCATGGACGGCAGGCAGGTTGGCCAGTTCATTGACCACGAACAGCATGTCCTTCAGGGGGGCGGCATAGCTCATCTGATACTCCCAAAAAAATGGGCAGGGTGCGACTATTGCGCGCCCTGCCCTTGTCGGTTCAACCCGGATTAAATCAGCCCAGTTCCTTGACCAGCTCCGGCACCAGTTCGAACAGGTCGCCGGCGATGCCGTAATCAGCCACGCTGAAAATAGGCGCTTCCGGGTCCTTGTTGATGGCGACGATGGTCTTGGAGTCCTTCATGCCGGCCAGATGCTGGATCGCGCCGGAAATGCCGACCGCGATATAGAGCTGGGGAGCTACGATCTTGCCGGTCTGGCCAACCTGCCAGTCGTTCGGCACATAGCCCGCGTCCACCGCAGCGCGCGATGCGCCCATGGCAGCGCCCAGCCTGTCGGCCAGCGGCTCCAGGATCTTGAACGCTTCGCCCGAACCCATGCCGCGGCCGCCCGACACGATGACCTTGGCGGCCGTCAGCTCCGGACGGTCGGACTTGGCCAACTCGCGCGAGACGAAGGACGACTTGCCGGCGTCGGCCGCGGCCTCGACATTTTCAACCGCGGCGGAACCCCCTTGCGCTGCGGCGTCGAAGCCGGTGGTGCGCACGGTGATGACCTTGATGGCGTCAGCCGACTGCACGGTGGCGATGGCATTGCCGGCATAGATCGGGCGCTCGAAGGTGTCGGGCGAGACCACCTTGGTGATTTCGGAAATCTGCGCGACGTCGAGCACGGCTGCCACGCGCGGCAGGATGTTCTTGCCGTAGGCGGTAGCCGGGGCCAGGATGTGGCTGTAGTTCTGCGCCAGCGCCAGCACCTGCGCGGCGACGTTCTCGGCCAGGCCGTCGGCGAACTGCGCGCCATCGGCGACCAGTACCTTGGTCACGCCGGCCAGTTGCGCCGCCGCTTCGGCAGCGGCGCCGCAACCGGCGCCGGCAACCAGCACATGGACTTCGCCGCCGCATTCGGACGCGGCGGTGACGGTGTTGAGGGT
Source organism: uncultured Noviherbaspirillum sp. (assembly GCA_963522035.1). GTDB lineage: Bacteria > Pseudomonadota > Gammaproteobacteria > Burkholderiales > Burkholderiaceae_D > Noviherbaspirillum_A. The sequence continues at coordinate 2,960 of CAUQYP010000286.1, read as the reverse complement.
GCTGCCCTTGAGGGTAGCGTTATCGTGTTCTGCAATAACCAGTGCGGCCATGATGTCTTTCCCGTGAAATTAGATGACTTTCGCTTCGTTCCGGAGCTTGGAGACCAGCTCGGCGATGTCCTTGACCATGATGCCGGCGGAGCGCTTGGGCGGCTCGGACACTTTCAGGGTCTTCAGGCGCGGCGTCACGTCGACGCCCAGGTCGGCCGGCTTGACGTTTTCCAGCGGCTTCTTCTTGGCCTTCATGATGTTGGGCAGCGTGACATAACGCGGCTCGTTCAGGCGCAGGTCGGTGGTGACGATGGCCGGCAGCGGCAGCGCGATGGTTTCCAGGCCGCCGTCGACTTCGCGGGTGACTGTCGCCTTACCGTCCTCGATCACGACCTTGGAGGCGAAGGTCGCCTGGCCCCAGCCCAGCAGTGCGGCCAGCATCTGGCCGGTCTGGTTGCTGTCGTCGTCGATCGCCTGCTTGCCGAGGATGATCAGCTGCGGCTGCTCCTTGTCGGCCAGCGCCTTGAGCAGCTTGGCGACCGCCAGCGGCTGCAGCTCTTCGGTGGTCTCGACCAGGATGCCGCGGTCGGCGCCGATGGCCATCGCGGTGCGCAGGGTTTCCTGGCACTGGGCGACGCCGCAGGACACGGCGACGACTTCGGTGACCTTGCCGCCCTCTTTCAGGCGCATCGCTTCTTCTACCGCGATCTCGTCGAAGGGGTTCATGGACATCTTGACGTTGGCAATATCAACGCCGGAGCCGTCGGACTTGACCCGCACCTTGACGTTGTAGTCCACCACGCGCTTGACTGGAACCAGTACTTTCATAGCTCTGCCTTTGAAAAATCAGATTGACGTTAACGTAAACCAAACAATGATTATAAGAGTAATTCACACACCGTGCCGAAATTTAGCACGCTCGTGCTATTAGAGGATAGAGGAATGCCACTAAATATTGCGCGGGCTTACTTGCGGCGCATGTAAAACGTGAATTCCTGCTCGCTTTCCGATTGTTCGAGCAACTGGTTGCCGGTCTGCCTGGCAAATGCCTGGAAGTCCCGCACCGATCCGGAATCGGTCGCCACCACCCGCAAGACTTCGCCGCTCATCATCTCGGCCAGCGCTTTCTTTGCCTTCAGGATAGGCAGCGGACAGTTCAGGCCACGCGCGTCGAGATCCTTGTGAAATTCCATTATTGCCTGCCTTCAAAAAAGTTGCCAGATTCTAGCCCAATACCGGCAAGCGATGTCATCCACCGCTACAGTCGACAATCAACTAGTTGTGCGGTAGACGACCACAGATAGGGAACAATCCGTACTTATCAAGTGCTCCGGCGGTCCAGCATCGCCCGTGCGATGGTGCCGGCGTCCACGTATTCGAGCTCGCCGCCGACCGGCACGCCGCGCGCCAGGCGGCTGACCTTGAGCCCACGGGCCTTCAGGGTCTCGCTGATGTAATGCGCGGTCGCTTCACCCTCGTTGGTGAAATTGGTGGCCAGCACGACTTCCTGCACCACGCCGTCGGTCGCTCGGCGCATCAGGCGTTCGAGGTGGATGTCGCGGGGGCCGATGCCGTCCAGCGGCGACAGGCGGCCCATCAGCACGAAATACAGGCCCTTGTAGGTCAGGGTCTGCTCGATCATCAACTGGTCGGCCGGTGTTTCCACGACGCACAGCAGCGCCGCATCCCGTTCCGGGTCCAGGCAGGTCTCGCAGATCTCGTTTTCGGTGAAGGTATTGCATGACGCGCAGTGGTGGATGCGCTCGACCGACTCGGTCAGCGCCCTGCCCAGCATCGCCGCACCGTCACGGTCGTGCTGCATCAGGTGGTAGGCGATGCGCTGGGCGGACTTGGGGCCGATGCCGGGCAAGCGGCGCAGCGCCTCGGTCAGGAAGTCAAGACTGGATGGCGTCTTCACGTGGCGACAGCCTGCTTCAGAACGGCATCTTGAAGCCGGGCGGCAAGGGCATGCCGGCAGAGATGCCGGCCATCTTTTCCTGCGTGGTCGCCTCGGCCTTGCGCACCGCGTCGTTGAAGGCGGCGGCCACCAGGTCTTCCAGCATGTCGCGGTCCTCGCCCAGCAGCGACGGGTCGATCGACACCCGCTTCACATCGTTCTTGCAGGTCATGACGACCTTGACCATGCCGGCGCCGGACTGGCCTTCGACCTCGATGGTCGCGAGCTGGTCCTGCATCTTCTTCATATTGTCCTGCATTGCCTGCGCCTGCTTCATCAGGCCTGCCAACTGGTTCTTCATCATCTTGCGCTCCTGTACTGGTTAAACTGGTTTGATGGATCCCGGCACGATGGTCGCACCGAATTCACGCTTCAGCGTCTGGATGAACGGATCGCTGTGCATGGTCTGTTCCGCCTGCTGCTGCCGGGCTTCCCGCTCGGCCACGGCCCTGGCGTTGGCGGTCTGGCGGGCGGCGCCAATTTCGGTCTGCACCCGGGCCGGCCGGCCGAAGCGCTCCTGCAGCGCCGCGGTCAGCTTTTCCAGGCTGGCCGCGGTGCACAGGGTTTCGATCGGCACCCGCAGCTTGAACAGGAAGGTATTACCCTCCTGTACGCATTCAGTCAATTCGCTCTGCTGCGCCAACTGGTGCACCACGCCCCGCACCGGCAGGGTCGACGCCAGTGCCGGCCAGTCGCCGTCCCAGTCCAGTTCCGCCACGGGGATAGGCGGCGGCGCCGGTTCGGGCGCTGGCGGCGTTGAAGGCGCTGGTGTCGCTGCCGCCGTTACCGGTTCAGTTTTTTTTTGAGCGGTTTCCGGATAGTCGTCGAATACCGGGATGTCGTCCCACGGCGGCGGCATGTCGGACGGCTGCGACGGCACCAGTGATGTTCCTGGTGCTGGTGCCGGTGCCGGTGCCGGAGTTGGCGCCGCCATGGCTGCGGCCGCCGGCGCCGAACCGCGCTTCATGTTCCGCGCCGCTTCCAGTGCGGCACGCGCCGGACTCAGCGCAGC
>CAUQYP010000285.1:0-5802 GCA_963522035.1 uncultured Noviherbaspirillum sp. | reverse complement strand
CGGCTGGCGCGCCTGATCCGCGCCCACCGCATCCGCCGGCCCACGCGCCTGCGGCGCCAGTCCGAGGGCGACCGCTTCGATCTCGACGCGCTGGTCGCCGCGGCGATTGCGATCCGGGCCGGCATCCAGCCCGACGACCGGGTCTACATGCGCACGCTGCATGAGAAGCGCGCATTGTCGGCGCTGGTGCTGCTGGACCTGTCGGCGTCGACCAACGAGCGGCACGGTGAGAGCAGCATGCTGGACGCCATCCGCGAAGCCGCCGTGCTGCTGGCCGGCGCGATGGCGCAGAACGGCGACCGCTACGCGCTGCACGGCTTCCGTTCGAACGGCAGGCATGAAGTGAATTATTTGAGGCTCAAGGATTTTGGCGAGGACTTCGACGACGTCCCGCTGTCCCGCCTCGCCGCCCTGCGTGGTGCCCAGTCCACCCGCATCGGCGCCGCGCTGCGCCACGCGGCCCGCCGCCTGGCCGACGACCCCGGCAGCCGCGGCAATCAGCAGCTGATCCTGGTCGTAACGGATGGCGAGCCGCACGACATCGACATCTTCCACCCCGGCTACCTCGCGCACGACGCGCAGCAGGCGGTGCGGGAAGCAGTGTCGGCCGGCGTCCACGTGTTTTGTGTCGCGCTGGACCGGCAGGCCGGCGGCTATGTGCGCACGATTTTTGGGGAAAACAATTATCTGGTGATGGACGAAGTGGCGGACTTGCCGGAGAAACTGCCCGCGTTGTATCTGCGGCTGACGCGCTAAAGCGGAGCCACAACGCAAAACGCCCGCTTTCGCGGGCGTTTTACTTTTGCTGGCGGAGTGGACGGGACTCGCCTACGTGCCGCAGGCCGCGGAAACGCTTGCAAGCGTTTCCCTTCTCGTCCCGCCGGGAGCCACGCAGGTGGCTCCCTCCACTCCTGTCGCACAAAAGCAAATGCCCGCTTGCGCGGGCACTTGCTCTTTTGCTGGCGGAGTGGACGGGACTCGAACCCGCGACCCCCGGCGTGACAGGCCGGTATTCTAACCAACTGAACTACCACTCCTAAACTGCTGAACTGCTGAAACCTTCGCATGCGCATTGCGGACCGGCTGGTGGGTGCTGAGAGGCTCGAACTCCCGACCTACGCCTTGTAAGGGCGCCGCTCTACCAACTGAGCTAAGCACCCGGTGCCTTGCATGCTGCATCGAATCCGGACGTGCTGCCTTGTGTCCGAAGCGGGGCGAAGTCTACCTGAACTCATTCCAGAATTCCAGTGCCCGGCGAAAATTTTCAAAAAAAAGCGTTGATCGCACAGTGACACGATGCATGGAACAGGCGAATCAGCCAGAATGCAATCAAAAAGCTATATACGCAGAACCACGTCCGCCAGGAGGCCGCTTCCATGACCACACGCACCCCGCTTTTGATCGCCGTCGCCCTGCTGGCCGGCTGTTCCAACGTCCCCGTGGGAGAAACGGCCACCACCGCGCGCCCAATCATCGAGCAGATCGAGACGACGCGCGACGGCACCTCCACTGCGGCCACGGTCGACGGCTACAAGGCCGACCTGGCCCAGCGCATCTACGCGGTCAACTCGACCCAGGTCTACACTACCCGGCCGCAGGCGCTGCTGCGTTCCGTAGTCGTGCTCAAATACACCGTTGACAGCGCCGGCAACCTGGTCCGCAGCGAGATTGCCCGCAGCAACCACGACCGGACCACCGAAGCCACAGCCCTGGCGACCTTGCGCAAAAGCGCGCCGTTTCCCAAGCCGTCGCCGCACCTGCTGCGCAATGGCCGCCTGGAAATGCATGAATCGTGGTTGTTCAATAACGATGGGCGCTTCCAATTGCGTTCGCTGGCGCTGGTGCAGATGTCCGAATGAGCAATGCGTGGCTGCTGACCAATGCATTCAGCGCGCTACTGCTGCCGCCACTGAACCTGCTGATCCTGGCCGCCGCCGGCATCCTGGCAAGACATCGCTGGCCGCGTGCGGGACCGGCCATTGCGCTGCTTGCTCTGGCGCTGCTGGCCGTGCTGTCGACCACGGCCGGTGCCCGGCTCCTGATCCGGCCGCTGGAAGCGATGACGCCGCCATTGACCTCGGCAAGCGCGGCAGAGGCTCAGGCAATCGTGGTGCTGGGCGGCGGCCGACGTCGCAATGCGCCTGAATATGAAGGCCAGGACGTGCCGCGCGCCACCGTTCTCGCGCGCCTGCGCTACGCGGTGCGGCTGCACCGGCAAACCGGCTTGCCGATGCTGGTCACTGGCGGCAGCCCGGACGTCAAAGCCGACGCCGAGGCCGAGTTGATGGCCAGGGTGCTCCGTGACGATTTCAATACCCCGGCACGCTGGGTCGAAGGCAAGTCCGACAACACTGCGCAGAATGCACGATACGCAGCCGTCATGCTGCGCCAGGCCGGTATCAGCCATGTCCTTCTGGTGACCGACGCGCTGCACATGCCGCGTTCCAGGCGAGTATTCGCACAGGCAGGCCTGACCGTCATCCCCGCGCCGACCAGTTACCTCGGAAGCGGCGCGCTAATCGCTGGCGATTTCATTCCTGGCGGTGGCGGACTAAGCGATACGCACTATGCAATGCATGAGTGGATCGGCTTGCTCTGGTATCGGTTGGCGCATCGGCAACACGTTGCTATTCCTTAAGGAAACATTTCTCTGGATAAATATATCCAGCTCTGATTAAATAGCCGCACCGATGTGTTCGAAGGAGAACCTCCATGCGACTCAAACGCTGTCTGTCTCTTTGCCTGGGCCTGGTGCTGGCGCTTGCATCCCATGCCCATGCCGACATCGTCGTTGCGCAGTCTGCGCCACTGACCGGCGAAGCAGGCGCCAGCGGCCGTGGCCTGGTGATGGGCGCGAAAATCTACTTCGACCATGTCAATGCGACCGAAGGCGGTGTCAATGGCCAGAGGATCGTGCACCTGGTCAAGGATGACGCGTACCAGATCGAAGGCACGGTGCGTAACACCCGCGCATTCATTGCGGACCCGCGCGTGCTGGCGCTAACCGGGCTGTATGGCACGGACAATGTCACCGAACTCTTCAAGCAGGGACTATTCGACGGCACGCCATTACCGATCGTCGGCGTATCGACTGGCGCCAAGCTGTTGCGCGAACCGCTTAATCCGTCCATTTTTCACCTGCGCGCCAGCTATATCGAAGAAGTCGATGCCATCGTCCGCCATGTCGCCGGCCTGGGCACCAAGCGCATCGCCGTCGTCTACGAGGACAACCCTTTCGGCGAGGCTGGCTTGCGGGCGGCCGAGGATGCGGCCAGGAAGCGTGGACTGGCATTGGTTGCGCGAGCAAGCTATGAACAGCACACCACCAATGTTCGCGACGCCGTCAAGGACGTAATCGACAGTCAGCCGGACACCGTGATTCTCGTTGCCATCACGCCGCCGGCCGCTGAATTCATCAAGCAGTTCCACGCTGCTGGGGGACGCGCCTATTTGTTCAGTATTTCAACTGCCAACGTCGAAGGCCTGAGCAAGGTCGTCAGCCCGGCCGCACTCCAGGGACTGGGCATGTCCCAGGTGATGCCCTTTCCTTATAGCGCCACCTTGCCGCTCGTCGCTGAATACCAGGCGCTGATGAAAACCTATGCCAAGGGCAACCCGTATTCGTATTCCACCATGGAGGGATACATGAATGCGCGCGTGCTGGTCCTGGCGTTGAAAAAAGCAGGCGCCAATCCGACCAGGGCTTCCGTGAGGCAGGCGCTTGAAGGGTTGGGCCAGGTCAATCTGGGCGGATATCCACTGAATTTTTCACCAACCAATCATATTGGTTCACACTTTGTCGACTTGACGGTCGTTAGCCGCACCGGTGCGCTAATGCGTTGAGGCGCGCTTCATCATCGCGCACCAGACAAGTGTTCGTTAGCGCACAGCGTCATTTCAAGCCTTCAGCTATCTTGTTTGCGAATGCACTAAGTGCATTCGCGCATGGCCGCAGACGCTTGCCTGCTTGCAAATTTGCTATCTTTTTTGTAATCTGGGCGCCAGGCTTTATGACGATTACCGGCTTCTACAAGGAGCAGGAAGCGTTATGCGCATACTTCACCTTGCCTTGGGAGTACCACCATGTTGGAAAATAATCTGAAAACCGTAAGAACGGACCTGCGCTCTTTATTGCGTGACGCCCAGGATTTGTTCCGCGAGGCGACTTCCTCGACTGGCATGAAAGCCGAGGACCTGCGTGCTCGTGGCCTCACTCTTCTCGACACTGCGATGGTCAAGGCGCAGGACATCCAGTCTGTCGCCGTCGATACCAGCAAGGAAGTCGTCGACACTGCCGATAGCTATGTAAAAGACAACCCTTGGCGCGCCGTCGCCATCTCTGCCGGCGTCGGTGTTCTGCTGGGAATGATGATAAGCGGCCGCCGCTAGCAAATTCGCTGCCATAGCGGCCGCCCAACAAAAAACCGACCTTACGGTCGGTTTTTTGTTGGGCAGTCAAATCCTGTTATTTTGAAGCTGCCGCCATGTAATCAACCGCAGCCTTCACTTCATCGTCCGACGCCGTCGAGCCGCCTTTTGGAGGCATCATGCCGGCCTTGCCCTGGAAGCCCTTGATCGCGTGTTCATACAGCACATTCTGCCCTTGCTTGATGCGATCGGCCCAAGCCGCCTTGTCACCAAGCTTGGGCGCGCCGGCAATACCTGCGCCATGGCAGGCGACGCAGGCCGCCTCATATACCTTTTTGCCGGCATCGGCAGAAACCGTCGCGGCCGCCGGCGCTTCTGCCGCGCGTGCCGGAGTGGGTGCCGGCGCGCCAGTCGCAGCAGCTATTGCAGCAGGAGCGACAGCGGCAGGGGTAGCAGGCGCTGCAGCAGCCGGAGCAGCGGCAGCGGCATCGGCAGTCTGAGCAGCCGGAGCCGCTTTGACTTCAGGCTCCTTGTACTTTGCGCCACTTTGATTTGCCATTACAACGACGGCACGGGCAACTTCAACTTCATCCAGATCCGGGTTGCCGCCCTTGGCGGGCATTGCGCGTATCCCTTCCACAGCATGCTTGACCAACGTTTCATAGCCTTGGCCGATACGTGGAGCCCATGCCGCCGCATCTCCGGTTTTCGGAGCGCCCGCTGCGCCACTGTCATGGCAGGCCGCGCAAACTGCCTTGTAGACTTCGGTGCCGGCCTGGAGCTGCTTGGGCGCGTTCACATCGCGGAAAGTAAATCCCTCGTCCGATACCGGCTTGATGCGAGCGGCAATTGCTTCTGGCGTTTGCCCGGTCGACCCGGCGCCGACGCGATTATTGTTGGTCACATATTCAACCAACAGCACGATACAGATAATGGGAATCAGAAAACCGGCAAGCACTGCAGCAATGAGTTGCTTCGGTGTACGTATTACGGACTCGTGTTCGTTGTGTGCGTCGCTCATTATTTCCTCAAGTACGATTTTGAAATCTGCGGTGAAGCGTCTGGACGCTGCAACCATTCCGTGCTGTAGTGCAATACTTCGCCAAACCCTTGATTATAGACTTAACATCTATGATTTGGAACGAAAAACCCCGTAGTCCATGGACGTCAGACAAGAAAGACGGTATCCTGCATGCCTCTTCCGATATCTCAATGCGGCTGTAGCTCAGTGGATAGAGTATTGGCCTCCGAAGCCAAGGGTCGCTGGTTCGATCCCAGCCAGCCGCACCATAACGGGATGAAAAAGTAAAAAAAGATTTCGTGATGAATTTTTATTCGCAAGGTCTTGACCCGATTAGATGAACACTGCATAATCTCGCCTCTCTGCTGCTGACGAACACAACGCTTCGCAGCCCCGGCCTCAAGGCCGACGCA
>CAUQYP010000284.1:0-5819 GCA_963522035.1 uncultured Noviherbaspirillum sp. | reverse complement strand
GCCGGGCCGAGACCCGGCTTGGTCGTCCGGCAGGACATAAGTATTGCTTCATCCGTCAGCCGGGCTTAGCCGCGAAGCCGCTTTTGACGTTGGCAACGCGGCCGCAAAGCGCAAAGCGTCGTTGCAACGCTGGCAAGTGGAACGGCAACGGCAACGGCAAGTGTCGCTGCGCGGAGAAAGAAATATCGCTTACAGCCCAGCTTGGGCAAGCCAGCACGAATCCGCGCCAGCGCGATCAGATAGAACGGCCGGACGGCCTGATCAACGTCATGAACCCGATGCCGAAACAGGCGCGGCAGGCCGCTGCGTCGCCCACCAGATCCCCGCCAGCAGCAAGGCCTGCAACACCAGCCGCAGCCCCAGCAAAATTTCCGGAATGGCGGGAAACAGGCCAGGATTGGCCCACATGTAGACGTTGGCAGGCGTGACAGCCACCGTCAGTGCCATCAGCCCGATACCGGCCATGCGCCGCAGTGCCGGCACCACCAGCGCGGCGGCGCCGAGCAGTTCGAACAAACCGCTGATGTAGACCGCTTCAAGCCGATAGGGAAGACCAGGCGGTACGATTTTCATGAAAAACGCCGGCGCCAGGAAATGTCCGGCGCCGCCAATTGAAAACCAGGCGAACACCAGTACGAGCATCCATTTTTTCACAGTCATCAACTCTCCTGTCCAGGGCGGCCTCGATAGATACGCTCCAGGTGCCATCATGCTTGTGTACATCTATTGCTTCGATGCCATGGTACGCAGCCTGGACTGACCCCACAACATTGCTGACTGGAACGGCGCCTCTGACCGTCCGTCGGCTCGTCGTCGGGGAGTCAATGCTAGCCGCGCAGGCAGTCATTGCGATGTCACCGATATTGACTATGCTGGATGCTCCCTCTGTCGACAGTTTCTCGGATTCCTCTTGCAAGGAGCGCACCATGATGAACCCGGACGTTCTCATCATCCAGGACCAGGCTGGGTTTCACTTGCTTCATGGCTACCTTCACCTGGCCATGGCGTTGAACGATTCCGGCCGTACGGCCATTGACGTGCCCGAGTTCGGCACCGTGCTGGTCGCCCGCACCCCGGGCGGGCTGGTCGTCGAAACCGACGGCAGGCACGTGCCCCTGCTGAGCGACTAGGCAAGGCTTGCTGATTGCAAGCAAAGCTTTCATACCGGTTGTCTGGTCTAATCTCCCCATCATTACTTGGCACGCTGCAAGTTTCTTCCGCTACCATCTGCGCAGCAGCTGCCGTTCTGCAGCATGAATCCACAGGCCTGCGGCCTGCCGGTCCGGCGTTAACGTCACTGGCTGGCCCGTCAAGGAAACCGATTGAAAAAAAGCAAAGCTTCCCCGCGCCATCGACAATTTTCGAAGCCATTGGCAGTCGCGTCAGGCTGCATGCTGCTGCTCCTGGCAAGCATGCCGGCGCATGCGGTCTACAAGGTCGAACTCGATGCGCCGAAGTCCTTGCGTGAACTGCTGGGCGCGCATCTCGACCTGATGCGGTACCGCGACCGCGACGACATCAATGCCGACCAGTTACGTTTCATGGTGGAAACTGCTGCCGAGCAAGTGAAGGAACTGGCTGCCACCGAGGGCTATTTTTCACCAACAGCCAATATCAGGCTGGACGACAAGGCGCAGCCGCCGGTCGTCACCGTCGCGGTCATGGAAGGTCCGCGCACCGCCGTGAAACGTGCCGATGTCGAGGTCAGCGGCCCGGCAAGCGCGCAGTCGCCGCAGCAGGCTGCGCAGGTGGTGGAGAACTGGTCCATGAAATCCGGCGCGCCATTCCGCCAGGAAGACTGGGCAGCGGCGAAGGAAGCCGGGCTGCGGACGCTGCAGGAACGCCGTTATGCGGCGGCGACCATCGCCAGCTCGAACGCTGCCATCTACGCCGACCGCAACGAAGCCGAACTGGCGGTCAGTTACCAGAGCGGCCCGCCGTTCACGCTGGGCGCGCTGCGCATCAGCGGCACCGAGCGCTACCCGGAAAGCATCATCCGCAACGTCAACCCGCTCGTGCCCGGCGAGGACTACGACGCCAGCCGGCTGCTGGCCTTGCAGCGGGCGGTGCAGCGCACGCCCTACTTCAGCAACATCGTCGTCGATATCGACAAGAACCCGGAGCAGGCCGCACTGTCGCCGGTCGACGTCAAGGTCACCGAATACCCGACCCAGCGCATACGCGGCGGGGTCGGCTATGCCACCGATACCGGCGCCCGCGTCGAGGGCCGCTACAGCCACAACAATGTCTTCGGCCGCGCCTGGGTGTTCGACAGCCAGGTGCGCGTCGAGCAGGAACGGCAGAATGCCACGCTGGACCTGGCCATGCCGCCCGATGGCACCGCCTACGTCAACAGCGTGCATGGTTCGGTGGAACGCACCACGCTCGAAGGCGTGGAGCTGCGCAGCCGCCGCGCCGGCGTGCGCCGCGCCCGCAGCACCGACACCGACGACTACACCTGGTCGGTCGAGTACTACCGCGACCAGCTGCAGCGGCTGGACGATGCGACGCTGCCGCCGGACATCCTGACCGCGCCCGGCAGCCACCAGGCGCTGGTGCTCGGCTATGCCCGGACCCGCAGGGCGGTGGACGATCCGATTTTCCCGCGCAGCGGCTATATCGCGTCGATCGAGGCCGGCGTGGCGCTCAAGGGCCTGCTGACCGACCAGACCTTTTTCCGCACCTACGGCAAGCTGCGGCGCTACTGGCCGGTCGGCGAGCGCGACCTGGTGCTGGTGCGCGGCGAGTTGGGCGCCATCATATCGAAGGGCGACAACACGGCGGTGCCGGCGTCGCTGCTGTTTCGCGCCGGCGGCACCGAGTCGGTGCGCGGCTACGACTACCAGAGCATAGGCAACGTCAGGGGCGGCACCGTCTATCCGACCCGCTACCTCGCCACCGCCGGTGTCGAATACCAGCGCTGGATCAATGCCACCTGGGGCGGCGCAGTGTTCTACGACCTCGGCACCGCCACCGACAGCTGGAGCGAGAAGCAGTTCTTCCAGGGCGTCGGCGTCGGCGTGCGCTATCGCAGCCCGGTCGGACCGGTCAACGTCGACCTCGCCTACGGCATACGCAACAAGGAATTCAATCCCCACCTGTCGCTGGGCGTGGCGTTCTGATGGCGGCCCCGGAACAGGAACAGGCCCGCGAGCCGGCGTCGCCTGCAGCCGTGCCCGCGGCACCAGGAAAAAGCCGCAGGCGCTGGCGCTGGCTGAAATGGCTCGCCGTGACCCTGGTCCTGCTGGTGCTGGTGGCGGCTGGACTGGTCACCGCCGCGCTGCGTACCGAGTGGGGCGCGCGGACCGGCTGGGGCCTGGCCACGCGCGTGCTGGACGGGGCGCTCTCCGGCGAGTACGTCGGCGGCTCGGTCGCGCATGGGCTGGACCTGCGCAACGTGCGCTACCGCGACGCGCAGCAGACCGTCGCGATCGACCGGGTGCATGGCGCCTGGGACTTCCGCTTCACGCCGCGCAAACTGACCATCAGCGCGCTCGAGCTCGGGCGGGTCGAGGTGACGCTGCAGCCCTCGCCCGACAAGTCCGAACCGCTGGCGCTGCCGGCGCAGATCAGGCTGCCGCTGGCGGTCGACCTGCAGCGGCTGGCGATCGACGAGGTGCTGGTGCACCAGGACGGCGCCACCACGAGCATCGCCGACATCCTGCTGCGCGCGAGCTCGGACCGGGTGCATCACACGCTGGACCTGCAGAAAGCGACGACGCCGTTCGGTGCGGCCGCGGCCGGCCTGAAGCTGACCGGCGACGCGCCGTTTCCCTTGACCGGCAACGCCAGCCTGAAAGGCGCGTGGGAGAAACTGGACTACAACGCCACCGTCGATCTTGCCGGCACGCTGCAGGCGCTGGGCGTGACCTTGAAAGCCAGCGGCGGCAGCTTCAACGCCGACGCGCAGGTCGATGCGACCCCGTTTTCGCCATTGCCGTTTACCCGCGCCAGGGTAGCGGTCGCCCATTTGGATCCGCGCCTATTCAACCCCGCCGCGCCGCAGGCCGACCTCGCCATCAACGCCGATCTTGCACCGGCCGCGCTGCCCGCCGGCGCCAGCCTGTCGGACCTGAGGGTGAGCGGCCCGATTTCCATCACCAATGCGCGTCCGGGCAGTATCGACCAGGACCTGCTGCCGCTGGTTTCGCTGAAGGCCAGCGCAACGCTGGACGCACAGCGCCAGCAGCTCGACAGCCTGGTGGTGGACGTGGCTGGCGGCGCGCGGCTGGAAGGCAGCGGCGAATACCGTGCGGACGGCAATGGCGAACTGACCGTGAACGCGCGCGGACTGGACCTGCATGCGCTGCATGGGGCGGTCCGGCCGACCAAGCTCGGCGGGCCGCTGAAAGTGACGCTGGCAGGCGAGACGCAGCAGGTGACGCTGAAGCTGGACGGCCCGCCGTTCGCCATCCATGCCGACGCCGGCATCACGCCGCAGGAAATCACGCTGCGCAGCGCCCACCTCGAGGCCGGCCGGGCGAAACTGGACGCCAGCGGCACCTTGGGCCGCGATGAAAATGCTGCGTATTCGATCAAGGGCGCGCTCGCCGACTTCAACCCGGCCGCCTTCCTGTCGACCGTACAGCCGGCGCCGCCGCCGGCAGCGCGCCGCAAGGGCGCCCCGCCGGCCAAACCGGCCACCATCCCCGAAGCCGACATCAACATGCGCTTTGCCGCCAGCGGCAAGCTCCAGCCCGAGCTGCAGGCCGCTGTGCGCTTCGACATCACGGACAGCAGCTACGACAAGCTGCCGATGAGTGGCAACGGCACGCTGCAACTGACGGGCAAGCAGGTCAACGACAGCGACATCACGCTGTCCGTCGCCGGCAACCGGGCCATGGTGAAGGGCGGCTTCGGCGCGCCCGGCAAGCAGCTCTCGTTCTCCATCGACGCGCCGGCCATCGACCGCCTGGGCTTCGGCCTGGCCGGCGTGCTCAGTGCGAAAGGCCAACTGGCCGGCACGCTGGAACGCCCGCTGGTGCAGGCCGACATCCAGGGCGAGCGGCTGGTCTTCGGCGACTATCGGGCCGCACGCATCAGCAGCAACGCGGATGTGCGCGGCATACCCGGCTCCGACCCGCAGGCGCAGGTCAGGCTGGCGCTGCAGGCGCAGGGCGTGCGCGCCGCCGACCTGCAGCTCGACGAGGTGCGCGGCGACATCGACGGCACCTATGCCAGCCACACGGTCAACCTGCAGGCCAAGGGCAAGTTCAGCGGCGAAGCACTGGCGCTGACGCTGGCCGCCGCCGGCAAGCTGCAGCAACTCCCGGCCGGACTGGCCTGGGACGGCACCGTGCGCACGCTGGAAAACCGCGGCGTGCCGCGCCTGCAGATGCAGCAGCCGCTCGCCGTCCACTATGCGCCGGGCGAAGTCACGCTGGGCGCCACCCGGCTGGAGGTAGAGAAGGCGCAGGTCAGCCTGGACAGCCTCGACTACCGCGACGACGGCGCGATTCGCTCGCAGGGTACGGTCACCGCGCTCGACGTCGGCCATTTGCTGGCGCTGTACAAGCGCATCGCCAAGGCCGAACTGCCGGTCACCACCGACCTGGTGCTGGACGCCGGCTGGAACTTCACGCTGGGCGAGACGGCGTCAGGTTTCTTCCAGGTCGAGCGCAAGCGCGGCGATGTCAGCCTGCCGGTGGGCGGCCGCACTACCCAACTGGACCTGAAGCAGCTGCGCCTGCGCGGCGACTTCGCCGGGCAGGCGCTGCGCATCGACGCCGCGCTCGACACCGCGCGCCTCGGCAATGTCGGCGCAGAGGGCCAGGTCGGCCTGCTGCCGAGCGGCGCGCGGCTGATGCCGGGGCCGGACT
>CAUQYP010000283.1:0-5880 GCA_963522035.1 uncultured Noviherbaspirillum sp. | reverse complement strand
CGGGCGCGGACCAGGCCGCCGGCCACGCGCAGCGTGACCGTGCCGGCGCCCGCCTGCAGCGCCAGCATGTCGCCGGCGCCGACCTTCAGCCATTCCATGGCGGCGGGCGACAGGAAGATCGCGTCATCCATCAGCGTGTCGGCGCCGCGGTCTTCGGCCGGCACGCCGAGCAGGTCGGGCGCGATGGCGCCGGCGCGGAAGGCGTCGATGCCCAGTATCTTCAGGCTGCCCTGGCGGTCGGGCAGCGCGGCGTCGAGTTCCAGCACCGGGCTGGCCAGCGCCACCCCGCGGTGTTCCACCAGCGCCGGGAACAGCGCCTCGTCCAGCGTCGCCTGCGGCCCGCGCACCTGCAGGTCCGACACCCCGGAGACGCTCCTGACCGCTGCGGTGAACTCGTTGAAGGCGGCCGCATTGATCAGGTGGATGGCAAAGCCGAGCGCCACGCCGAGCGCGATCGCGCCCATGGCGACTGCCGCGCGCACCGGGTGCATGCGCCATTCGCCCGCCAGCAGCCAGCGCGTCAGCAGGCCGTTCATGCGCGTGCGCTTTCGCTTTCGGCCGGGTGCAGGCCGGTGCGTGTCAGCACCAGCACCCGGTCCGCACTCGCCGCGGCGGCATGGGAGTGGGTCACCATGATGGCGGACGCGCCGCTGGCCTTGATTTCATTGCGCAGCAGTTGCAGCACGTCATGTGCGGTGTCGGGGTCGAGGTTGCCGGTGGGTTCGTCGGCCAGCAGCAGCCGCGGCCGGTGCGCCAGCGCGCGGGCGATGGCCACGCGCTGCAGTTCGCCGCCCGACAGCTGGCGCGGAAAGTCCGGGCCGCGGCCCGCCAGGCCGACGGCCGCCAGCAGTTCGTCGGCGCGGGCCAGCGGCAATCCGTTCAGCAGCAGCGGCAGCGCGACATTCTGCGACAGCGTCAGGTGCGGCAGGATATGGAAGGCCTGGAAGATGAAGCCCAGTTTCTGCCGGCGCAGCAGCGTGGCGGCATCGTCGTCGAGGCCGGACATGAGGACGCCGTCGATCAGGAGTTCGCCGCCGTCGGCATGGTCGAGCCCGGCGACCAGGTTCAGGAAGGTCGACTTGCCGACGCCCGACTCGCCCATGACCGCAACGTATTCGCCCGGCTGCAGCGCAAAGTCGAGATGCGCAAGCACGACCCGGCTGCCGTACTGCTTGTGCAGGCCGCGGCACTCCAGCGCCGGGGCCAGGGGCGGGCGGGGCGCATGCATCGTGGCGGCCGGAGGAAGTTGCGTCATGGGCAAAAGAATGGCGATTACGCTAAACTCCGCAGTCTAGTGGATGTGGCATGTTCACGCTGACAGCATCCCGGCCGGCCCCGGCCTTTCGCCCCTACTCACCCTTATTACCCCGATTCCTGGAGATTACATGGACAGACGTTCCTTCCTGAAGACTGGCGCTGCGTTGTCGGCCGTTGCCGTCGCCCCGCGCAGCTTCGCCGCGCAAGAAGAGGCGCCGTGGCGCACCTTTGAAGTGGTCACCCGGGTCGAGTTGCTGGAAGGGACGCAGGCACGCATCTGGATTCCCGCGCCGACTGTCAATACCGATTACCAGAAGGTCATGGCGACCAGTTTTTCCGCACCCGACGGCCAGGTCGAACTGGTGCAGGACCCGGTGTACGGCGCCGGCATCGTCGCGGCAAACTTCGCGGGCGGGCAGCGGCCCGTCGCCGAAGTGACGACCCGCTTCGCCACCCGCGACCGCGCGGTGGACCTCGCCGCGCCGGCTGGCAACGCTGCGCTGACCGAGGCCGAACGCCGCAAGTACCTGGCGCCGACCGAACTGTTGCCGACCGACGGCATCGTCAAGCAGACGGCGCTGGAGATCACCAGGAAATCCGGGAACGACCTCGAGCGTTCCCAGGCCGTATACGACTGGATCGTCGAGAACACCCAGCGCGACCCCAAGGTGCGCGGCTGCGGCGTCGGCGACATCAAGGCCATGCTGGAGTCCAACAATCTCGGCGGCAAGTGCGGCGACCTGAATGCGCTGTACGTCGGGCTGATGCGTGCTGCCGGCGTGCCGGCGCGCGATGTCTACGGCATCCGCGTGGCCGACTCGCGGCTGGGCTACAAGTCGCTGGGCAAGGCCGGCGACATCACCAAGGCGCAGCACTGCCGCGCCGAGTTCTTCCTGGCCGGCTATGGCTGGGTGCCGGTCGACCCGGCCGACGTGCGCAAGGTGGTGCTGGAAGAAAACGGCGGCCTGCCCTTGAACGACGCCAAGGTCGAGGCGGCGCGCAAGCGGCTGTTCGGCTCGTGGGAGATGAACTGGCTGGCCTATAACTATGCGCATGACGTCAGGCTGCCAGGCGCGGTGCGCGGTCCGGTAGGTTTCTTCATGTATCCGAATGCCGAAGTGGCCGGGCAGGGCAAGGTTTCCCGCATCGACAGCCTGGACCCGGAAAATTTCCGCTACACCATTACGTCGCGCGAAATTCTTGTTTGACCGCATGTCGGGTCGAATTCAATGATGATGAAATACCATTCCCTGCGGGCGCTGCTGCCCGGCTTCCTGTTCGCTGCCTGCCTGTCCGGCGGGCAGGCGCAGGCAGCCGGCTGGAAAGCCTTCTCGACCGAAGGCGGACAGGCGCCGGCGCCCATGGTCCTGGCCGACATGGCGGGGCGCGAGGTGGACCTGTCCTCGTTCAGGGGCGAGGTGGTGCTGGTCAATTTCTGGGCGACCTGGTGCGAGCCGTGTCGCGAGGAAATGCCGTCATTGCAGCGCCTGCAGCAGAAGTTGGGCGGGAAGGGCTTGCGGGTGCTGGCGGTCAATGTCGGCGAAGGCGCGCCGCGCATCAGGCAGTTCCTGGAACGCACGCCGGTAGCGCTGACGATATTGCGCGACGCCGAATCGGAGACGATGAAGGCGTGGCGGGTACGCATGCTGCCGGCCAGTTTCCTGGTAGACCGCCGCGGCATGCTGCGCTACCAGATCGTCGGCGAAGTCGATTATGACGACGCCGCGCAGCAGGCGCCGGTGCTTGAACTCTTGAAATAGTCTTGAAATAGTCTTGAAACACAACAGGGAACGCGACATTGGCCGAATTCAACCAGAGCAGCGAACATGCAAGCGATGGCATCCGCGATGAACTGGTCGCCGGCTTGTGCGCTCCGCGCGCGACCACCTCGCCCAAGTACCTGTATGACGCGCTCGGCTCGAAGCTGTTCGAAGCCATCTGCGAGCTGCCCGAGTATTATCCGACCCGCACCGAGGCCGCCATCTTCGAGCGCCATGGCGAGGAGATCGCCGGCTCGGTCGGCGCCGGCGCCACGCTGATCGACCTGGGCGCCGGCAATTGCGCGAAGGCGGCGCGGCTGTTTCCGTCGCTGTCGCCATCGCAATACGTGCCTGTCGATATTTCCGCCGACTTCCTGCATGCCGCCGTGGCGCAACTGGCGCGGCAGTTTCCGGGGATTGCGATGCTGCCGCTGGGGATGGATTTCTCGTCCACGCTGGATTTGCCGGCGGAAGTCTCCCGGAAGCGCAGGCTGTTCTTCTATCCCGGTTCGTCCATCGGCAACTTTCATCCTGACGAAGCGCTGGCTTTCCTGCGCCGGATGCGCGAGGCGGGCGGCGACCTGCTGATCGGCGTCGACCTGGTCAAGGACCACGCGGTGCTGGACGCCGCGTATGACGATGCGCTGGGCGTGACCGCAAGCTTCAACCTGAACCTGCTGAACCACCTGAACCGGCTGCTCGGCGCGGACTTCAACCTGCGCGAGTGGCGGCACCGCGGTTTCTTCAATGCGCAGGAAAGCCGGGTCGAGATGCACCTGGAAGCCCGGCGCGATACGGTCGTGCGCTGGACAGGCGGCGAACGCCGGTTCGGCGAAGGCGAGCGCATCCATACCGAGAACAGCTACAAGTACACGCCGGACAGCTTTGCCCGCCTGCTGCGCAACGCGGGCTATGAGCCTGCCCACACATGGACCGATGAGCGCGACTGGTTCATGGTCTGCCACGCCTGCCGCAGCTAGCGTGCGGGGCCGGCTTTACCCGAGGAGCCCACCATGATGAACGACAATCTCGCGCAGCATGCGGACAGCGGCATCGCCCGGACCGGCAGCGGTCATGCACTTCAACAGCATTTCGACGCCGTGCGGCGGCGCTCGGTCAGCCTGGCCAAGCCCTTGTCCGAGGAAGACTGCTGCGCGCAGTCGATGCCCGACGCCAGCCCGGTCAAGTGGCACCTTGCGCATACCACCTGGTTTTTCGAGACCTTCATCCTGGAGCGTCACGAGGCGGATTTCGTGCCGCATCATCCGGCTTTCCGCATGCTGTACAACTCCTACTACAACGGTGTCGGCGAGAAGCATGCGCGCGCGCAGCGCGGCCTGGTCACGCGGCCGTCGTTCGACGAGGTGCTGGCCTACCGGCATGCGGTCGATGCGCGGATGGCGCGGCTGCTGGGTCAGGACAATGACGAGGTCGCCGCGCTGACCGTGCTGGGCCTGCACCATGAACAGCAGCACCAGGAACTGCTGCTGACCGACGTCAAGCACCTGCTGGCGATGAATCCGCTGTTCCCTGCCTATACCGCGGCGGCCTTGCCGGCATCGTCGCCAGGGCTGCCCGCGCGCTGGCTGGCATTCGACGCCGGCGTGGTCGAGATAGGTTACGCCGGCGACGGCTACTGCTTCGACAACGAGTTGCCCCGGCACCGGCAATTCGTCGAACCGTATGCGCTGGCGTCGGCGCTGTCGACCAACGCCGACTACCTGTCTTTCCTGCGCGCCGGCGGCTATAGCGATCCTGCGCTGTGGCTGTCGGAAGGCTGGGACTGGGTCTGCACCAACCAGCTGGCCCATCCGCTCTTCTGGCGCGAAGTAAACGGGCAGTGGCATGAGTTCACGCTGCACGGCCTGCAGCCGCTGGACCCGCACGGTGCGGTCACCCACCTGTCCTATTTCGAAGCCGACGCGTTTGCCCGCTGGTCCGGCGCGCGCCTGCCGACCGAGGCCGAATGGGAGCACGCGGCCGGCCATGCGCAGGACGATGCAGCGCGCGGCCTGCATCCTGTTGGCGCCGGCGCTGCCGAGGGCCTGGCCCAGCTCTTCGGCGCTTGCTGGCAATGGACGTCCAGCAGCTATGCGCCGTATCCGGGCTACGCGCCGCAGCCAGGTGCGCTGGGCGAATACAACGGCAAGTTCATGTCCAACCAGTACGTGCTGCGGGGCTCCTCATGCGCGACGCCGGTCGGGCATGCGCGGCCGACCTATCGCAATTTCTTTCCGGCGACTGCGCGGTGGCAGTTCAGTGGTGTCAGGCTGGCGCGTTCATTGCGCTGAATGGGCCGGTCCTTGATGACGGAGGTGGTGCCATGCGCATGAGTGACGAGGAATATTTTCGCAGTTGTGTGGCCAGGGAGCGGCAGCTTGCGCATCTGCTGGGGCATAAGGTCGAGGAGTTCTACGAGGACGCCGGGACCTTGTGGGACGGGACGGTTGCGATGCCCAAGTGGACGCGGGATATGGGGGCGTGCGCGATGTTGATCGCGGAGCATTGCATCGATGTGCGGTTTGACCGGGATGCAGCGGGGCATGCGCATTGCATCCATGCGGGGGCGGTGTCGGTGCTGGTTTCGGATCATCCGGATCGGCAGCACGCGTTGATGTATGCGGTGGTGAAATCGGTGGTGCACCTGCTGGAGCATCGGAAGCAGAAGCATTGAAGTGTGGGGCGCGGCTGGCTCCGCGCAGCGACAGTTGCCGTTGCGGTTGCCGTTGCTTTTGACGTCCCGCGCAGCGACAGTTGCCGTTGCGGTTGCCGTTGCCCTTGACGTCCCGCGCAGCGACAGTTGCAGTCGCAGTTGCAGTTGCTTTTGACGCTGTCTTTGACGTGGATCCCCGTTAGACGGCGA
>CAUQYP010000282.1:0-5925 GCA_963522035.1 uncultured Noviherbaspirillum sp. | reverse complement strand
GGCGACGCGTCGCCGTCTAACGGGGATCCACGTCAAAAACCACTTCACAAGCAACGGCAACAGCAACGGCAAAAGCAAAAGCAAAAGCAAAAGCAAAAGCAAAAGCAACTGTCGCTGCGCGGGCAACGGCAACGGCAACTGCCGCTGTGCGAAACAGGCAATATCGCTTACAGGCCGGCTTGGGCAAGTCAGCACGAAACTGCTCTAGCCAGGACGACCGGATGGTCGTTTGCATCGACCAGGTCCAACCTCGTTCCTCCTGAGCAGACTGCGCAGCAAGCCGGTTCGCCGCAGCTGCCCCCGTCAGATCTTCGGCAACCCCGCCGTCATCTCCCGCATCACCCCGAACGCCTCCGCAAACAGCCGCTCCAGCGGCAGCGCCAGGTAAGGCACCGTCAGCGCCAGCATCAGGAAGCCCACCGACAGTGTGATCGGAAAGCCAACGCCGAACAGGTTCAGCTGCGGCGCGGCACGGGTGAGGATGCCCAGCGCGATGTTGACGATCAGCAGACCGGCCACCACCGGCAGCGCCAGCTGCACGCCGGCGCTGAAGATGCGGCCGCCCCATCCGACCAGCTGCCGGAACAGGTCGCCGCCCATCGGCATGGCCGAGATCGGCATGCTGGTGAAGCTGTCGACCAGCGTCGACAGCACAACCAGGTGCAGGTTGGCGGCAAGGTAGACCATCAGCGTCAGCAGCGACAGGAACTGGCTGATCGCCGACGAGCGGCCGCTCGACTGCGGGTCGAAGAAGGTGGCGAAGCCCAGGCCCATGGTCAGGCCGCACAGCTCGCCAGCCAGTTCCACCGCGGTGAACACGATGCGCACCGCGAAACCCATGGCGATGCCGATGATGAACTGCTGCGCCAGCAGGAGCACGCCGCCGATCGACATCGGGTCCATGGCCGGCATCGCTGCCACGGTGGGTGCGACGATGGCCGACAGCAGCAGGCCGAGCGCAACCTTCAGCCGTGCCGGGATGCCCCGGTTGCCGAACAGCGGCGCAATGGCCAGCAAGCCCATGATGCGGGTGAAGGGCCAGAGGTAGCTGGCGATCAGCGCATTGATGTCGAGGCTGTTGAGGGTAATCATGCTGTTGCCGGGCGCGGCAGGCCAGCCAGGTGATTCAACCGACCATGCCGGGAATGCCGGTAAACATCTGGCGCATGTAGTCGAGCATGACCGACAGCATCCATGGGCCGGCCACCACCAGCGCGACGAAGATGCCGATCAGCTTGGGAATGAAGGAGAGGGTGGTTTCGTTGATCTGGGTGGCGGCCTGGAAGATGCTGACCACCAGGCCGATGATCAGCGCCACCAGCAGCATCGGCGCGGCTACCATCAGGGTCACTTCCATTGCATGCCGGCCGAGGGACATCACGCTTTCAGGGGTCATTGCGGGTCTTTCTGTTCAGGGTTGTTTCGTTGGTCCGACCATGGTGCCCGTAGGGTGTAATAAGCGAAGCGCATTACACCATTGGTCGAGCGGCCACGGCCTTGCATGCGCAACGATAACGACTGGTGTAATGCGCTATCGCTTATTACACCCTACGAATTTTGTCCATCCATCAGTAAAAACTTTGCGCCAGCGAGCCGATCAGCAGCTGCCAGCCGTCGACCAGCACGAACAGCATCAGCTTGAACGGCAGCGACACGATGGACGGCGACACCATCATCATGCCCATCGACATCAGCACGCTGGCCACCACCATGTCGATGATGAGGAAGGGGATGAAGATCGCGAAGCTGATCTGGAACGCGGTCTTCAGTTCACTCGTGATGAAGGCCGGCACCAGCACCCGCAGCGGCACGTCTTCCGGTCCCTGCAGCTGCGCGCTGTTGGACAGCTTCACGTACAGCGCCAGGTCCGACTGCCGGGTCTGCTTCATCATGAAGGCCTTCAGCGGGCCGGCGCCGGTATCCAGCGCCTGGGTCATCGTGATCTTGTTTTCCGACAGCGGCAGGTAGGCGTCGGTATAGATCTTGTCCAGCACCGGACCCATCACGAACAGCGACAGGAACAGGGCCAGGCCCACCATCACCTGGTTGGGCGGTGCGGTCTGGGTTCCCAGCGCCTGCCGCAGCAGCGACAGCACGATGATGATGCGGGTGAAGCTGGTCATCATCAGCAGCGCGGCCGGCAGGAAGGTCAGGCCGGTCAGCAGCAGCAGGGTCTGCAGGCTGAGGGTGTAATTCTGGCCGCCGTTGGCGGCAGGGGTGCTGGTCAGCGCCGGCAGCCCCTGCGCAATAGCGCCAAGCGGCAGCAGCGCGGCCGCGATCACAAGGCCACGTGCGGCCCACTTAATTTGCATTGCGTTTCTCTATCGTCTGCTTCAGCCATGCGCTGAAATTGGGGGCGCCGGGCGCTGCCTGCGCCGCCGGCTGTTCCTGCCGCGGCATGCTGGCAAGCGTGCTGACCTGACCGGGAGCGACGCCGATGACGATCCACTGGTCGGCCACTTCCACCACCATCACACGCTCGCGATTGCCGACGGACACGCCGCCGACGATCTTCACGACCGAGCCCGGCGCGAATCGGCCGCCGCCCATGCGCTTGAGGAACCACAGCGCGCCGGCCAGCAGCCCCAGCACCACCAGCAGGCCGAACACCACCTGCAGCAGGCTGCCTGCGGAGCTGGGTGCGGTCGCAGCGGCTGCCGGTGTGACTGCAGCAGACGCTGCGGGCGCAGCCGGCGCGACCACGACCGGCGCGGCGGCTGCCGGTGCCGGGGCTTGTGCCGGTTGCGCCGCTTGTATCGCTGGTGCTGCTTGCGCCTGCGACGGCGCTGCCTCGGGTTCAGCCGCCGAAACCGCGCCGGCCGCCAGGGCCAGGCTCAGCATCAACGCGCGTGCGGTGTTCATTTGTTGAGTTTGCGGATACGTTCGGACGGCGTGATGATATCGGTCAGGCGGATGCCGAACTTGTCATTGACGACCACCACTTCGCCCTGGGCGATCAGGCAGCCGTTGACCAGCACGTCCATCGGCTCGCCGGCCAGGCCGTCCAGCTCCACCACTGAACCCTGCGCAAGCTGCAGCAGGTTCTTGATCGCTATCTTGGTGCGCCCCAGCTCCACGGTCAGCTGCACCGGGATGTCGAGGATGAAGTCGATGTCGTTGTGCGTGGCGCCCTTGCTGTTGGTGGAAAACTCCTGGAAGATGCTGGCGCTGGCATTCTGCGCGCGCAACGCGTTTTCTTCCGCCTGCGCCTGCTCGGCGATTGCCGCGCCCCAGTCGTCTTCGGCGATGATCTGGGTGCTGGGGTCATTGGACATGTTCGTCTCCCGGGATAACTTCATGTGAACTGTTGATCATGCGTTCGACGCGCAACGCGTACTGGCCATTGATTTTGCCATAGGTGCATTCCATGACCGGCACGCCGTCGACCTTGGCTTCCACCAGCGGGTTCAACGCGAACGGAATCACGTCGCCGGCCTTCATGTTGAGGATGGCGCCGAGCGTGGTCCGCGCCTCGCCCAGGTCCACTACGAGTTCCACCTCGGCGCTCTGGATCTGCTGCGTCATCAAGCGGATCCAGCGCTTGTCCACTTCCAGCGTCTCGCCCTGCAGGCTGGAAGTAAGCAGGTCGCGGATCGGCTCGATCATGGAGTAGGGCATGCAAAAGTGCATCTCGCCGCTCACCGGGCCCAGCTCGATGGTGAACGTGGTCGCCACCACCACTTCGTTCGGCGTGGCGATGTTGGTGAACTGGGTGTTCATCTCAGAGCGGATGTACTCGAACTCGATCGGGTAGACCGGCTCCCACGACTTCGAGTACGACTCGAAGACGATGTTCAAAATGCGGTGGATGATGCGCTGCTCGGTCTGGGTAAAGTCGCGGCCCTCGACCCTGGTGTGGAAGCGGCCATCGCCGCCGAACAGGTTGTCCACCATCAGGAACACCAGGTTCGGGTCCAGCACCATCAGCGCAGTGCCGCGCAGCGGCTTCATGTGCACCAGGTTCAGGTTGGTCGGCACCACCAGGTTGCGGATGAACTCGCTGTACTTGGACACCCTGACCGGCCCGATCGACACTTCGGCGCTGCGGTGCAGGAAGTTGAACAGCCCGATCCGCAGCAGCCGCGCAAAACGCTCGTTGATGATCTCCAGCGTCGGCATGCGGCCGCGCACGATGCGTTCCTGGGTCGCCAGGTTGTACGGCCGGACGCTGGACGTGTCGACCTGCGCGCTGCTTTCGTCGATGTCGCCGCTGACGCCCTTCAACAGGGCGTCGACTTCGTCCTGCGACAGGAAATTTTCAGCCATGGCGTTATTGGATGACGAAGGCGGTAAAGAAGACGTCGGTCACTTCCAGCGGCTGTGCGCCCTTGGCAAAGGGCTGCGTCAGCTGCTCGATGATTTCGTCGGCCAGCTTTTTCTTGCCCTCGACCGTGGCGAGGTCGGCGCCGCGCTTGCTTGACAGCAGCAGCAACACCCGGCTGCGCACCTGCGGCAGGTAGAGCTTGATCGCATCGACGTCGGCCTGGCTGCCGACCTTGAGCGTAAAGGCGGTCTGCAGGAACTGCTCGCCGCCGTCGGCCTGCAGGTTGACGGTAAACGCGTCCATCTGCGCAAACACTGGTGGCGCCGCCGGGTTGGGCTTGGCATGCGCCGCCTTGTCCGGCGCGCCGGCTTTCTGGCCCATGAAGTACCAGGCGCCACCGCCGCCGCCCGCGGCCAACACGAGCGCGGCGATGATGATGAGCATCTTGCTCTTGGATTTCTTGCCCTCTGCTGCCGGGGCGCTTGCTGCGGCGGCTTTCGCTGTTGCCATCTTTGTTCCTTGGGTTGCAATACGAATTGCAGCCATTATGAAAAAGATCGGCCGGGCGGGATGCGGAGATTAAAGGGGAGATAGTCGCCCATTTCACGGCTTGGCGACCAGAATGACAAGCTGCGACGCGGCTTTCCGCGCCGCAGCCCCGGGGATTTTACTTCTTGGTCTGGTAAATCTTGTCGAACTCGCCACCGTCGTCGAAATGCTTCTTCTGCGCGGCGTCCCAGCCGCCGAACACTTCATCGACCGTGAACAGCTTGACCGGGCGGAACGAGGCGCTGTGTTTCTTCAGCACCGCTTCCGAACGCGGGCGGAAGAAATGCTGGGCGATGACTTCCTGCGCCGGTTCGGTGTACAGGTACTGCAGGTAGGCCGTGGCCTGCTTGCGGTTGCCCTTGCGGTCGACCACCTTGTCGACCACCGCCACCGGCGACTCGGCGAGGATGGAGCTTGCCGGGTAGACGATGTCGAAGTTCTGGCCCATTTCCTTCTTCACCAGCTGCACTTCATTCTCGAAGGTGACCAGCACGTCGCCGATTTCACGCTGGGTAAAGGTGGTGGTTGCCGCACGTCCGCCCGAGTCGAGCACCGGCACGTTCTTGAAGATTTTCGTCACGAGCTCGCGCGCCTGCTCTTCCTTGCCGCCTTTCTGCAGCACCGAACCCCACGCGGCAAGGTAGGTATAACGGCCATTGCCGGCGGTCTTCGGGTTGGGGATGACTACTTTCACGTCGGGCTTGGCCAGGTCTTCCCAATCCTTGATGCCCTTGGGATTGCCCTTGCGGACCAGGTAGACCATGGTCGAATAGAAGGGCGCCGCATTGTTCGGGAACTTCTTGCTCCAGTCGGCCGGCAGCAGTCCGCGCTTGGCCAGCATGTCGATGTCGTTGGCCTGGTTCATCGTCACGACCGACGCTTCCAGGCCATCGGCCACCGAGCGCGCCTGCTTGCTGGAGCCGCCGTGCGACTGGTTGATGACGATGGTCTCGCCGGTCTGCTTCTTCCAGTCGGCCACGAAGAGCGGGTTGATGTCCTTGAACAGTTCGCGCGCGACGTCGTAGGAAACATTGAGCAGCGTGGTGTCGGCGCGGGCCGGCGCCGGCACGCCCAGCGTCAGCGCTGCGGCGGCGGCGGCCAGGCCGGCGTAC
>CAUQYP010000281.1:0-5954 GCA_963522035.1 uncultured Noviherbaspirillum sp. | reverse complement strand
TTTATCCGATTTCGGCACCAGCGACGTGGCGTCATCAACGGGGACCCACGTCAAAGGCAGCGGCAAAAGCAACTGCAACTGCAACTGCAACTACAACTGTCGCTGTGCGGAACGTCAACAGCAACTGTCGCTGCGCGGAGCGATCGAATGCGGATGACACGAAAAGGATGTGCCCCCCATCCCCACGGCACCGAGTGGCGTACCCTTTTCCAAACGGAACGAAGTCAGGGATCGACGTCGGTCCCGGTTGGGCAAATATTGCCCGCGCCAACCCGGTTGATGCGTGGCGTACCCCTGTCCTCCACGATAGCGGCCGGATCGTACGCGCCCCGGGGCGACTTGTACTGCGCCAGGAAAGAAACCAACGCATCGACGTCCCTGCCGCCGCCAAGCCGGTTGGCGCCTGATTTGAATGTCGAATAGCCATCGCCGCCATCGGCCATGAAATTGTTCACGGTGACACGGAAAGTCCTGGTCGGGTTCGTCACCACGCCGGCCGCATCCACGATGACGACGGTCGATCCGTCCTGCGTCAGCGTTACATTGCTGATGCGCGCGTTACAGCTTCCTGCTCCGTTCCAGGAATATTTGAAACCCGCGGACGGCAACATGAATTTGCT
This sequence comes from uncultured Noviherbaspirillum sp., assembly GCA_963522035.1. GTDB lineage: Bacteria > Pseudomonadota > Gammaproteobacteria > Burkholderiales > Burkholderiaceae_D > Noviherbaspirillum_A. The sequence continues at coordinate 5,334 of CAUQYP010000281.1, read as the reverse complement.
TGCCGTGGCGCTTTGACCCTTGCAGCCGGCAAACTGCTCTTCCAGGACATCCTTAATATCTTGTGCTGTCAGCGTCATCGTTACCAGGCTGTTGCCGAAAGGCTGGACCGTGAAAGCTTCACCGTAAGTCACGTTGCCATCGCCTTCACGGACCGCGCTCGACGCAAACGTGTACCCGTGACTGCGCACGCCGCCACCGTTCATGAACGCGATCTCCGCGCCGCCAGAACTGGCAGGCCTGGTTGCGTAGAGTGCAGAATCAGCGATCAGGTTGCCAGCCGGCATAGTGCATGCGCCGTCGATGCGGACGCTCGGCAGCGCCGTTCTGATCGATCCGATGACCGCGTTTGCCAACGGTTCCACGAGCGTCCTGTACGCCGCCACGATCTTGCCAATTCCAGGGTCCGGCATGACCGACCCGTCGTTGCGCGCCACGAGCCGGTTCGTGGCGCTGACCGCAGTGATGTCCTTGGTTGCAGGTTCGATGGTGACATCGACATCCGTGATCAGCCTGCCATGCGAATTGGCGCTGGTGACGGGAATCGAGCGGCCCTTCGCGTTCGGCAGCTTGCAGTTATATGCCGCATGGGTGTGGCCGCTAATGACAAGGTCGACTGCCTCGTCCAGCTGGCTGACGATCTTGGCAATCGCGGAACGAGCAAGGTTACCTTCACAGCCATCGATGTCGCCCAGGCTACCTGTCTGGACACCGCCTTCATGTACCAGGACGGCGATCGCTTCGATGCCCTGCGAACGCAGTTCGGGAATGAGGCTGTTGACCGTCTGCGCTTCGTCCCTGAACTCGAGGCCGGCCACGCCGGTCGGCGTGACGATCGTCGGGGTTGCCTTCAACGTCATGCCGATGAATGCCATCTTCACGCCGTTGAAGGTCTTGGTGCCGTAGGCCGGCAGCAGCGGCTTTCCCGTTGCCGTTGAAATGACGTTGGCGGAAAGGTAACTGAATTTTGCGCCTTCGAACGGCACCGGTGTGCCGACCGCCGCACCCTTGCAGCTGTTCGGGTCCTGTCTGCCGTCGATGACGCGGCAGCCCCCGGCCTGCATGCGCAGCAGTTCGGCCGCGCCCTTGTCGAATTCATGGTTGCCTACCGAGGTAAATTCCAGGCCTGCGCGATTCAGCGCCTCAATCGCCGGCTCGTCGTTAAAGAATGCCGAAATCAGCGGGCTGGCGCCGATCAGGTCGCCGGCGCCGACCACGACGTTCAGAGGATTGAGCGCCTTTAACCTGGCGATGTGCCCGGCAAGGTAGTCCGCGCCCCCCACCGCCGGCTTGTCGGCGGCCGCGGTAGCCTGGCCGAACGTGCCGGAAGACTCAAGGCTGCCATGGAAGTCATTGAAGCCGATGACTTTCACGAGAAAAGGCGCGGCGACAGCGGCAGGCGCGGTGCCAGCCCCCAGGATGCCGGAATCATTGCCGGACCATGAGCAGGCTGCAAGCGTGGCCAGCATGCCCAGGGCGGTGAAATTGCGGGCACTTATCATGGTTGTATCACTGAGGTTCGGGCCATTGCGGTGGCGCCAGGATTCGAACGCCGAAGCCTACCCAGCGCATGTGACTTGCCAATTACCGTTTTCCGTTGCCTGCGGACGGCGTCGCCGTGTCCGGCTGCACTGAAGCAGCGGCAGTCTTTCGATCAGCGCACATGTCGCCTCCATTTTCTCCCGCCGCCATTCCGTCGCTCCCGTAATTCCGATCCCTGCCTGGCGTCATGGCCCGGTAACAGACCGCTAATAAGCTGAGCCCGCTTTACCGGATGACCGCTTGCCAGCCGTTACTTAGTCCACTTGTCTTTTTTTGCAAATCACCTGGAGCCCATGCATGCCTGCCTTAACTCCGTTGAGGTCTGACCGCCTCGCGCACATTCCTGCACCGCCTGGCCTTGCGCATCATCACCGCAGAATCCACCTCGCAGGCTTCATGGTCGCCGCGCTGTTGAGCATGGCAGGGTTGCAGGCAAGTGCCGCTTCAAACGTCGTGATCAGTCAAATTTACGGGGGTGGCGGAAATTCAGGCTCCCAGTACCGCAACGATTTCATCGAACTGTTCAACCGCAGCACCGCGCCGGTCAGCCTGAACGGATGGAGCGTGCAATATGCGTCCTCGACCGGCAGCAGTTGGGCGGTGACGCCGCTTCCCGCGCTTACCTTGCAGCCCGGCCAATATTTGCTCGTGCAGGAATCTGCCGGCACCGGCGGCACCACGTCGCTTCCATCACCCGAAGCAACCGGCTCGCTGGCCCTGAGCGCCACGGCGGGCAAGGTCGTGCTATCCAGCGGCACGAATGCTGTTTCCGGCGTGAGCGCCGCCAGCGTGCTGGACGCCGTCGGCTTTGGTAACGGGACAACGGGTTTCGAAGGCGCCGCCCCATCCGTCGCACCATCCAACACGATGGCGATTCTGCGCGCCAATAATGGCTGCTCCGATACGGACAACAGTCGCGCTGACTTCGCGGCCGCTGCACCGACACCGCGCAATGGGTCCACCGGTTTCAATGTGTGCGAGGCTGGTAACGCACCGATCGTGGCGCAGTGCCCGGATCGATTCGCAACGCCTGCCGGGACCGGCGGCAGCACGATTGTTTCCGCCAGCGATGCAGACGGCATCGTCAACGAGGCGTCGATACACGTCGGGGCGACGCCGGGCATCAGCCTGTCCAGCGCAGGCGCCGTTCCGGTCGGCGGCAGCGCATCGTTCACGCTTGGCATTGCAGCAACCGTCCCGGCTGGAAGCTATCCATTGACGCTCCGTTTCGCCAACAACCAGGGTCAGGCGGGCCAATGCGCGGTCACCGTGGATATACAGGCGGCGTCGGCGGCCACGCACAGCATTCCCCGGATTCAGGGCAGCGGCAGCAGCAGCCCGTACGTGACTACCATGCAGAGAACCGAAGGCGTGGTAACGCTGCTCGTATCGAATGGCTTTTACCTGCAGGATCCTGCCGGCGATGCCAATTTGGCGACCTCGGACGGCATCTTCGTGTTCACCAGCAGTGCCCCCACGGTTTCGGTCGGCGACAGGGTCAGCTTGTCCGCCACGGTGGCCGAGTTCAATGCCGGCGACAGCAGCCGGACCGTCACCCAGTTGACCGCCGTGTCAGGGCTTGCGGTTATCAGCCGCGGCAACACGGTTACGCCGACAGACATCATGCTGCCGCTGGCATCTGCTGCGGATTTCGAGCGCTACGAAGGCATGCTGGTGCGCTTCACCAGCCCGCTGACCGTGAGCCAGAACTACTTCCAGGGCCGGTATGGCCAGGTAACGCTGTCCGCCGGCAGGCTGGAAAAGCCAAGCAACCGCCATGCACCGCGCTCGGCCCAGGCAGCGGCGGCAACGGCGGCCAACCTGGCCAACATGATCGTTCTCGATGATGCGAGGTCGCTCCAGAATCCCAATCCCGTTCCCTACATCGGCGCCGACAACACGCTGCGTGCAGGCGACAGTGTGAGCAATCTGGTCGGCGTGATCGACTTCGGCCTGGTCACGTCGTCGAATCCCGGCCCAGCCGGCTACAAGCTGCAGCCCGCGGCGACGCCGCTTTTCGCGCGGGACAACCCACGCACCACGACGCCTGCGCTACCGATGGGCAACGTGAAAGTGGCCAGCTTTAACGTGCTGAATTTCTTCACCACCTTCACCGATGGCACGACCGCTTCGGCACAAAGTGGCCAGGGCTGCTCGCTCGGGTCGTCGACATCCAGATCGAATTGCCGCGGCGCAGACAACCTGGCGGAGTTCCAGCGCCAGCGCGCCAAGATCGTCGCCGCCATCACCGCGATCGACGCCGATGCACTGGGCCTGATGGAAATGCAGAACAATGGCGACACCGCAGTCGCCAACCTTGTTGATGCGCTCAATGCGGTGGCAGGCATCGGCGCCTACGCCGTCGTTCCCAAGCCGGCGGCTACAGGCGATGACGCGATCCGTGTTGCAATGATCTACAAGCCGTCGAAATTGACGCTGGTCGGGCCGGCGCTGTCCGATCCTGACCCGGTCAACAATCGTCCGCCCATGGCCCAGGCATTTGTTAACCGCAACGGCCAGGTATTTTCGCTGGTGGTCAATCACTTGAAGTCGAAAGGCAGCTGTCCTGCTGCCGGCGACCCGGATGCGGACGCCGGCGACGGCCAGGGCTGCTGGAATGCCACGCGCGTCCGCCAGGCGCAACGGCTGGCATCGGTCTTCATCCCCCAGGTGCAGGCGGCAGCCGGCGACGCCGACGTGCTGGTCATGGGCGACATGAATGCGTATGGCATGGAAGATCCGATCGCGACACTAGTCAATACCGGACTGGTCAACCAGATCGAGCGTTTCCTGCGGCGCGGCGGCATACCCTACTCCTATATCTTCGATGGTGAGTCGGGCTACCTCGACCATGCGCTGACCACGGCATCGCTTGACAGCCAGGTTCTCGGCGTACAGGAATGGCACATCAATGCCGACGAGCCGGTGATCATCGACTACAACACCGAGTTCAAGCCGCAGGACCTGTATTCGCCCTTGCCCTATCGTGCGTCCGACCATGACCCGGTCGTCGTCAGTCTCAACCTGCAGGCTGCAGCGGCAAATGTCACAAGCCAGATTGCAGTCGTCAGTTCGGGCAGCACGGTGAACCGCAGCACCGGCACCTACAACACCACCGTCACGCTGAAAAACACAGGAAAAGCCACGATCGGCGGGCCCCTGCAGCTTTTTCCTGCTTTCTACGGAAAATAGCGGTACGGATATTTCGCCAGGATTTATATCAATCCCAAGTAATAACGTGCCAAGAAATTCGTAGGGTGTAACAAGCGCCAGCGCATTACACCATTCGTTGCTTGCCGGCGCTGCTTGTTCATCAACCATGGTGTAATGCGCTTCGCTTTTTACACCCTACGAATCAAGTAATGACTTGGGACTGGTATTACAAGGAATCGAGAAATCAAAAGATTCAGCGCGGTCTCTAAGCCTTCGTCCAAGCCTTACCTACCCGCCTGCGCCGCAATCGGCGCAGCCCGCAGCGCGTCGGCAATCACGCCGCTCATGCCGGCCAGGGTACGCACATACGCCGCGGCAATCGCGTCATATCCGCCAGGGCCGGTCGGCTCGCTGGCACTGTATCGGCCGCTTGCCACCGCCGCCCCGCTGTCCCGGCGCACGCTCCACAACGCTTGCACACTGACGCTGCCATTCAACACCGCATCGAATCGCTCGACATCGATGGCAACCCGGTAGGCCGCGCTTCGCCCGGCCTGGCTGTCGCCCGCGCTGACCTGCGCGTCCGGCAAGCGCTCGCCGACGCCGGCCACCAGCGCCCGCGCGATCTCGCTGCGCAGCGA
>CAUQYP010000280.1:0-5977 GCA_963522035.1 uncultured Noviherbaspirillum sp. | reverse complement strand
CGTCAAAAGCAACTGCAACTGCAACTGCAACTGCAACTGTCGCTGCGCGGGCAACTGCAACTGTCGCTGCGCGGGCAACTGCAACTGTCGCTGCGCGGAACGTCAACGGCAACCGTCGCTGCGCGGAACAAGCAATAGTGCTTACAGGCCGGCTGGGCAAGTCAGCTTGAAAGTGCGCTAAGTTTATTGTGCAGACAGCATGTCCAGCGTAGCGCGGCACGATGCTTCGCACCAGAACGTAAAAAAGCCCCGCCGGAATTCCGGCGGGGCTTCTTCCATCGGCACCGCGGACGCGGCGAACCGTTGAGGCTTGCTCTTACTTCTTTACAGCGACCGGGGCGACGCGTGCGCTGGCCTTGCTGGCAGCCTGCGACATCTGGGCAGCAGCGGTGTTCAGATTGGCGCCCATGGCTTCGACGGCCTGCTTGCCGCTCTTGCTCAGTTGCTCGTAACCGGCGTTCGCGTTGGCAATGGCGGTTTTCATGAACGCGACGACGTTCTCGGATCCGGCTGGTGCGGTCTTCGACACTTCCTCGACCATGGTTGCAAACTTGCGGCTGTTCTCGCCGATCTGGCTTTCGGCAGCCTTGGTCACTTCGGCTTGCAGTCCGGACACGATGGCCATCACTTCACGGCCATACGAAGCGGCTTTTTCGGTGTTCGGCTGCGCCTGGCTGGTGCTCAGGGCGATAAATTCCTGTGGGTCCTTGGCTGCCAGCAGCTGGCGCGCGTTGCTGGTGCTTTCCTCGAGCGCTGCCTTGGCAACGTTCATGTTGAGTTCGATGACCTTTTCGACGCTTTCAAATGCCTTGCCGGTCAGTGCGGTCAGCAGTGCGAGCTGGCTTTCGAGGTTGGTCCTGGTTGCGGCTGAAAATTGTTCCTGGAATGAAGTCATTGATGATTCTCCTGAGGTATGTATGAGTATGGATGCAACGCCACGAATCCTTGTGCACTGCAACATGGCGTATTGTAAGTCGATAATAGAACGTGTCAAGCTAATTCCGTTGCACTGCACCATTTTGGCTAAATCCCTGATATGTATCAAAATTTTCCAATTCCGGCGGGGTGCGACCTTATAACGGTGTACGGGCCGGGGTTTCCACACGAGGAGGTGCGTCACAGCGTGGTAAACTCCGTTTTCCTTCGCAGTCGCCATCCGGATTGAACGCTTCTTCCAGCGCGTCCCTTTTTTTTCGTTCTTCCATGGACGGTCGTCGTCAGCCAGTGCAGCGGCCTTCTGGCCTCGACAACGCGGTTGCGAGATCCACTACGGAAGGTCAGATGACCCAAGTCGCAAAAATCGCACAACCCGCCAGCAAGGTTCCCGCGCCAGACAATGCATGGGTGGCCGCCATGCCGTTCGTATTCGTCATCATCTGGAGCACGGGTTTCATCGTGGCCAAGTTCGGCCTGCCGTACGCGCCGCCATTGACCTTCTTGCTACTGCGTTTCGTCGGCGTGCTGTTGTTGCTCGCCCCCATTGTGCTGCTGATGCGCGCGCCCTGGCCCAGCGGGCGGGTCGGGCATATCGCGCTGGCCGGGGTGCTGGTGCAGGCCGGTTACCTGGGTGGCGTCTGGTGCGCCATCAAGCTCGGCATGCCGGCCGGCCTGTCGGCGCTGATCGTCGGCATGCAGCCCATCCTGACCGCGTTCGCGGCGCCGCTGATCGGCGAGAAGGTGGTTGGCAAGCAGTGGCTGGGACTTGCGTTCGGCATCGCCGGTGTCGGTCTGGTCGTTGCCAACAAGATTTCGCTCACGGGACTGACCTGGGAAAGCATCGCGCTTTGCGTGATGGCGCTGCTCTCGATTACCATAGGTACGCTGTACCAGAAGCGGCATTGCCCGCAGTTCGACCTGCGCAGCGGGACCCTGATCCAGTTCGCCGCATCCTTTGTCGTCGTGCTGCCGTTTGCGATCGTTTTCGAGCAACTCACGCCGGCCTTGCAGACAGTACAATGGACGCCGCGTTTTATCGGCGCGCTGATGTGGTCTATCCTTGCGCTGTCGATCGGGGCGATTTTCCTGCTGTTTGCGCTGATCCGGAAAAGCGCCGCGACCAGCGTGACCAGCCTGCTTTACCTGACACCGCCCACCACTGCGCTGATGGCCTGGGCGATGTTCGGTGAAGCATTCAGCCTGACTGGCGCGGCGGGCATGTTGCTGGCCGTGGTCGGTGTTTATTTCGTCGTCAAAAAATAATGAAGCCAGAGACCAAGAACCGTAGCGATTACCGCCATTTTCACCCAATTACCACCCGCTGGGCCGACAACGATGCGTATGGGCATGTCAATAATGTCGTCTACTACAGCTGGTTCGACACCGTCGTTAACCAGTTCCTGATTGCTAACGGCGTACTCGATATCGAACGCAGCCCGGTGATCGGCCTGGTAGTCGAAACACACTGCAATTACTTTTCTTCCGTCGCGTTTCCCGACCAGGTGACTGCCGGCCTGCGCGTGACCCGGCTGGGCAATGCCAGCGTGCGCTATGAAATCGGCATTTTCCGTAACGGCGATGAACAGGCGGCGGCTTGCGGCCACCTGGTGCATGTCTATGTCGACCGCGAGAACCGTCGCCCGGCCGGCATACCGGAGCCCATGCGCCGGCTCCTGCACAGCGTGCAGGTGGCGGCCGACGAAACCACAGAAGCGGGAGCCTCATCATGATCCGCACCGAACAGCAGGCCTTTGTCGACCAGGCCATTACCAGCCGCCGCTCGATCCGTGCTTATCTGCCCGACCCGGTCGCGCGGGAAGACATCGAGGCGATTCTGGAAGTCGCCGCGCGCGCGCCGTCCGGCACCAACACCCAGCCGTGGAAGGTCTATGTGCTGACCGGCGCGGCCCGCGACCGACTGTCCGCCGCCGTCGTCGAGACCTACCTCGACCCCGAGGCGGCCGGCGCCCACGCGGAGGAATACAGCTATTACCCGACCAAGTGGGTCTCGCCCTATATCGACCGGCGCCGCAAGGTGGGCTGGGACCTGTACGCGCTGCTTGGGCTGAAGCGCGAGGACAAGGCCGGGATGCAGGCCCAGCATGCGCGCAACTATGGGTTTTTCGACGCGCCGGTGGGAATGATCTTCACCATCGACCGCATCATGGAACGCGGCTCCTGGCTGGACTACGGCATGTTCCTGCAAAACATCATGGTTGCGGCCCGCGGGCGCGGGCTGGACACCTGTCCGCAAGCGGCCTTCACCCAGTTTCACCGGATCATCAGCGCCGAACTGCAACTGCCTGCCAATGAGCAGGTAGTGTGCGGCATGGCGCTGGGTTATGCAAACCCGGGCAAGATCGAGAACAGCCTGGTTACCCACCGCGAGCCGCTTGCCGGCTTCGCCCAATTTCTGGAATAAGCCATGAACAGCATTGCAGTCATCGCCGGCGACGGCATCGGCAAGGAAACCGTACCCGAGGGCCTGCGCGTGCTCCACGCCGCGGCGCGCAAATTTTCCCTCGACCTGAAATGGGACCACTACGACTTCGCGTCCTGCGACTATTACGCGAGACACGGGCAGATGATGCCGGACGACTGGAAAGACCAGATCGGCGGACATGATGCGATCTTCTTCGGCGCGGTGGGCTGGCCCGATACGGTGCCCGACCATGTGTCCTTGTGGGGCTCGCTGCTCAAGTTCCGGCGCGAGTTCGACCAGTACGTGAACCTGCGGCCATGCCGGCTGATGCCCGGCATCCCGTCGCCGCTGGCCAACCGGCAGCCTGGCGACATCGACTTCTACGTAGTGCGCGAAAACACCGAGGGCGAGTATTCGTCGGTCGGCGGGCGCATGTACGAAGGCACCGAGCGCGAAGTCGTCATGCAGCAAAGCATGTTCTCGCGCGCCGGCACCGACCGTATTCTGAAGTTTGCGTTCGACCTGGCGCAGAGTCGTCCGAAGAAGCACCTGACGTCGGCAACCAAGTCGAACGGCATTTCGATCACCATGCCGTACTGGGACGAGCGGGTCGTCGAGATGTCGAAGAAATACGGCGATGTCCGGGTCGACAAATTTCATATCGATATTTTGACCGCGCAGTTCGTGCGCAACCCGCAATGGTTCGACGTGGTGGTTGCGTCCAACCTGTTCGGCGACATCCTGTCCGACCTGGGGCCAGCCTGCACCGGCACCATCGCCATTGCGCCGTCGGCCAATATCAACCCGGAGCGCCTGTTCCCGTCGCTGTTCGAACCGGTGCACGGTTCGGCGCCGGACATTGCCGGCCGCGGCCTGGCGAATCCGATCGGCCAGATCTGGTGCGGTTCGATGATGCTGGAACACCTCGGATATCCGGAAGCCGGCGCCGCAGTCTTGCGAGCGATCGAGAAAGTCCTGGAGGCAGGACCGAAGAACGCGCCATTCACGCCGGACATGGGCGGCACGGCCAGCACCTCCGACCTGGGACGCGCGATTGCCGAAGCGGTCACGGCCGGATAGGTCTTTTCCTCCTGATGCAGGCGACACGGCCCGTGTGTCGCCTGCACGCGTCAGGCCAGCAGCGCGCATTCCTGAAAAAGCTCGAAAACTTCTTAAAATAGTGCGCTAAGCCATTCATTATCTTGCAGTATTTTTTCAGTTTGCTACACTGCAAGGCATTTCACGTTTCACAATCCCAGGAGTTGCGATGGCCAGAACAGCGCTAGCCATGATGTTGTCATTTGTACTGCTCATCTTTATTACGCCTACAGCGCTGGCCAAAGCCGATTCCAAGCAAACTTCCAAGCCGAACGCCAAGAAAGCGGCTGTCGCCAAGGCGCCGGCAGTCAAGCGTCCAGTTGCGTCCGGCAAAACCGCAGCGCGACCCGCCACGCGGGCGGCTGAAAAGTCGAAGAGCCGGGCTGCCCCGGTAGCGACCAAGGGCAAGCAAAAATCCAGGGTGGCCAGCAGCCCGCGCGGACGCCGGCTGGTTGCACAACCCCAGCGCATTGCGCCGATGCCAGTTCTACCGGTCGTGCCGCCGGTCATGACCGCGGGCGACCTGGCCGGGCTCAACCTGACGCGCGACCCGCTCGACCTGAAGTCGAATGCTGCGCTGGTGCTTGACCAGTCGACTGCCGAAGTGCTGTTCGAGAAAAATTCCCAGGTCGCGCTGCCGATTGCATCGATCACCAAGCTGATGACCGGCCTGGTCGTGGTCGAGGCCAACCAGAACATGGACGAGCCGATTACGGTAACCAACGAGGACATCGACCGCGAGAAATTCAGCCATTCGCGCTTGCGCGTCGGCTCCCAGCTGACCCGCGGCAACATGCTGCATATCGCGCTGATGAGTTCCGAAAACCGGGCCGCGTCTGCGCTCGGCCGGAGCTATCCGGGCGGACTGCCGGCCTTCGTGGCTGCAATGAATGCGCGGGCACGTTCGCTGGGCATGGTGAACACGCATTACGTGGACTCCACCGGCCTGTCGAGCAATAACGTATCGACGGCGCGGGACCTGGCCAAGCTGGTCGTCGCCGCCCACCAGCATCCGCTGATCCGGCAATACTCGACCGACAGCAAATATGCGGTGGAGCCGGGCGGGCCGATGCTGCAGTACCGTAATTCCAATCACCTGGTCGACAATCCCGACTGGCAGATCGGCCTGCAAAAGACCGGTTACATTTCCGAAGCGGGCCGCTGCCTGGTCATGCAGACGCAGATCGAGGGGCGTCCCATCGTCATGGTCTTCCTCGATTCGAAGGGCAAGACCTCACGCCTGGCAGACGCAGGACGGATACGCAAGTGGCTGGAAAATGTCCGTCCGACCGCGCTGGGCCGGACCATTACCGCGCAAAGCGCTGGGACGTAGAGCGGTTTTGTGCTGGCTTGCAGAAGCCGGCCTGCAAGCGATATTGCTTGTTGCGCGCAGCGACAGTTGCCGTTGCTGTTGAGCCCCGCGCAGCGACTGTTGCAGTTGCCGTTGCCGTTGCCGCGCAGCGACAGTTGCAGTTGCCGTTGCCGTTGCTTTTGACGCTGCCTTTGACGTGGATCCCCGTT
>CAUQYP010000279.1:0-6017 GCA_963522035.1 uncultured Noviherbaspirillum sp. | reverse complement strand
CGGCACCAGCGACGTGTCGCCATCGACGGGGACCCACGTCAAAAGCCGCGTCAACAGCAACGGCAACGGCAACGGCAACTGTCGCTGCGCGGGCAACGGCAACTGTCGCTGCGCGGAACCAGGTCCCGCCCGCTACTCGCCCGCCAGCTTCAAGCCGATGATGCCCGCCACGATCAGCCCCACGCTCAGCAGCCTGGGCCAACTTGCCGATTCCCCGAACAGCACGATGCCGAGCGCCACGGTGCCGACCGCGCCAACGCCTACCCACACCGCGTAGGCGGTGCCGACCGGCAGGCCGCGCATCGCAATGCCGAGCAGGCCCACGCTGGCCACCATGGCGGCGGCGGTGCCGACGCTGGGCCAGAAGCGGGTGAAGCCTTCGGTGTACTTGAGGCCGATGGCCCAGCCTACTTCGAGGAGGCCGGCGATGAAGAGTAGTGTCCAGTTCATATAGATAGGAGGCCGCCGCGCGGCCGGGGAAATTGCAGGAAGCACAAGATTAGCGGTTTCGTGCCGTTGGTTGAAGAGCACGAACAAGGTGCGGGTCCGGCTGTCAAGGTTTTCCAAAAAAAACTTCGAAATTTTCCTCAAGCTTTTCCCGGACCCTCCGTTAGTTATCTTGTAACCCGCGGGGAACGCCAAACAGGGCACCGAACGGGCTGGCGAATAAGCCAGATTTCTTGAACAGTTTATTAGGAGAATCTCATGTCCGTCATCAACACCAACGTTGCTTCCCTGAATGCACAACGCAACCTGTCCACCTCGTCGAGCGGCCTGGCCACTTCGCTGCAGCGCCTGTCCTCCGGCCTGCGCATCAACAGCGCGAAAGACGACGCTGCCGGCATGGCGATCTCGGAGCGCATGACGTCCCAGATCCGCGGCTCCAACCAGGCTTCCCGCAATGCCAACGACGGCATCTCGCTGGCGCAGACCGCCGAAGGCGACCTGGGCTCGATCTCGGACAACCTGCAGCGCATGCGTGAACTGTCGGTGCAGGCCGCCAACGCGTCGAACAGCGACTCCGACCGCGCCGCGCTGCAGACCGAAGTCACCGCGCTGAAAAGCGAGATCGACCGCGTTTCCAAGAATTCCTCGTTCAACGGCGTCAAGCTGCTGGATGGCTCGTTCAATGCGCAGACTTTCCAGATCGGCGCCAACAACACCGCCAACGACCGCGTCACCATCGCCAAGATTGCCAGCGCACGCACTTCCGAACTGGGCAGCGCCGGCCAGACCAGCAGCGCCAAGGTGACCAGCACCGCGACGACGACCGCACTGGCCGCCGGCGACCTGACCCTGAACGGCCAGCAGGTCGGCGCCTCCAACGTCGGCGCTGCGCCTGGCCAGTCGGCCGCCAGCGCCTACTCGGTGGCCAACGCCATCAACGCCGTGTCGGCACAGAGCGGCGTGACCGCGGTAGCCAATGCGAACAACGTACAAGGTTCCGCAGCGACCGCCTTCACCGCAGTCGCAGCCGGCACCTTCAGTGTCAACGGCGTGGACGTCGGCGCCGTCGCCGCCGGCACCAACGCAGCCGGCCAGGGCGCCAACGTCGCTGCCGCGATCAACAAGATCAGCTCGCAGACCGGCGTGACCGCGTCGGCCGACGCCACCACCGGCGCCGTCAAGCTGACCGCCGCCGACGGCCGCGACGTTTCGCTGGGCATGAACGGCACGGCAGCCGATGCGACCGCTGCCGGCACCGCCAAGACCGCACTGCAGGCACAACTCGGCCTGACCGTGGGCACCCAGGCTATCACCGCCGGCAACGTTGCTGCTGCCGCCCAGACCACCCACGGCACCGTCAGCCTGTCGAGCAACAGCTCGGCCGGCATCGTGGTCGGTGGCGCTGCCGCTGCCAGCGCAGGCCTGACTGCCGGCACCACGGCTGCCACCGTCGTGTCTTCGGTCGACAGCATCGAAAACGTCGACGTCTCCACCGCAGCCGGCGCCCAGAAAGCGCTGGACGCCATCGACGGCGCGCTGAAGACCATCAACAGCAGCCGCTCCGACCTCGGCGCCCTGCAGAACCGCTTCAGCTCGGTCGTTTCCGGCCTGGCAACCACGACCGAGAACCTGTCGGCATCGAAGAGCCGCATCACCGACACCGACTTCGCGAAGGAAACGGCCAACATGACCCGCAGCCAGATCCTGCAGCAGGCAGGCACCGCGATGCTGGCGCAGGCCAACCAGCTGCCGAACAGCGTGATGTCGCTGCTGAGGGGCTAATCGGCAGGTCGTCCCGGCTAAATTACAGGACGTTCTCTTGAACACAACGGAAAACGGGCGACTGTTTTCCGTTTTGTCATTCCAGGAAAGGGCGCATCATGAACATCGCTCCAGTAGCTGCCGGTGCCTTGTCCACCGTGCAGGGGATCGCGGGCAGCCAGCCGGAAGGGGCTGTCGCAACGCGACGGCAAGTGGCAGCCGCACCGCAGGAAACCGCCATCGGCAAGACAGGCACGACGCCAGGCGAGGCTGATCCGGCCGAGCTGAAGCAGCGGGTGGATGAACTGAACGCGGCAATGAAGGTGCATGCGAGCAGCATCCAGTTCAGCATCGATGACGACTCCGGCCGCACCATCGTCAAGGTGGTCGACACCGACACCGACACCGTGCTGCGGCAATATCCATCGAAGGAACTGCTGGCGATCTCGAAACAGATCGACAAGTTCCAGGGCATGTTCGTCAAGACGCAGGCATAGAGAAGGAAACGCAAAATGGGCTTGTCAGCTCCCGGAATAGGCTCCAACCTGGACATCAACACCATGGTGACCCAGCTGATGGCGCTGGAAGGCCGCAAGATGACGGCCATGCAGACGCAGGAAGCGTCCTACCAGGCCAAGGTGTCGGCATTCGGGCAGGTGAAAAGCGCGTTTGCGACCTTCCAGTCCGCGGTCAGCTCGCTGGCCACGGTGCAGCAGTTCCAGTCGACCACGGCGACGGCGTCCGATGCGGCCGTGCTGAGCGCCAAGGCGACGGCTAGCGCCACGCCCGGCACGTATGCGCTGGAAGTGTCCAAGCTGGCGCAGGCGCAGAAGCTGGTGACGGCGGGCCAGGCGTCGACCACCAGCGCGATCGGCACCGGCACCATCACCTTCGACTTCGGGACGCTCACCGGGCCGAACGACGCCGGCGGCAACGCCACCGCCCCGGTCAAGGACCCGGCGACCGGCAAATACACCAGCGCCGTCTTCACGCCGGGCACCGCCGATGCCAAGACGGTAACGATAGGCCCGAACAATTCGTCGCTGGCCGGCATCCGCGACGCCATCAACGGCGCGAAGATCGGCGTGAACGCCACTATCGTCAATGACGGCGGCGCCTCGCCCAACCGGCTGGTGCTGACCAACGCCGCCACCGGCGCGGCGTCGAGCATGAAGATCACGGTCAGCAACGACACCGGCGGCGGACTTTCCAGCCTGCTCGGGCACGATCCGGCCGCGTCAGCCGGCGACCCGGCGGGCAGCGCCGGCCAGCACCTGTCGGAAACCATGGCGGCGCAGGACGCGCAACTGACCATCGACGGACTGCCTGTCAAAAAATCGTCGAACACCATCAGCGACGTCATCAGCGGCGTCACGCTGAACCTGAGCAAGACCAATGTCGGCACGCCGACTACGGTGACGGTCGCGCGCGACACCGCTTCCGTGGTCACCGCGGTCAACAAGTTCGTCACCGCCTACAACGCCATCAGCAAGACCTTCAAGGATGCGTCGGCCTACGATGCAACCACCCGGACCGCGGCCATCCTGAACGGCGATTCGTCGATCCGCGGCGCGCAGGCGCAACTGCGCGCGGTCATGTCGGCGCCCATCGGCGGCGGCTACGGCGAGTTCAGCCGGCTCTCGGAAGTAGGCGTCGCGTTCCAGAAGGACGGCACGCTGGCCGTCGACAGCGCCAAGCTCAACAAGGCGCTGGAGTCGAACTTCAACGACGTGGCCGGATTGTTCGCCGCGGCCGGGAAGGCGACCGACAGCCTGGCGTCCTATGCCACCTCGACCAATGACACCAAGGCCGGCTCGTATGCGCTGAAGGTTACCGCACTGGCAACGCAGACCTCGGTCGCCGGCACCGCTGGCGCCGCCACCGGCTATGCCGATGGCGCCAACATCCTGGCGCTGACCATCAATGGCAAGCAGGGCGACATCAAGCTGGGCAGCGCCTACCAGGACAGCGCCGCGCTGGCAGCCGACCTGCAGGCGAAGATCAACGGCAGCAGCGCATTCGGCGGCGCCGTGATGAAGGTGGAGTCGGTGGACGGCAAGATCACGATTACCTCGGACGCCTATGGCAGCAAGACCTCGCTGGTCGTCGGCGGCACGGCGCTGGCCGCGCTGTTCGGCGCCAACCCGGTGCTCACGCCAGGCAAGGACATCGAGGGCACCATCAACGGCCAGGCGGCGACCGGCAGCGGGCGCATACTGACTGCGCAGGAAGGCGATGCCAAGGGATTGCAGGTGTCCGTCACCGGCGGCATCACCGGAGACCGCGGCACCATCAATTTCTCGCGCGGCTATGCGTCGCAGTTCGCCGCGATGGCCGACAACTTCATCGGCGAGAAAGGCAGCTTCAGTTCGCGCATGGAGGGGCTGAACGCGTCCATCACCAGCCTGAAGAAGCGGGAAGATGCCGAGCAGGCGCGCCTGGTCAACAAGGAAGCCGCGCTGCGCAAGCAGTTCACCGCGCTCGATACCCAGATCAGCAGCCTCAATTCGCTCAGCAGCTACCTGACGCAGCAATTGACGCAGATCGCCAACCTGACGACCTCGAACTGAGCGCATGTCCATGATGACCGACGACCAGGTGCTGGCCATGTATGCACTGTTGAAACAGTTGTCGGAGCGGATACTGGCCTCCACCACGCAACGCGACTGGGAGCAGTGGGCGCAGCAGCAGGACGAAGTTTCCATGCTGATGCGGCAGCTGCAGGCCGGCGAAGGGCAGGCGTTGCGGCCGGCCGCGTTCATGGCGGCGAAGAAGGCGTTCATCATCGACGCGCTGGCGATCCAGCAGGCCGCGATGGAGATCATGCTGCCCTGGCGCGACAGCGTCGCCGCGATGCTCGACAGCGCCGGCTCGGCCAAGCGCGTTGCGCAGGCCTACGGACAGGGTTGAGCGGCAGTCGCGCACACCCGCACGTCCCTGTTTTGCTTCATCCCTCCTTTCTCTTTTCCTCGCGATTTTTCCCTCAAGCGCTCTAATGATTCGAGCCGAAGTGCCGTTAAAGAAAGTGAAATTGCAAACAGCCGGGCGGTAACACTGGCTGGCCATATCGTTGTGGCGCACGGACTTCAAGGAGAAATCAATGTTTGGTTCAGTTCAGAAAGGCGTCAACGCCTACGCCAGTGTCGGCCTTGAAACCGGGGTGGCGGCGGCCAGTCCGCACAAGCTGATCGTGATGCTGTTCGAC
Organism: uncultured Noviherbaspirillum sp.; assembly: GCA_963522035.1. Classification (GTDB taxonomy): domain Bacteria; phylum Pseudomonadota; class Gammaproteobacteria; order Burkholderiales; family Burkholderiaceae_D; genus Noviherbaspirillum_A. Next base: position 604 of record CAUQYP010000279.1, on the reverse strand, counting down.
GGCGCGCTGACGGCGCTGACGATTGCGCTGACTGAAATGCACGCAAAAAACATCGCCGCCAAGGGCCGCGCCATTTCCAAGGCGATCAGGATCATCGAGGAAGGCCTGCGCGCCAGCCTGGACAAGTCCCAGGGCGGCGAGATCGCCGGCAGCCTCGATGCGCTGTATGAATTCATTGCCAATCGCCTGGTCCAGGCCAACCTGGAAAACAAGCCGGAATACCTTGAGGAAGCGCATCGCCTGCTGGGGGAACTGCGCGGCGCCTGGCTCGCCATCGACCCGGAAGCCGCGGCGCGGCAGGCGCAGGCGGCAGCGCTTTCCCAGGCCCAGGGGGCGGCGCAGCGACTGCGGGCCTATGCAGCCTGAACCAGGCTTTCGGCTAATCGGCTGACAGCGGGGCATGGTCGGCGCACCGGCCTGGCCGCTGACCATAGTCCATGATTGCTATCGAGGCCCGCTGCGTGCGGGCCTTTATCCTGGCGCATTTTCATGCTGGCGTGCGCCAGAAGCGCCACTTCCGCGCAGTGACAGTTGCCGTTGCATTAAGCCCCGCGCAGCGACAGTTGCATTTGACGTTCCGCGTAGCGACAGTTGCCGTTGCCGT
>CAUQYP010000278.1:0-6037 GCA_963522035.1 uncultured Noviherbaspirillum sp. | reverse complement strand
TTTATCCGATTTCGGCACCAGCGACGTGGCGTCATCAACGGGGACCCACGTCAAAAGCCGCGTCAAAAGCCGCGTCAAAAGCCACGGCAACTGCAACTGCAACGGCAACTGTCGCTGCGCGCGGCTTAATGCAACGGCAACTGTCGCTGCGCGGAAGCGCCCCTTCTGGCGCAAGCCAGCATGAAAATGCTCAAATAAAAAAAGCCGGGGCATGTGCCCCGGCTTTTTAGAAACTGCACCTACTGCTTACGCGTGCTCGCCCTGCACTGCCACGGTCATTTCAACCGTAACGTCGGTGTGAAGGGACACGGTGATCGGATGCTCACCGGTGGTCTTGATCGGGCCGGCCGGCATGCGGACCTGCGCCTTCTCGATGTTAAAACCCTGCTTGCCCAGCGCTTCAGCGACGTCTGCATTGGTGACGGAACCGAACAGGCGTCCGTCAACGCCGGCCTTCTGGGAAATCTGGACGGTCAGGCCGTTCATTTTTTCGCCTTGCGCCTGCGATGCCGCCAGTTTCTCGGCAGCGGCCTTTTCGAGGTCGGCGCGCTTGACTTCAAATTCGGCTACCGCAGCCTGCGTTGCACGGCGTGCCATGCGGTTGGGGATCAGGAAGTTGCGTGCGTAACCGTCCTTGACGCGAACCACGTCGCCAAGGTTGCCCAGGTTGACGACTTTATCTAACAGAATGACTTGCATGTTTTTCTCCTATTCCAGTCGTCTTACGCGTTATGCAGGTCGGTGTACGGCAGCAGCGCGAGATAGCGTGCGCGCTTGATCGCGGTGTCGACCTGACGCTGGTAGTGGGCGCGGGTGCCGGTCAGGCGTGCCGGCATGATCTTGCCGTTTTCCTGGACGAAGTCCTTCAGGGTGTCGACGTCCTTGTAGTCCACCTGCTCGACCTTGGCGGCGGTGAAACGGCAGAATTTCTTGCGCTTGAACAGCGGGTTTTGCTGCTTGCGCTTTTCCTTGAGCTTGCTCTTGTCGAATTTTTTACCGAATGCCATTTGTGGCTCCTGTAGCTGTATCTGAATGTTGTGTGTCTGTCTCGAAATCGGTCACATGAAATACGAGGCTTTTACTGTTGCGACTCTTGCGCGAGAGGAAACCGGAAAACCGGTAGGTCCCGCCGAGGTCGGCATCGTGGAGTCTTCCTGAAATTTCGCCCGCGGCAATCGCGGCAATTTCAAACTCCACCCGCCTGTGCAGTTTCGCCTCGGTCTGCTGCGAAACATGCAGCAGTCGGGCGGAGACGATCGGTATGCCTGCCGGGGTGTAGCGCAAGACTTCGCGCTCGGCAATGGTCGCAACAAATTGAAACTGGTTCACGCTCCGCTAGATCGCCTGCCTGCCTCAGGCAGCGCTGGCTTCGGCGCGGTGCGACTTTGCAGCGTCTTCCTTCTGGACTGCCTTCATCATCGGCGACGGGCTGGTTTCAGCGCGCTTCATCTTGACGGTCAGGTGACGGAGGACGGCATCGTTGAACTTGAAGCCGGTTTCGATTTCAGCCAGGGTTTCGCTGTCGCACTCGATGTTCAGGCACACGTAATGCGCCTTGGCGAGCTTCTGGATCATGTAGGCCATCTGGCGACGACCCCAGTCTTCCACGCGGTGGATAACGCCGCCACGGGTAGTAACGATACCCTTGTAGCGCTCGATCATCGCCGGGACCTGCTCACTCTGGTCCGGGTGAACGATAAATACGATTTCATAATGACGCATGCAAACTCCTTTTGGACGGATTGACAAATCGCCCACCCCGGCGTCAAGACGAGTGTGGGAAGAGGAAAACCCGCAATCATACGTGGAAAGCGGGTCCGGCTCAATGCCTTTAATGCTTTCCAGTTATTTTCCATAACAAAATCAGTGAATTGCATCGCTGGCTGCTTGCTTTTACAACGTCACTGTATAAAAATACAGGCTGTTCTTACAAACAGCGTGACACATTTCCGCTGCAACGCTTTCCACTACCAGGTGCTTCCATGCTCAAACTTACCGCCCGCCAGGAACAGATCCTCGGGCTGATCCGGGATGCCATTGAAAACACCGGCTTCCCTCCTACCCGCGCCGAGATTGCACAGTCACTCGGCTTTCGCTCCGCCAACGCAGCCGAAGAGCATTTGCAGGCGCTTGCGCGCAAGGGCGTTATCGAAATTTCGCGTGGCACATCGCGCGGCATCCGCCTGACCGACAACGCGCACGACAAGCCGGGCAGTCGTCCGGCCACGGTACCGGCCGGCATATTGCAGCTGAATTTGCCGCTGCTCGGCATGGTAGCCGCGGGTTCGCCCATCCTGGCGCAGGAACATGTGACCGCCAATTACACGGTCGACCCGTCGCTGTTCCGCAGTCGCCCGGATTTCCTGCTGAAGGTACGCGGCATGTCGATGCGCGACGCCGGCATCATGGATGGCGACCTGCTGGCCGTCAAGAAAGCCGATTCAGCCAAGAACGGGCAAATCGTGGTGGCGCGGTTGGGGGACGACGTGACGGTGAAGCGTTACCGCAAGTCCGGCTCCGTGATTGAGTTACTGCCCGAGAATCCGGACTTCGAACCGATCCAGGTCCAGCCTGGCCGGGACGAGTTTGCGCTGGAAGGCGTGGCTGTCGGCTTGTTGCGGACCTGGAACTGAAGCTGTATCTGCCAGCCTGGACAGACGCCTGTCAGGACCAATATGGCGCGTCGCGCTGACCGCGCGGCGCGCCATTAATCGTTTTCATCCTTGTGCCTCTCACCACCTGCCTTGTCGGGTGCATGCTTGAGAATCTGGCGCGCAATCCCTCGCAATATATTGACTTCCTCGGTTTCGAGCCCGCTGCGCGCAAACATGCGCTTGATGCGCGGCATCAGCTTCTTCGGGCTTGCCGGGTCGAGGAAGCCCAGCGCCACGAGCGCCTGCTCGAGGTGCGCATACATGCCGTCCACCTGCGTCACATCGGCGCTGACCCCACGAAATCCAATTCCGGCGTCCGGCAGGTTGTCGCCACTCGCCGCCAGCCGGCACTCGTAGGCCAGGACCTGCACTGCCTGCGCCAGGTTGAGCGATGAATAATCGGGATTTGCCGGGATATTAATCAGCACGTTGCAGCGTTCAACCACCTCGTTCGGCAAGCCGAATCGCTCGTTGCCGAACACGATCGCCGCCATTAGCCCGTCATTTGCCGCCAGGTGGGAAGCCAGCGCGCGTGGCGCCAGCACGGGCGGCGAATATTCGCGCAAGCGGGCGCTGACCGCGGCGGCGAAATTACAGCCTTGCAGCGCTTCCTCGATCGACTCCACGATGACCGCGCCTGCCAGGATATCCTGGGCGCCACTGGCGAAGGCGACGGCTTCCGCGTCGGCCAGCGCATGCTCGCTGCGTGGCCGCACCAGCACCAGTTCGGAGAAGCCCATGGTTTTCATGGCGCGCGCGGCGGCGCCGATATTGCCTGGACGGCTGGTTTCGACCAGCACAAAACGGATCCGGCGGAAAAGAGACATACTGGATTCCAACAGCTTCATTTAAAATAGCGTCATTCTGCGGAACCACGCTGGCAGCCCTGCCGATCTGGCCGCATCGCTCATTAATTACTTCCCTGCAGGTTCATTGCCCTACAACGGACCCGCTATTCTAACGGAACCTCTATGCATCCCATGATTAACACGGCTATCAAAGCCGCGCGCCGCGCTTCCGCGATCATCAACCGCGCCTCGTTCGACCTCGACCGCCTGCAGGTGACGGAAAAGAACCATAACGATTTCGTCACGGAAGTCGACCAGGCCGCGGAACAGGCCATCATCGAGGTGCTGCTGGGGGCTTACCCGGACCACGCGATCCTGGCGGAGGAATCCGGCGCGTCGGCCAACCTGAACGACGACAATGAAAACGTCTGGATCATCGATCCGCTCGACGGCACCACCAACTTTATCCACGGCTTCCCGCAATACTGCGTATCGATCGCGCTGCAGCACCGCGGCCAGATCACGCAGGCCGTGGTCTACGACCCCAGCCGCAACGACCTGTTTACCGCCTCCAAGGGTGCAGGCGCCTACCTGAACGAAAAACGTATCCGCGTAACGCGCCGCGACAAGCTGGCCGATGCGCTGGTCGGCACCGGCTTCCCCTTTTCCAACCTGGACTTGATCGACGAATACCTGAAGATGTTCAGGATCATGACCGAGAAGACTGCCGGCCTGCGCCGTCCCGGCGCCGCCGCGCTGGACCTGGCATATGTCGCCTGCGGCCGGCTCGACGGTTTCTTCGAGAAAGGCCTGAAGCCCTGGGACGCTGCCGCCGGCTCGCTGCTGATCACCGAGGCCGGAGGCATCGTCGGCACCTTCGCCGGCGAATCCGACTACCTGTACAAGGGCGATATCATTGCCGGCAACCCGAAAGTGTTTGCCCAGATGGTGGCGCACCTGTCCCGGTTTTCCAGCAAATAGGCGACCTTCCCGCCAGTCTTCGCGCGCTCGCCGGGCGCGCCTGCTATACTCCGCCCGCGGCACACAGCCAGTATGCTGCCGCTGTCGATTCCGACCTCCTACTTCCCGATCCGTCTGCCGGCAACTGGCGCTCATGGCGGGCCGATCCATCCAATAGAGCTTTATGTCATTTAATGAACTCGGCTTGTCCGAAGCAATCGTACGCGCCATTGCCGACCAGGGTTACACCACCCCTACCCCGATCCAGAAGCAGGCGATCCCTGCCGTCCTCGCTGGCGGCGACCTCCTGGCCGGCGCGCAGACCGGCACCGGCAAGACCGCGGGCTTCACCCTGCCCATCCTGCATCGCCTGTCGGCGGCCGGCGTGCAGCCGGCGTCGGCCCAACGCCCTATCCGCACCCTGATCCTGACCCCGACCCGCGAACTCGCGGCACAGGTCGAGGAAAGCGTGCGTACCTATGGCAAATACCTGAAGCTGACGTCCGCGGTAATTTTCGGCGGCGTCGGCATCCATCCGCAGATCAAGCTGCTGAAGCAGGGCGTCGATATCCTGGTCGCCACCCCGGGCCGCCTGCTCGACCATATGCAGCAGGGCACCATCAACCTGTCGCGCATCGAGATCCTGGTGCTGGACGAAGCCGACCGCATGCTGGACATGGGCTTCATCCGCGACATCCGCAAGGTGCTCGCCGCGCTGCCGCCGAAGCGGCAAAACCTGCTGTTCTCGGCCACGTTCTCGGACGAGATCAAGGCGCTGGCCGATGGCCTGCTGAACGCGCCGGCGATGATCGAGGTGGCCCGCCGCAACTCGACCGTGGAAGTCATTTCGCAGAAAGTGCATCCGGTCGACCGCGACCGCAAGCATCCGCTGCTGGCGCACCTGATCAAGGCCCACGACTGGCGCCAGGTGCTGGTGTTTACCCGCACCAAGCACGGCGCAAACAAGCTGGTCGAACAGCTGGGCAAGGACGGCATCAGCGGTATGGCGATCCATGGCAACAAGAGCCAGACGGCGCGCACGCGTGCGTTGGCCGAGTTCAAGGATGGCAGCCTGCAGGTGCTGGTCGCGACCGATATCGCCGCGCGCGGCATCGACATCGACCAGTTGCCGCACGTGGTCAACTACGACCTGCCGAATGTGCCGGAAGATTATGTGCACCGTATTGGCCGTACCGGCCGTGCCGGCGCAAGCGGCGAAGCGGTGTCGCTGGTCTGCGTGGATGAGCACATCATGCTGCGCGACATCGAGCGCCTGATCAAGCGCGACCTGCCGCGCGAAGTCATTGCGGGCTTCGAGCCGGACCCAAGCGCGAAGCCGCAACCGATCCAGCTGCGCAGCGGCAATGGGGGTGGGGGACGGAATAGCCAGCCTCGCGGCAATGCTGCACAGCCACGCGCCCGCACGGCGACGCCGGGGACGCGACCGGGTGGCGGTGGGTCTGGTGGTGGACGCGGTGCCGGTTCGACGGGCGGTAATGGCGCCTCGCGCGGCGACCGTACCCGTAAATTCGGCTAAAGTTGCCGTTGCCCGCGCAGCGACGGTTGCAGTTGCAGTTGCCGTTGCAGTTGCAGTTGCAGTTGCAGTTGCTTTTGACGCTGCCTTTGACGTGGATC
>CAUQYP010000277.1:0-6082 GCA_963522035.1 uncultured Noviherbaspirillum sp. | reverse complement strand
TTTCTCAACTTCCCCACCACCCCCGTCGGAAAAAAATACACCGACAACACAAACCCGGCCCCCAGCCACAGCAGCCACCGATCCGGCGACAACAACGCCGCCATCCACGGCACCCCCTGCGCCGCGCCCGCCCCGGCCGCCATCAGGTCCTGCAGATAGCTCTGCGCGAGAATAAACAGCACCGCCCCGCACACCGCCCCATACATCGTCCCCATCCCGCCGATGACGACGATCAGCAGGATATCCACCATGATCTCGAACGACAGCGACGTGTCCGCGCTGTTGTAGCGCAGCCAGAGCGCCAGCAAGGCGCCCGCCAGCGTGGCGAACACCGCCGCCAGCACGTTGGACAGCGTCCGGTAGACCACCGTCCGGTACCCTATCGCCTCGGCGCGGAAGTCGTTTTCGCGGATGGCCTGCAGCACCCGGCCGAACGGCGAGTTGACGATGCGCAGCAGTGCCAGGAACAACAGCGCGGCGCAGAAGAACACGATGTAGTAGGTGATGAACTTGCCGTCCAGCGACGCCCCAAGGAAGCGTTCTTCAGCGAAGCGGTAGGCCGGCGACAGCAGTTCGGGCAGCTTGAAGTTGATGCCGTCCTCGCCGCCGGTCAGATCGGACAGCTGCGACGCCAGCGTCTGGAAGGCCGACGCCACCGCCAGCGTGATCATCGCGTAGAAAATCGCGCGCACCCGCAGCGAGAACAGGCCGATCGCAAACGACAGCGCCAGCGACAGCAGCACCGCGACGGCGACGCCGGTGCCCAGCGCCAGCCAGGTCGGCCCCATGCGGCTGCTGGCAATCGCCACGCCGTACGCGCCGATGCCGAAGAACATGGTGTGGGCGAAGGACACGATGCCGGTATAGCCCAGCAGCAGGTCGTAGCTGGCGACCAGCACGATGAATATCAGTACCTTGGCGGCCACGTTCAGCGCCTTCGCGCCGGGAAACAGGAAGGGCGCGAACGCCAGGCCGAACAGGATCAGCAGCAAAATGACCGTCAGCGCCCGGCTGCGCGGCAGGTCGTGGGAAAACAGGCGGGAAATCATCGGTTGGTCACCGGATAAAGGCCTTGCGGCCGCCACAGCAGCACCGCGGCCATCAGCAGGATGTTGGAAAACAGCGCCAGCTTGGGCGTGAGGAAGCCGGTGTAGTTGGCAAGCAGGCCGACCAGCATCGCGCCGACGAAGCAGCCGGCGGTGGAGCCCAGGCCGCCGATGATGATGACGATGAAGATCAGCACGTTCACCCGCGCGCCCATCTGCGGCACCACGCCCTGCTGGTACAGCCCCCACATCACGCCGCCCAGGCCGGCCAGCGCCGAACCGGCGACGAAGACGCCGACGAAGAGCCGGCGTATCCGGTAGCCCAGGCTCTCGACCATTTCCTTGTCCTGCACGCCGGCGCGGATCAGGAGGCCGAGCTTGGTGCGGTTCAGCACCAGCAGCAGCGCAATGAATACCACCAGTCCCACGGCGACCGCCAGCAGCCGGTATTTTTCAATGGCCGCGTCGCCGAACAGCAGCGCGCCGCGCAAGGCCGTGGGCACTTCCAGTGCGATCATCTGCGGGCCCCAAACCATCTTGATCAGCTCTTCGCCCACCACCATGCCGCCCATGGTGATGAGGATCTGCATCAGGTGCAGGCCGTAGACCCGGCGCACCAGCAGCCGCTCGAACAGCCAGCCGGCCGCACCGGCCGCGACCATGGCGGCCAGCGTCGCCAGGCCGATGGCGGCCAGGTTCAGGCCCAGGTTGTCGGCCGTGGTCCAGTCCGGCACGGCGCCCAGCACCGACACCGCGACGAAGGCGCCGAGCGCGATGAACACGCCGTGGCCGAAGTTGAGCACGTCCATCAGTCCGAAGATCAGCGTGAGGCCAGACGCAATGATGAAGATGATCATGCCCATCGCCAGGCCGGCCGCGGTCAGCGTGATCCAGGTGCTTGCCGATCCGACCAGCGGCAGCGCGGCCAGTGCCAGCAGCGGCGTGAGCAGCAGCGGCGCCCAGTCGATGGCGGCGGCACGCGGCGGCGCAACGGAGGTATTCAGTGGAATGGCGGGCATGCGTGGTCTCGCTCCTATTGATGCGCAGCCAGCGACAGCCCGAGCAGCCGCGTCTGCAGGTCGCCGTCTTCGGCCAGCTCGGCCATGGCGCCACGGTGCACGATGTGGCCGTCGTCCATTACCGCGACTGTATCGCCCAGCTGTTTGGCAAAGTTGAAGTTCTGCTCGACCAGCAAAATGGTGGTGTCGGTGTTCTTGAGCTCGCGGAAGGCGGCGATCATGTTGGCGATGATGGCCGGCGCCAGCCCCTTGCTGGGCTCGTCGATCAGGATCAGCTTCCTTGGCTCGACGATGGCGCGCGACACCGCCAGCATCTGCTTCTGGCCGCCGGACAGCTTGCCGGCCGGGTGCAGCCAGAAAGTCTTCATCGCGGGAAACAGGCTGAAGATCCAGTCCAGGCGCGCCGCATCGATATCTTCCGCGCGTCGCGCGCCGCGCGCCGCCAGCACCATGTTGTCGCGCACCGACAGGTCGGAAAAAATGCCCATGCTTTCCGGCACGTAGGCAATGCCCAGCCGCGCAATCTCGGGCGTCGCCAGGCCACCGATCTCGCGGCCGTCGAACTGCACGCTGCCGGCGCTGGGTTGCCACAGGCCCATGATGGTGCGCAGCGTGGTCGTCTTGCCGGCGCCGTTGCGGCCCAGCAGCATGGTCAACTGGCCGCGCGGCACTTCGAAGTCGACGCCGTGCAGGATGTGGTAGGCCCCGATGCGGGTTTCCACCGCCGACAGTTTCAGCAGCGGCGCGGGCATGCTCATGCGGCTTCCTCCACCGGGGCCAGGCCGAGGTAGGCCTGCTGCACCACCGGCGACGCGATCACCGCGTCCGGCTCGCCGTCGGCCATCAGGGTGCCGTTGTGCAGCACGATGATGCGGTCGGCCAGTTCGCGCACCACGTCCATCTTGTGCTCGACCAGCAGGATGGTCTTGCTGCGGTCTTTCTTCAGCGTGCGGATCAGGTCGAGGATGACCGGCACTTCGTCCACGCTCATGCCGGCGGTCGGTTCGTCGAACATGTAGACCACCGGGTCCAGCGCCATCAGCAAACCCACTTCCAGCTTGCGCTGGTCGCCATGCGGCAGGAGCGCCGCCAGCGTGTCGCGCCGGCTGGCCAGCGCCACGCTTTCCAGCACCTGGTCGGCCCGCGCGACCAGCGCCTTGTGGTCGCTCCACACGTGCCACAAATCCAGCCCCAGCCGCTTTTTCGACTGCAGCGCCAGCCGCACGTTTTCCATGACCGTCAGGCCCGGGAAGAGACTGGTCAGCTGGAACGCACGGCCGAGGCCCGCATGGCAGCGCGCCGAGGCGGGCAGGGCGCTGATGTCCTGCCCGTCCAGCAGCACGCTGCCGGCACTGGGCTTCAACTGGCCCGAGATCAGGTTGAAGTACGTGGTCTTGCCCGCGCCGTTGGGGCCGACGATGGCCGTCAGCGTGCCGGCCTGGTAGGCGCACGACACCGCGTTGACGGCCACGTGGCCGCCGAAGCGTATCGTCAGGTCGCGGGTTTCCAGCGAGGGCGATGTCATGCCGTCTGCTCCGTGGTGTGAAGGATCAGCGCTTGTTGCGGATCGGGATCTGCATCTCTTCCGGCTTGATCTCGCGCACCAGTTCCGGCACGCCCCAGGCAAATGCCGGATCGACCTTGATCTTGAAGTGGTACATCGACTGCATCGCCTGGTGGTCTTCCTTGCGGAAGGTCATCTTGCCCTTGGGCGACTCGAAGCTCATGCCTTCCATCGCCGAGATCAGCTTCTCGGTGTCTGTTGCGCCGCCGGTCTTCTTCAGCGCCTCGACCAGCGCAATGCCTGCCGACATGCCGCCGGCCGTGAAGAAATCGGGCGGTTGCTTGAACTGCTTGTAATGCTCGGTCACGAGCCAGCTGTTGACCGGGTTCTTCGGAATGCCGAAGTAGTAGTAGGCCGCGCCTTCCATGCCGGGGAAGTTCTTGTAGGCCGTCATGGCCGGCAGGATGTTGCCGCCGGTGGCAATCTCGATGCCATAGCGTTTCGGGTCAAGGTCGGCGATCTTGAACGGGTTGCCGCCGGCCCAGAGGATGAAGATGATCTTGCGGCCCGGCTTGTCCTTCAGCGAGTCGAACAGCCGCTGCGCGCCGGCGGTGAAGTCGGTGGTGGTGCCCGGCAGGTATTCCTCGTGCGCCAGCTTGGCCTTCTTCAGCGATTCCCTGAACGCCTTGACGCCGTCGCGGCCGAACGCATTGTCCTGCGCCATGGTGGCGATGGTGACGCCTTCCTTGTCCAGCGCCACGGCATTCGAGATCGCGTCCTGCGACGAGTTGCGGCCGGTGCGGAAAATGTAGCGGTTCCACTTCTCGCCGGTGATGGCGTCGGCCACCGCCGGCTCGACCAGCAGGATCTTCTTGTATTCCTCGGCTACCGGCAGCATCGCCAGCGCAGCGCCGGAGCTGGTCGGGCCCACCGCGATGTCGGCGCGGTCGTCCGCATAGGCGGCGGCCAGCTGCGACTTGGCGACGTCCGGCTTGCCCTGGTTGTCCTTCTCGATCACCACCAGCTTGTTGCCATTGACCATCATGGTGCCGCCGGTGGCGTAGTCCAGGCCCATCATCAGCCCGACCTGGGTCTGCTTCGCATAGGCTTCCAGCGGCCCGGTCTTGTCGTACACGTGGGCGATGCGGATGTCCTTGGCGCCGGCGGCGCCGCAAGCCACAAAAGCCGCGGCGGCGGCAATCAGCTGATAGTTCATTGTCTCGTCCTTTTGTCGTTGATCTTGTAATTTTGAAATGCCATCAAAGATTACTCCAAAGACAGGCGGGCCGGTAAGGTAGTAGAAATACGGGTTTATAAGTCCTTCGCCAGGCTTGTGCGGTCAACTTACTATGTTCACCAGGCTGCCGTCCGAAAACGGCTAGACGCACCCCGGCGCCGCGCGTATAAACAGCTGCATGCAAGCCGCCACCGACAACCATCCCGATCCCGACAGCTGCTACCGCGCGCTGCTGGCGCGCGACGCCCGCTTCGACGGACTGTTCTTCACCGGCGTGAGAACCACCGGCATCTACTGCCGCCCGGTCTGCGCGGTGCGGGCGCCGCGCCGGTCATCCTGCGTCTTCTTCCAATCCGCCGCGGCGGCCGAGGCAGCGGGCTTCCGGCCCTGCCTGCGCTGCCGGCCGGAGCTTGCGCCCTACGCGCTGCAGCAGAACCTGGCGTTCGCGGTCTGGCAACGGATCGCGGCGGGCGCGCTGAATGAAGCCGAGGACGACGATGCAGGCGGCGCGCCGCTGGAAAGGCTGGCGCACGACATCGGCCTGTCGTCGCGCCAGGTGCGCCGTATCCTGCTCGCCCACTTCGGCGTGACGCCGGTGGAACTGGCGCAGACCCAGCGGCTGCTGTTTGCCAAGAAGCTGCTGCAGGAAACCGCGCTGCCGATGCCGGATGTCGCCTATGCCGCCGGCTTTCGCAGCGTGCGGCGTTTCAACGCACTGTTTGCCAGCCGCTACCGGATGGCGCCGGGCGCCTTGCGCCGTGCTGGCGGCGACGGCGCGACCGGCGGCGCGCTGACGATACGGCTGGCTTATCGTCCGCCCTATGCCTGGACGCAGATGATGCGCTACCTCGCTACCCGCGCCATTCCCGGCGTCGAGGCCGTTCAGGAAGAGGGCGGCGAACTCCACTATGTGCGCAGCGTGCGGCTGGGCGGCGTCGAAGGCTGGTTGCGGGTTTCCCACCTGGCCGCGCGCAGCCAGGTCAGGGTCGAAGCGGCAGGCAGCCTGGCGCCCCTGCTGATGCCGCTGGCCGCCAGGGTGCGCAGCCAGTTCGATCTCGACGCCAATCCGGCCGCGATCGAGGCGCATCTTGCGCAGGATGATTTGCTGGCCGCGGCAATCGCCCAGGCGCCCGGCCTGCGCGTACCCGGTTCGTTCGAACCATTCGAACTGGCGGTGCGCGCCGTGCTGGGCCAGCAGGTCAGCGTGGCCGGCGCCACCACGCTGGCGGGCCGGCTGGCGGCGCGCTTCGGCCGGCCGGCCAGCACACCTTACGCC
>CAUQYP010000276.1:0-6083 GCA_963522035.1 uncultured Noviherbaspirillum sp. | reverse complement strand
CGCCTCGGCGGCAGGCGGCGTTACCGGCGCCGGCGTGGCCGCGGCGGTGGATCCTGCTGCGGCGGCCGGCGTGGCGGCCTGGTTCTGTTTCGCCGCCAGGTCCCGGTTGCGGATTTCCAGCAGGCGCTGGAGATCGCCGACCGTCTTTTCCAGTTCCCGGACGCGGGAGTTGGCTTCGGCCAGCGCCTTTTCCTGTGCAATGCGTTCTTCGGCGTCGGCGCCAGCCGGCGCGCCCGAGCGCGATACCTGCAGGCGGTCGCGCGACTCGCCGGCGGGATTGCGCTGCTCCTCGACTTTCGCGGTAATCCTGCCGGAGGCGAGCTGGCCGCCCTCCCCCTGGCCGCTGCTGCTGCCGGCAACCTGGCTTGCCAGCCGGTTGCGATAATTGTTGAAGTCGGCCGACTGCGCGACGACGATGCGGCGGGCTTCGCCGTTCGGCACCGCGCGCGCCGCTTCCGCGCCCGGCACGGCCAGTATCTGGCCCGAGCGCAAACGATTGATGTTCTCGCCGATGAAGGCATTCGGGTTGGCGCGCTGCAGCGCGACCAGCATCTGGTCGAGCGACACGCCTTCCGGCTTCACCTGGCCCGCAATCTCGGCCAGCGTGTCGCCGCGCTTGACGGCATAGCTGTTTGCGCCTCCGTTCGCGCCGGCCTCTGCCGCTGGCGCAGCGGCCGGAGACGGCGCCGGGGGGGCCTGCCGGCGCGTGGCCGCTGCCGGTGCAGTCGGTGCGGCAGCTGTGGCGGCGCTGCCTGCAGCCGCTGGTGCGGTTTCGGCAGGTTGCGCGCGGCGCGTGCCGGGCGGGTCGAGCAATACGACGTATTCGCGCAACAGTCGGCTGCCGTTGCTGTTTACTTCCAACAAGACATCGACGAACGGTTCGTTAACCGGCTGCGGCGAAGTAATCCTGACAATCTGCCGGTTACCGCGCTGCTCGATGGCAAACCGCAGGTTGGCCAGCGCCGGGTTGTAGTCGATGTTGGCCTGCCTGAATGCCGACGCCGGCGCCAGCCTGACCGAGACGTTGCCTGCCTCCTCGCGGCTCACGGATGTCAGCTCGATCTCGGCCAGCAGCGGCTGTCCGAGAGAGGACAGCACGGTCAGCTGACCCAGGCCGGCGGCGCCGGCGCTGCCCAGCATGGCGGCGGACACCACTGCCGCCCCTAATGCCTTCCAGGCTTTCGACTGCAGTTTCCTGGAATTTTTTTCAATTGTTTTCTTGGGCATAGAGGGTCATTCCGCGGCACATCCGGCTCTGCCGGACTGCGCCAAAGTGGCTTCGATCGGGAAATTTCACCTTATCACCGTGATACTGGCGCTTGCAAGCACGCGCCCCTGGCTCGATAAAGCAAACCCGTCAAATCCGGTTGTCACCGGTGGTCTGACGGGTAGACATTGCGCTTAGGAAACACAATCTACGACCTGAGGCGGCGATTGTCAAGCCTCGAGGACGATACGCAACATCCGGCGCAGCGGTTCCGCGGCGCCCCACAGCAGCTGGTCGCCGACCGTGAAGGCGGACAGGTATTCGCCACCCATCTGCATCTTGCGCAGGCGGCCGACCGGGATGGTCAGGCTGCCGGTGACCGCGGCCGGGGTCAGGTCCTTCATCGACGCCTCGCGGGTGTTGGGCACCAGTTTCACCCACTGGTTGTTGCTGGCGATGATGTCGTTGAGTTCGTCCAGCGGCACATCCTTTTTCAGCTTGATGGTCAGCGCCTGCGAATGGCAGCGCATCGCACCGATGCGCACGCACAGGCCGTCGACCGCGATGGCCGGCCTGGCGCCAGCGCCGAACGCGTCGCCGCGGCCGAGGATCTTGTTGGTCTCGGCGCCGGCCTTCCACTCCTCGCGCGAGACGCCGTTGCCGAGGTCCTTGTCTATCCACGGGATCAGGTTGCCGCCCAGCGGCACGCCGAACTGCTGCGTCTCCTCGGCGCTCATCGCATGCTGCCTGGCCAGCACCTTGCGGTCGATTTCGAGGATGGCCGAGGCCGGGTCGTCCAGCAGCGCCCTGACTTCGGCGTTGATGGAGCCGAACTGGGTCAGCAGTTCGCGCATGTGCTGCGCGCCGCCGCCGGATGCGGCCTGGTAGGTCATGGACGTCATCCAGTCGATCAGGTCATGCTGGAACAGGCCGCCCAGGCCCATCATCATGCAGGACACCGTGCAGTTGCCGCCGATGTAGTTCTTCACGCCGCGCGACAGCGCGGTGCGGATCACGTCGAGGTTGACCGGGTCGAGCACGATGATGGCGTCGTCGTTCATCCGCAGCGTGGAAGCGGCGTCGATCCAGTAGCCGTTCCAACCGGCCGCGCGCAGCTTGGGGAAGATCTCGCTGGTGTAGTCGCCGCCCTGGCAGGTGAGGATGATCTCGCACTTCTTCAGCGCCTCGATGTCGTTGGCGTCCTTCAGTGCGGTTTCATTCTTCGCCTGCGACGGCGCGCGGCCGCCGGCGTTCGATGTCGAGAAGAACACCGGTTCGATCTCGGCAAAATCGCCCTCTTCCTGCATGCGCTGCATCAGGACCGAGCCCACCATGCCGCGCCAACCTACCAAGCCTACGAGTTTCATCTTTATTCCCCGGAATATCTGATTGACTATATCTGTGACGCCGGCTCAGGACGCCAGCGCCTTCACCACCGCATCGCCCATTTCGCGGGTGCCGACGCGGGTGGTGCCTTCTTCATAAATGTCCGGCGTACGCAGGCCTGCCGCCAGCACTTTCTTGACCGCCGCTTCGATGCGGTCGGCCTGCTCGGCCCGGTCCAGCGAATAGCGCAGCATCATCGCGGCAGACAGGATGGTGGCGAGCGGATTGGCAACGCCCTTGCCGGCGATGTCTGGCGCGGAGCCGTGCGACGGCTCGTACAGGCCCTTGTTGGCCGCGTCCAGCGAGGCCGACGGCAGCATGCCGATGGAGCCGGTCAGCATCGCGGCGGCGTCGGACAGGATGTCGCCGAACATGTTGCCGGTGACGATCACGTCGAACTTTTTCGGCGCCCGCACCAGCTGCATCGCCGCGTTGTCGACATACATATGGTCGAGCGCGACGTCCGGGTATTCCTTGTGGACGTCTGTCACGATGTCCTTCCAGAACTGGAAGGTTTCCAGCACGTTGGCCTTGTCGACGCTGGTCAGGCGCTTGCCGCGCTTTTGCGCGGCCTGGAAGCCGACATGCGCGATGCGGCGGATTTCCGGCTCGGCATAGCGCATGGTGTCGAAACCTTCGCGCTCGCCCTTGAACGGACCATCAACCGCGATGCGCACGCCGCGCGGCTGGCCGAAGTAGATGTCGCCGGTCAGTTCGCGAATGATCAAGATGTCCAGCCCGGACACCACTTCCGGCTTCAGCGTCGACGCGCCGGCCAGTTCCGGGTAGAGGATGGCCGGCCGCAGGTTGGCGAACAGCTTCAGGTTCTTGCGCAGGCCGAGGATGGCCTGCTCCGGCCGCAGCGGGCGGTCCAGCGTGTCGTATTTCCAGTCGCCGACCGCGCCGAACAGCACCGCGTCGGCTTCCTGCGCCAGCTTCAGCGTGCCGTCCGGCAGCGGATGGCCATGCGCCTCGTACCCGGCGCCGCCGACCGGTGCGGTTTCGAGTTCGAACTGTTCGTCCAGCGATTGCAGCACGCGCACTGCCTGCTCGATGATTTCGGGACCGATGCCGTCGCCCGGCAGGACTGCTATTTTCATTATGGTTTTCCGTGAAGGTCAGATGGTGTTGGCCAGCCAGGGCTGCGCGGCCAGGTGGCGTTCCTCGAATGCGCGGATCTTGTCGGCTTTTTGCAGGGTCAGGCCGATGTCGTCCAGGCCGTTGATCATGCAGAATTTGCGAAAGGCGTCGATGTCGAAGGAAAACACGCTGCTGCCGTTGGCCGTCGAGACAGTCTGCTGCTCCAGGTTCACGACCAGGCGGTAAGCCGGGAATGCCTTGACTTCGTTGAACAGCTGGTCGACCTCGCCTTCGGTCAGCTTGATCGGCAGCAGGCCGTTCTTGTAGCAGTTGTTGAAGAAGATGTCGGCGAAGCTGGGCGCGATCACGGCACGGAAACCGAATTGTTCCAGCGCCCACGGCGCATGCTCGCGCGACGAGCCGCAGCCGAAGTTCTTGCGCGCAAGCAATATGGAGGCGCCCTGGTATCGCGGCTGGTTCAGCACGAAGTCCGGGTTCAGCGGACGCTTGCTGTTGTCCATGCCGGGTTCGCCATGGTCGAGGTAGCGCCATTCGTCGAACAGGTTGGGGCCGAAGCCGCTGCGCTTGATCGACTTCAGGAATTGCTTGGGAATGATGGCGTCGGTGTCGACATTGGCCCGGTCCAGCGGGGCGACGAGTCCATCGAGCAGCGTGAATTTATTCATGTGGTTTGCTTTCCTGTTCCGTTGTTGCCGCTCACAGCGAGCGCACGTCGACGAAATGGCCCATTACGCCGGCGGCGGCGGCCATTGCCGGGCTGACCAGGTGGGTACGTCCGCCGGCGCCCTGGCGGCCCTCGAAGTTGCGGTTCGAGGTGGACGCGCAGCGCTCGCCCGGCTCCAGCCGGTCGGCGTTCATCGCCAGGCACATCGAGCAGCCCGGCTCGCGCCATTCGAAGCCGGCGTCGCGGAAGATGCGGTCCAGGCCTTCGCGCTCGGCCTGTTCCTTGACCAGGCCCGAGCCCGGCACCACCATCGCCAGCTTCACGTTCGACGCGCGGAACTTGCCGCGCACCACCGCCGCGGCGGCGCGCAGGTCCTCGATGCGGGAATTGGTGCAGGAACCGATGAAGACCTTGTCGATGCGGATGTCCTCGATCGCGGTGTTCGGTTTCAGCGCCATGTAGACCAGCGCCTTTTCGATGGCGTCGCGCTTGACGGCGTCCTTTTCCTTGTCCGGGTCGGGCACGCGGCCGTCGATGGACACCACCATCTCGGGCGAGGTGCCCCAGGTCACCTGCGGCCTGATCTCGGCGGCGTTCAGGGTCACCACCAGGTCGAAACGCGCACCCGGGTCGGAATGCAGCGTGCGCCAGTAGTCGACCGCGCGGTCCCAGTGCGGCCCCACCGGCGAATACGGACGGCCCTTGACGTAGTCGATGGTGGTCTGGTCCACCGCCACCATGCCGGCGCGGGCGCCGGCTTCGATGGCCATGTTGCACACCGTCATCCGGCCTTCCATCGACAGCGCACGAATGGTCGAGCCGCCGAATTCAATTGCGTAGCCGGTGCCGCCCGCCGTGCCAATCTTGCCGATCACGGCCAGCACGATGTCCTTGGCGGTGACGCCGGCCGGCAGTGCGCCGTCGACCTGCACCAGCATCGCCTTGGATTTCTTGCCCAGCAGCGTCTGCGTGGCCAGCACGTGCTCGACCTCGGAGGTGCCGATGCCGTGCGCCAGGCAACCGAACGCGCCGTGGGTGGACGTGTGCGAGTCGCCGCAGACGACCGTCATGCCCGGCAGCGTCGCGCCCTGCTCAGGCCCGATCACGTGGACGATGCCCTGGCGCCGGTCGCGCATGTTGAAATAAGTCAGGTTGTAGGTACTGGCGTTCTGGTCCAGCGTCTCGACCTGCAGCCGGGAAATCGGGTCGGCGATGCCTTCGGCGCGGTCGGTGGTCGGCACGTTATGGTCGGCGACCATCAGGTTGGCGGAATTGCGCCAGGGTTGGCGCGCTGCCAGCTTCAGCCCTTCGAATGCCTGCGGACTGGTGACTTCATGCAGCAGGTGGCGGTCGATGTAAAGCATCGTGGTGCCATCGTCGCCAGTATCAACGACGTGGGAATCCCAGAGTTTGTCGTACAGAGTTTGAGCCATGGTCGGGGGAAGCGCAGCGCGCAGGTGTCGGTAAACAGTCTGCGATTATGCCATAGAGATCGGGAGTTCAGCCCGTTCCGGCGGGGGCCGGGGAGCGCGCACCGGCGGCGGCGGCATTGGGCAGTGTTGTGCTGGCTAGCCCAGCCGGCCTGTAAGCGATATTGCTTGTTGCGCGCAGCGACAGTTGCTGTTGCAGTTGCCCGCGCAGCGACAGTTGCTTCTGCTTTTGACGCTGCCTTTGACGTGGATCCCCGTTAGACGGCGACGCGTCGCCAGGGGCTGAAACGGATAA
>CAUQYP010000275.1:0-6126 GCA_963522035.1 uncultured Noviherbaspirillum sp. | reverse complement strand
CGGCACCAGCGACGTGGCGTCATCAACGGGGGCCCACGTCAAAAGCCGCGTCAAAAGCAACGGCAACGGCAACTGCAACTGCAACGGCAACGGCAACGGCAACGGCAACGGCAACGGCAACGGCAACGGCAACGGCAACTGCAACTGCAACTGTCGCTGCGCGGGCAACTGCGACGGCAACTGTCGCTGCGCGGGCAACGGCAACGGCAACTGTCGCTGCGCGGAACGGCAACGGCAACTGTCGCTGCGCGGAACGGCAACGGCGCCAGGGCAAGCCAACATGAAAATACGCTAATGCGCTGCAGGAAAATAATAAAAAGAGCCAGGCATCAAGCCTGGCCCTTGTCCCTGCAGGCGCCGCATCGCGCAGCGCGTTACTCCTTACATCTGCACTGACTCCGCCACCTTGCTGAACTCCTCGAGCTTGTCGAAGTTCATGTAGCGATAGATGTCGGCCTCGTTCCCGTCCAGCGCGCTGGTGTTGGCCATGTACTCTTCCTTCGTCGGAATCCGGCCCAGCATCGAGCAGACCGCGGCCAGCTCGGCCGAACCGAGGTAGACGCGAGTGTCCACGCCCAGGCGGTTCGGGAAGTTGCGGGTCGAGGTCGACATCACGGTCGCGCCCTTGCGCACCTGCGCCTGGTTGCCCATGCACAGCGAGCAGCCCGGCGTTTCCATCCGGGCGCCGGTGCGGCCGAGGTTGCCGTAATGGCCTTCGGAGGTCAGCACCTGCGCGTCCATCTTGGTCGGCGGCGCGATCCACAGCTTGACCGGGATGTCGGACTTCCCTTCCAGCAGCTTGGAGGCTGCGCGGAAATGGCCGATGTTGGTCATGCAGGAACCGACGAACACCTCGTCGATCTTGTCGCCGGCGACTTCAGCCAGTGTCTTCACGTCGTCCGGGTCGTTCGGGCAGGCGACGATGGGCTCGTGGATGTCGGCCAGGTCAATCTCGATGACAGCCGCATACTCGGCGTCGGCGTCCGGCGCCAGCAGGTCCGGCTTGGCCAGCCAGGCTTCCATCGCGCGGATGCGGCGCTCCAGCGTGCGCTTGTCCTGGTAGCCGTTGGCGATCATCCACTTCATCAGCGTGATATTGGACGTCATGTATTCGATGATCGGCTCTTTATCCAGGTGCACCGTACAGCCGGCGGCGGAGCGCTCGGCCGATGCGTCGGACAACTCGAACGCCTGCTCGACCTTCAGCTTGGGCAAGCCCTCGATTTCAAGGATGCGGCCGGAGAAGATGTTCTTCTTGCCCTTCTTTTCCACGGTCAGCATGCCTTGGCGAATCGCATACAGCGGGATTGCATTGACCAGGTCGCGCAGCGTGACGCCGGGCTGCATCTCGCCCTTGAAGCGCACCAGCACCGACTCCGGCATGTCCAGCGGCATCACGCCGGTGGCGGCGGCGAACGCGACCAGGCCGGAACCGGCCGGGAAGGAAATGCCGATCGGGAAGCGGGTATGCGAGTCGCCGCCGGTGCCGACGGTGTCCGGCAGCAGCAGGCGGTTGAGCCAGGAGTGGATTACGCCGTCGCCGGGGCGCAGCGCAACGCCGCCGCGGTTCGACATGAAGGCCGGCAGTTCCTTGTGCATCTTCACGTCCACCACTTTCGGGTAGGCCGAGGTGTGGCAGAACGACTGCATGACCAGGTCGGCCGAGAAGCCGAGGCAGGCCAGGTCCTTCAATTCGTCGCGAGTCATCGGGCCGGTGGTGTCCTGGGAGCCAACGGTGGTCATCTTCGGTTCGCAGTAGGTGCCGGGGCGCACGCCCTGGCCTTCCGGCAGGCCGCAGGCGCGGCCGACCATCTTCTGCGCCAGCGAAAAGCCCTTGTTCGAGGCAGCCGGGTTCTGCGGCAGGCGGAACAGCGTCGACGGCGCCAGGCCCAGCGCTTCGCGCGCCTTGGCGGTCAGGCCGCGGCCGACGATCAGCGGAATACGGCCGCCGGCGCGCACTTCGTCGAACAGCACGTCGGACTTGACCGTGAATTCGGCAATGACTTCGCCGTTCTTGTAGGCGCGGCCTTCGTACGGACGCAGTTCGATCACGTCGCCCATGTCCATCTTCGACACGTCGAGCTCGATCGGCAAGGCGCCGGCGTCTTCCATCGTGTTGTAGAAGATCGGGGCGATCTTGTTGCCCAGGCAGACGCCGCCGAAGCGCTTGTTCGGGATGAACGGAATGTCTTCGCCGGTGAACCACAGCACCGAGTTGGTCGCCGACTTGCGCGAGGAGCCGGTGCCGACCACGTCGCCGACATAGGCGACCAGGTTGCCCTTGGCCTTCAGCGCGTCGAGCTGGCTGATCGGGCCGATCCTGCCCGGCTCGTCAGGGTAGATGCCGGGGCGTGCATTCTTCAGCATCGCCAGCGCATGCATCGGGATGTCCGGGCGGGTGGTCGCGTCCGGCGCCGGCGACAGGTCGTCGGTATTGGTTTCGCCAGTCACCTTGAACACGGTCAGGGTCAGGCTTTGCGGCACTTCGGGACGCGAGGTGAACCACTCGGCGTCCGCCCACGACTGCAGCACTTCCTTCGCGTTGGCGCTGCCCTTGTCGGCCAGGTCCTTGACATCGTGGAAGTAGTCGAACATCAGCAGCGTCTTCTTCAGGCCTTCGGCAGCGACCGCGCCGACCGCAGGGTCGTCCAGCAGGTCGATCATGGGCTTGATGTTGAAGCCGCCGAGCATGGTGCCAAGCAAACGGGTTGCCAGTTCGCGCGAAACCAGCGGACTGGACTCGGTGCCCTTGGCAACCTTCTCCAGGAAGGCGCTCTTGACGCGGGCGGCATCGTCCACGCCTGCGGGAACACGGTGGGTAATCAGGTCGACCAGGAAGGCTTCTTCGCCGGCCGGCGGGTTTTTCAGGAGCGCCACCAGGTCGACGGTCTGCGGTGCGGACAGCGGGAGCGGAGGAATGCCCAGGGACGCGCGGTCGGCGACGTGGGAGCGGTAGGCAGCTAGCATGAATGTGCTCTTCGGATAGGGTGTGGAAGAAAGTCGGGAGTCGGCGGTTTTCCGTTCCCATCAGCATTATACTGCAACTAGTCTTATATAAGACATAAGACAAGCATAATTGTCGGAATAATGTCGATGCAGGGTTCAGGCAGGGGCCGGAATGTCGGGAAAGGCGCCGTGCGCCAGCCTGCGCCGGCCGTTCACGTTTCGCCGTTCAGGTTCTGTCCAGGCGATAAAGCGCCATCACGTCGGCAGCCTCGACCGGGCGGCTGAACAGGAATCCCTGGTATTCGTCGCAGGAAAGCCTGCGCAGGAAGTCCAGCTGCGTTTCGGTCTCGACGCCTTCCGCGATCACCCTCAGTTTCAATCCATGCGCCAGGCTCATGATGGACTGGATGATTGCCTCGCTGCCGGAATCGGTGCCCAGGTCGCGCACGAAAGCGCGATCGATTTTCAGCGCCTGCACCGGGAAACGTTTCAGGTACGCCAGGCTGGAATAGCCGGTGCCGAAATCGTCGATCGACAGGCTCACGCCGAGCTGCCGGATCCGATGCAGCACCAGTTCGACCTCCGCCGCATGGCCCATCGTCGTGCTTTCGGTTATCTCGAGCTCCAGGCTGGCCGCGTCGGCGCCGCTCTGGTCCAGGCAACGCCTGACGACGGCCAGCAGATCTTTCTGGTGGAACTGCCGCGGAGACAGGTTGACCGCGATCTTGACAGGCATGCCCAGCTGGTCGCTCCACGACCTGATCTGGTGGCAAGCCTGTTCCAGCACCCAGGTGCCGATGGGAACGATCAACCCGGTCTGCTCGGCAATGGGAATGAACCGTGCCGGCGAAATCTCGCCGAGGCTGGCATTTGTCCAGCGCAGCAGCGCTTCGAACCCAACCACCTTCCCGTTGCCGATGCTGACTTTCGGCTGGTAGACGATGCGCAACTCGTTCCTGGCTAACGCGCGCCGGAGATTGGCCTCGATATTGAGATGGTCGAGCAGCGCCGAATGCGCGGTTTCGGAGGCAAAATGAATCGGCTCGCTGCCTTCCGATCGGGCCTTGTGTTTTGCCATATCGGCCAGGCGCAGCAGTTCGTCGGCGTTTCTCCCATCCTGCGGAAAGAGCGCAATGCCAATGACCGGGCCGAAGTAGAACTCCTGGGAAGCGATCATCACCGGCGCGGACAATTTTTCAATCACGCTGGCCGCGAACTGTTCGACATGGAGATTGGTCCCGCTGCAGGGCACGATCAGCGAAAACTCGTCGCTCCTGGTACGGGCGATACCTGTCGCGTTGGCCATGAACGATCGCAACAGGTCCGCAGCATGGCGGATCGCTTCATCGCACGCCGCGTGTCCCGCCAGGTCGATGATTTCCTGCGTGCGTTCGAGCGAAACGACGAAAATTGCGAAGCCTTCGGCACTCTCCGCGCCAGCGCCGGCGATGTGTTGCGCGAGGGTACGGCGGAACTGGGCTCGGTTGGGCAGCGCAGTGACAAGGTCGAAGTCGACCATGTAGGCAATCCGCATTTCTGCCTGTTTCCACGCCGTGATATCGGTCAGCACATTGACGCGTTGTGTCTTGCCATTATCGGTCGCGAGGACGCTTGTCGCGTGGATGACGGTGCGCGTGGCGCCAGTGCCATCCTGCATTTCCGCCTCGACCACGCCGGCGCCGAGCTTGTCGGCATGCGGCGTCCGTTCCGCCGCCGCCAGGGTGGCGCTTTCAGGCTGCCCGGCCAGATCGGCGCTCTTCCGGCCCAGGAAATCGGCAAATGCCTGGTTGAGCAGCACGATCTTGCGTAACTCGTCGACCACCCAGACCGGCGTCGCCAGGGTATTCAAAATACCCTTCAGGTAAGTCGCGCTTTCGGTCATCCCCTTTTCGCTTTTTTCCAGCCTCGCGATCAGTGCGGCTTGGCGCGCGCGGTCGCGTGCCACTCGCCAGACCAGGAAAATCGTCGTCGCGGAAACGAGAAGCAGGAAAAAAACGGCCACGCGCAGGCGCTCCTGCCAGAATCCCAGCGCAACCGACTTGTCGCGCCCGATGATGACCACCATGGGAAATGGCTCGACCGAGGCATAGCCGTAGATGCGCTGCACACCGTCGATCGGACTTTTCGCCTCGAACACACCGCGCTTTGCCGCAGGCAGATATTGTTTAAACAAGGGCGTGTCGGCAAATGACCGGCCGATGGCATTTTCCAATGTAGGCCCGCGCACCAGCATGACGCCGTCGTGGCCCATCAGCGTCACCGACCCGCCTTGTCCGAGGTCGACCGAATTGTAGATGTTCTGAAAAAATGCGGTTGTCGTCTGGATAAGCACAGCGCCGCTGCTTGCGCCTTTCGCATCCAGCAACGCGCGGCTGAAATTGACTGTCGCATTCCCGGTCGCCGGATGAATGTCGGTCAGTTCGACACCGAGCGTTGCGGCTGACTGAAACGACGGAAACCGGGGTGTCTTCCGGCCTGCGTATTCGTTGAGGACTTGTCCTGGCCCCGGGCTTGCCGCAACGGGAGCGCCGCTCTCGTTGAACAGGTAGGCGCCAATGAAGAAATCGTCGAGGGAAGCGAGTTCCATCGCCGACGTCAGCAGCATCTCGGTATGAACGAGTGAATTCCCGTCGACCTGTCGAGCCTGGATGCGCGTCAGGATGACATCGACAGCCTTGGTCGCGGTATAGGTGTGAGCGGCGAACGCAGTGGCGACGTTCTGCAGCGTCACCTTTTCCTGCCGCAGGGTGTCGCGATAACTGGAAACCAGAACCGCAACCGTCGCGGCTGTCAACAGCAATAGCAGGGCGGCGACCACGGCGATGAGCGGCCATTGTGGAATTTTTTGCCGCGGCGCGCCTGTTTCAGGCTTTTTTATGGGATTCATGAAGCGTCGAGATAACCATGGTCAAACCGTTTTACCGTCCTGATGCCATGTTGAGCTGCAGCAAAAACGGGACGTAGTTTACTACCAATCCCGGGTCGCAACGTGCCGCGCGTACTCGATGCAGTTCTAGATCGGTTTTTTGCTCACTTGCCCAAGTCGGCCTGTAAGCGAGTTTGCTTGCTGCGCGCAGCGACAGTTGCAGTTGCAGTTGCAGTTGCAGTTGCAGTTGCAGTTGCTTTTGCAGTTGCTTTTGCAGTTGCTTTTGCAGTTGCTTTTGCAGTTGCTTTTGCAGT
>CAUQYP010000274.1:0-6184 GCA_963522035.1 uncultured Noviherbaspirillum sp. | reverse complement strand
CGGGGCTGCGAAGCGTTGTGTTCGTCAGCAGCAGAGAGATGAGATTATGCGGCATTTGGTAGTGAAGGTCAATACCTTTTCTCGCGACTTGTTATGAAAATACCGTAATCGACGAGCAACGCGAAGAATCAGGCTTCAGGCACCGACCGCCGTAAAAGCGGAAGCATTTTCAAGCAGCCAGCGGCGCGAGAGTTCACTTTCCTGCTGGGTGGGATGGAAATCCTGGTGTAAATAGTCGCGCCATGGACGATAGGCATTGCGAATCAGGCCACGTCGGCCAAACAGATAACTGACGCCGCTTTTCCAGGTGCCCCACTTCCACAGCGTGCCATCATGCCGAAGATTACTGACGGTCTGGCGCAGCGTGTCGGCCAGGAACATCACCGTTACGCGACGGAACCAGCGGATCCGCCATTCATGGTTCCCGCCGAGCGCATGATAGAGGTCGAACGCGGTGCTCTTGTGTTCTGCTTCCTCTGCACTATGCCAGAGCCACAGTGTTTTCAGGCGCGAATCGACACCGTCCAGCAAGTCGCTGTTTTCAAGCATCCATTCAGCGAAAATGGCGGTGAAATGCTCGTTGGCAGCGGTGATGCCGAGCCAGTGGCGCGGATGGACGTCCTCCATCTTCTTCAGGCGTCGTTGGGAACGCGGCGCCCAATAATTGACCAAACCCTGTTTTTCCAAATGGCCGTTAAATAGTGCATGCAGCCGGCGATGGGTTGCTTCCTGTCCGACGAAACCCTGCACTTCCGTCTTATACTTCTGCTGCTCTGCAGCAGGAAGTTGCTTGTATCCATTTCGTACGGAATCGATAAAGAACTGCTCACCAACTGGAAAGCTCATGGAAAGCGCATTGAAGAAAGCCGTACGGAAGGCATCGCCGTTGCACCAATGGCGGTCGAACGGTGTTTCCAGGTCTATCAACAAGCGACGGACGACGAGATCGGTCATGGCAGGGCTCACAAAGATAAATGCAGTGGCGGCAATTGATAGCCGGTACAAGTTCGTACCGGAATGATCTTCTTAATACTTGGTACAGTCAAGTACCAATAGCATGGATCAGCACATGAATACAGAAACAACAAAGTTGCTTGAAGATCCAAACGATCATCGGCGACGCTTGCTTGAAGGAATGGGCAGGGTTGTCGCCGCAAAGGGGTATGCCGACGTGACGATTGCGGACATCGTCGCAGAGGCGGGCGTATCAAGGCGCACTTTCTACGAACACTTCAAGACCAAGGCGCAGTGTTTGACAGCCTTATATGCCGCGGCGAGTTCGAATGCGCTGGATGTTCTGCGCAAGGCGATCGACCCGTCCCATGATTGGGAAACCCAGGTAGAGCGGGCGATCTCGGCTTACTTTGGCTGCCTTGGACAAAATCCGGTTCTCTTGCGTACGCTGTTCATTGAAATTCTGGGACTTGGCGTGGAAGGCCTGGCAGCACGGCGGCGGGTCAACCAGGCGTTGGCGGATTTCATGCTGCATGTAATTAATGTGCCCGCGCGGGCGCGCAGGAACCGTCCGCCGCTGCACCCCGATATTGCAATGGCAGTGGTCGGCGGTATCAATGAACTGATATTGGAAGCCATCGAGAGGAACCGGACTGACCGCCTGCAGGAACTGGTGTCACCGTCGCTGCAGCTGGTGCGCGCCGTAACTTGAACTACTGCCCCTGGGATTTCCGGTATTCGCGCCGTTGCGCAGCCTGCTCGAAACGCCGCTGCTGGTCCGCGTTCTCGGGCTGCAGCGGCGGCACCTGCACCGGCTTGCGGTTTTCATCGACGGCAACCATGGTGAAGTAGCAGCTGTTGGTATGCCGCACCAGGCCTTGCTGGATGTTTTCGGTGATGACCTTGATGCCGATTTCCATCGAAGTGGCGCCGGTGTAATTGACGGCTGCCAGGAAGGTAACCAGTTCCCCGACATGGATGGGCTGACGGAACACCACCCGGTCGACCGAGAGCGTGACGACGTAGCTGCCGGAATAACGGCTGGCACAGGCATAGGCGACGCTGTCGAGATACTTGAGGATTGCGCCGCCGTGCACATTGCCGGAAAAGTTGGCCATGTCGGGCGTCATCAGCACCGTCATGGAAAGCTCGTGGTTACGGATATTCATCGGAACTCAGACATCTTCGTCAGGGATCAGGTGACCAAGCTTGGATGCCTTGGTCTGCAGGTAGCGGCGGTTGAACGGGTTGCGGTTGACGATCAGCGAAACGCGCTCGGCGACGGCAACGCCATACTGGGTAACGGCATCGATCTTGCGAGGATTATTGGTCATCAGCCGCAGGCTGACGATGCCCAGCTTCTCGAGCATGGGCTTGCAGTGGCTGTAGCTGCGCTGGTCCGCCTGGAACCCAAGCTCATGGTTGGCTTCGACCGTATCGGCGCCAGCGTCCTGCAGCCGGTAGGCGCGAACCTTGTTGATCAAGCCTATGCCACGCCCCTCCTGGCGCATGTAGAGCACGACGCCGCGCCCTTCGGTGGCAATGCTGCGCAGCGCGCTCTCAAGTTGCGCGCCGCAGTCGCAGCGCTGGCTGAACAGCGCGTCGCCGGTCAGGCACTCGGAATGGATGCGGCCCAAAACCGGCTTGCCATCCGACACATCGCCCAAGGTCAGCGCCAGATGCTCCTTGCCACTCTGGGACTCCATGAACGCATGCATGGTAAAAGTTGCCCACGGCATTGGCAGTTCACAGGAGGTCACGTATTCCAGCGTGTCCGGGCCGATGCCGGCCACGATGGTTTCTGGTTGGAGTTGCATGGCGCTTAGCTTGGTAATTGTCATTAATGCGGCGAAACCGTCAATATTAACCGATCATGCCTCGCCTATAGCCTGCCCTGTAGCTGCGCGGCAATTTCAAAGGATCGCAGGCGCGCGTTGTGGTCGTGCATCAGCGCGGTCAACATCAGTTCATCGGCGCCAGTTTGCTCGGTAATGGCGCGCAGCCGGGCTGCCACGGTGTCTGCCGAACCGACTGCCGAGCAGGCAAGCGAACGGTCGATGTGGCTTTTTTCATCCGGCGCCCAGAGGCCGTCCATGCTTTCCACAGGCGGGCTCAACTGGCCAGGCATGCCGCGCACGAGGTTCAGGAACTGCTGCTGCAATGAAGTGAAGAGCCTTTGCGCGGTGGCGTCGTCATCGGCGGCAAACAGGTTCACACCCACCATCACGTGCGGTTTCGCCAGTCCTGCCGATGGCTTGAAGCGGCCGCGATAGATTTCAATGGCAGACTGCATGTAAGCCGGCGCGAAATGGGAAGCGAAGGCGAACGGCAGGCCCAGTTCAGCGGCAAGCTGGGCGCTGAAGAGACTGGAGCCAAGCAGCCAGATCGGCACGTCCAGGCCTGCACCGGGGACCGCGCGCACTGCCTGCCCCGGCTTCGCCGGGTCGAAATACGATTGCAGTTCGAGCACATCCTGCGGGAAGGACTCGCCGGTATCGCCCATGTTCCGGCGCAATGCGCGGGCGGTGCGCTGGTCGGTGCCGGGTGCGCGGCCGAGGCCGAGGTCGATGCGCCCCGGGTAAAGCGCGGCGAGCGTGCCGAATTGCTCGGCTATGACCAGCGGCGCATGGTTGGGCAGCATGATGCCGCCCGCCCCGACCCGTATGGTGCTGGTGCCGGCGGCGATGTGCTGGATGACCAGCGCGGTGGCGGCGCTGGCAATGCCGGCCATGTTGTGATGCTCGGCCACCCAGAAGCGGCGATAGCCCCAGCGCTCGGCATGCTGCGCCAGGTCGCGGGTATTGTTCAGGGCCTGGGCAGCGGTGCCGCCCTTGACGATGGGAGAGAGATCGAGGATGGAAAAGACGGCCATGGTCTTGACCCTTTCTATGGTTATTCAATCAGTTGGGATGCCGGGCGCCTTCAGTGCGCCGATAAAGTCAGCTATTTCGTCGAGTGCGCTGTGTTCCCGGGCGCAGCGGCAACGGGCCAGGCCGTCGTTCAAGGGCAGCGGCGGCAGCCGGCGCACCGTGATACGGGTACCGGCCGCCGCCAGGCGTGCGCCGTATTGTTCGGCTTCGTCGCACAGCGGGTCTTCCTGCGCAGACAGGATCAATGCCGCGGGCAAGCCCTTGAGCCGGCTCGACTGCAGCGGCGACGCATACGGGTGCATGCGGTCCGCTACCCTGGGCAGGTAGCCCCGGTAGCCAGCTGCACAGGCATCGGCCACGCCGGCAATGTCCGGGTTGCGTTTCAATGCGCGCATGGAATCGCTGGTCAAGCCGGGGTCGAGCATCGGCATGATCAGGATCTGCCCAGCCAGGACTGGTCCGCCGCGATCGCGCGCCATCAGCGCCGCCACCGCGGCCAGGTTGCCGCCGGCTTCGATACCGGCCGTCAGCAAACGTTCACCGCTCCAGCCCAGCGTCTTCGGGCATCGTGCTGCCCATTGCAGCACCGAATACGCATCTTCCACCGCCGCCGGAAACGGCTGCCGGCATGCCAGCGTATAGGCTGCGGACAACACCGCGGCGCCTGAGCGAAGCGCCAGCGCGCGGGCAAATTCGTCACATTCGTCGAGGCTGCCGCCGATGAAGCCGCCCTGGTGGAAAAACACGATCAAGCCCGGAAGCGGCGCCTTTGCGCGGCGCAGCCGATACAACCGTGCCGGCAACGGCCCTGCCGCACCCTGCGTCCTGAGCAACTTGACCATGACATTTTCACGGGCTTCCTGCCCATCCTGAACATCAGTCATTTCGGTGCGGCCGGCTTGGACAGGTTGGCGCCGAACAACTCCCTGGCGAGCGCATCGAAGCCGGCATATTCGGCGTGGACCTGCTGGCTGCCATGAAGGTTGTCCGTGGCGACGGCGAGCAGCAACAGGCTGGCAAGGACCAGCACAATGGCGAGAAGCGCTGCGACAGGTTCGTGGTGGGACATCATGATGCGCTCCGCATTCGGGGAAATTTGCTGCATAGCACAAACTATAGGACTGTTCTATCATCAGATAAAGAGCGGTATTTGGAATTGACTGTTCAGTTTGCTGAACAATCGTCGGCATCAGGGAATGGCAGGCATGGACAAGTTGCAGGCAATGGAAGTATTCATGAAGGTCGTCGATGCCGGCGGATTCACCCGCGCAGCGGAGCAGCTGCATATGCCGAAAGCAACGGTCTCGACCCTGGTGCAGGCACTGGAAAACCGGCTGTCCGTGAAGCTGCTCAACCGCACCACCCGGCAGGTCAACGTCACTTCAGACGGCGCCGCCTACTATGAACACTGCCTGCGCATCCTGGCCGACATCCGCGATACCGAGGATTCACTCTCGCGCACGCATGCCAGTCCCAGCGGGCGCCTGCGGGTCGAGGTGCCAAGCGGACTTGGACAACGGGTGATCATTCCGGCGCTGCCGGATTTCTACCGGCGCTACCCGGACATCGCGATGGAAATGGGGTGCGGCGACCGACCGGTTCACCTGATCGAGGAAGGCGTCGACTGTGCGGTGCGCGGTGGCGCCCTGCCCGATTCCACGTTGATTGCACGGCGCATCGGCATCCTGCATTTCATTACCTGCGCGACGCCGGCCTATCTGGCGCAACACGGCAGACCCGCCCACCCTGACCAGCTGGCAGCGCATGACTGCATCAACTACATCACGTCATCCACCAGGCAATTGCTGGCATGGGATTTCGAGCGCAACGGCGAGAGCCTGCGCAGCACCCCTCCGGGGCGTTTCGCCGTCAACAGCTCGGAAGCGCTGATGGCGGCAGGACTGGCCGGACTGGGCATCATGCAACTGCCTTCGTTCCTGGTCGACGATTTCCTGCGCAGCGGCGCGCTGGAACGGGTGCTGGGCGACTGGGACACCGACCCGGTGCCGCTGCACGTGGTCTATCCGCAGAACCGCCACCTGTCGGCCACGGTGCGGGCATTTGTCGAATGGGTCGCGGAGCTGTTCGCCGGCGATCAAGGGCTTAATGCGGCGCCGGCGCATACAACGCGCTAGAACATTTTCATGCTGGCTTGCGCCAGATGCGCCACGTCCGTGTAGCGACAGTTGCCGTTGCATTGAGCCCCGCGCAGCGGCAGTTGCCGTTGCATTGAGCCCCGCGCAGCGACAGTTGCCGTTGCATTGAGCCCCGCGCAGCGGCAGTTGCCGTTGCCGTTGCCGTTGCCGTTGCAGTTGCTTTTGACGTGGGTCCCCGTTGATGACGCCACGTCGCTGGTGCCG
>CAUQYP010000273.1:0-6213 GCA_963522035.1 uncultured Noviherbaspirillum sp. | reverse complement strand
ACCCGTACCTGCGTGCCCTGCCGGGCGCCCACGGCCTGCGCCTGGCCGGTGCGCCGCGCGCCGGCGCCGGCAGCGCTGATCAGGCCGGGAATCAGGCGGCCTTCCGGCAGGTTTTTCCAGTAGCGGACCGGCATGTGCATTTCCATCGCGCCGGTGTTCAAACGCGACGGGTTGTAAATGCTGCGGTAATAGGTCAACCATAGCGCTTCGCCCTGGTCGTCGATGTCGACCTCGGCCGGGCGGCTTGCCGGCGCCGGGCCGAAACAGACGGTCTCGCCATCCGACGCCGCGGTGCCGTCAGGCGTGACGATGAGCCAGCTGGCGCGGCCCATGCGCTTGGCGAAGTGGCCGGCCGCGTTCGCCAGCACATCATGCGCCGGCTCGAACCAGGCAATGAAGCGGGGGTCGCCGGCAGCCGGGTCGCGCTCGCGAAAACGCAGGAACGCATGCATCTTGTGGGCCTCGCGCTTGACTGCCTTGGCCATTGCATGCAGCCGGGCGCCGTCGGCGTCGGCGGCCGACATGGCGGTGGCGTCGCCCTGCTGGCTGCGCCACAGGATGCGGTAGAGCAGCGCCCAGCGGTCCGGTGCACGGAAGCAGGCGGCCGCCTCGAGCAGGCTCATCAGCGCGGATGAAACGCGCAGCGCCGCGCTGGGGCCCTGGTCGGGCATGCCGCTGCCGACCTGCCCGGCCACGTCGTCGCCGAACAAGTCGGCTTCGCCGTGCATGGACCAGTCCACTTCATGCGGCGCCACGCCTTCTGCCAGCAGGCTGCGCGCCGCGCGGCGCCAGTCGGCGAACGTGCTGGCGTAGGCGCGCCGGTTCAAGCCGCTTCCTGCAATGCGGGAAACAGGCTCATCTGCTGCGGCGCCTCGGACATCAGGCGCCGCAGTGACTCGGAAGGCAGCGTGTCGCGCTGCGGCCGGTAGTCCGCGGTGACGATGAAGGGCTTCACCTTGTCCATGCTGCAGCGCAGCCGCGCCAGGTCGACGTAGCGGATGCGCCGGCTGCGCCGCAGTTCGACGATGCGTTTCGCATTGCGTATGCCGATGCCCGGCACCCGGGCGATCATCTGCGGCTCCGCCAGGTTCAGGTCGAGCGGGAACAGGTCGCGATGCGACAGCGCCCAGGCCAGTTTGGGGTCGATGTCCAGCGCCAGGTTGCCGCCGCCCTCGGGCAACAGCTCGCCGGCCTGGAAACCGTAGCCGCGCATCAGGAAGTCGGCCTGGTAGAGCCGGTGCTCGCGCATCATCGGCGGCGGCCGCTGCGGCAGACCGGTCGGGCTGTGGGGAATAGGACTGAACGCGGAGTAGTAGACGCGCTTTAGCCGGTAGGCGCTGTACAGCGTCTGCGCGGTGCCGAGTATGGTGCTGTCGTCGGCCTGGTCGGCGCCGACGATCATCTGCGTGCTTTGCCCGGCCGGCGAGAACGCCGGCGCCTTCGGCTCCTCGGCCTTCTCGTCGATGCGGCGGCGGATGGCGCCCATCGCGAACTTGATGGTGTGCATGCTCTTTTCCGGCGCCAGCTTCTCGATGCCGGCGTCGGTCGGCAGCTCGATGTTGACGCTGAGACGGTCGGCCCAGCGGCCCGCTTCCTCGATCAGCTCGGGCGCGGCGTCGGGTATGGTCTTCAGGTGGATGTAGCCGCGGAAGCGGTGCTTCTGGCGCAGCGTCTTCGCCACCAGGATCAGTTGCTCCATCGTGTAGTCCGGCGACTGGATGATGCCCGAACTGAGGAACAGGCCGTCGATGTAGTTGCGCAGGTAGAAGTCCACGGTCAGCCTGATCACCTCTTCCGGCGTGAACCGCGCGCGCGGCACGTCGCTGCTGCGGCGGTTCACGCAGTACTGGCAGTCGTACAGGCAGAAATTGGTCAGCAGGATCTTCAGCAGCGAAACGCAGCGGCCGTCCGGCGTGTAGCTGTGGCAGATGCCCACGCCATTGGTCGCGCCGAGGCCGTCCTTGCCCTTCGATGTGCGCGGCGCCGCGCCGCTGCTGGCGCAGGAGGCGTCATACTTCGCTGCGTCGGCCAGAATCTCCAGCTTGTCGGTCAGTTCCATGGCGCCTTTTTTACTGTATTTAATTACAGTATTCTAGCCGAAACGGACCATGTCAGTGGGCGCATGGGACGGCACCCCGGACAAGCCGCCGCTGCATGAATCAGCCGCCGCCTGTCCTCTTCTATCCAGCCTTGTCCTGCAGACTCGTAGGGTGTAAAAAGCGAAGCGCATTACACCATGGCCGATCAACCGGCACCGCCTGGCAGCGCCGAATGGTGTAATGCGCTGGCGCTTATTACACCCTACGAATTTTCCGGGCACGTTCCTGGGATTGGTATTACGCAGGCTTGTCCTGCAGCGGCAGGCGCAGCACCGCCGTGCCCTCTCCGACCGCGGGATGCACCTCGAAGCCCAGGTGCCGCACCATCTCCAGCAGCGGCCGGTTGTTGATCAGCGCCTCGCCAACGATTTCCTTCGTACCGCGGCTGCGGCAATAGTCGATGATCTTCTTCATCAGCATCACGCCCAGCCCGTGCCCCTTCATGTCCGAGCGCACGATGATGGCGAACTCGGCCTTGATATTGTCCGGGTCGGCAATGGCGCGCACCACGCCCAGCGTTTCCATCGCGCCGTCCGGCTTCCTGCGGCTGGCGATGAAGGCCATCTCGCGGTCGTAGTCGATCTGCGTGAGCCGCGCCAGCTGCGAAGGCTGCAGTTCGCGCATCCGTGAAAAGATCCGGAAGCGCACGTCCTCCGGGTCCAGCGCGTTGAAGAAGCGCAGGTGCTCCTCGCCGTCCTCCGGCCGGATGGGCCGCAGCAGCAGGGACTCGCCTTCCCAGGCGACGACATCTTCCAGCTCTTTCGGATACGGCCGGATGGCCAGCCGGTTGCGGGCCTCGCCCACGGTCCGCGGCGCCAGCCTGACCCGCGCGTCCAGCGCCAGCACGCCGGCGCCGTCGGCCAGCAGGGGGTTGATGTCGAGCTCGACGATCTCGGCGATGTCGGTCACCAGGTGCGACAGCCTGACCAGCGTGCGGGCGATGGCGTCGACGTCGGCCGGCCCCTGGTTGCGGTAGCCGCGCAGTAGCCGGTAGACCCGGGTGCGCGACATCATGGCCTTCGCCAGCGGCATGTTCAGCGGCGGCAGTTCCATCGCATGGTCGGCCGTCACTTCCACCGCGATGCCGCCCTTGCCGAACAACAGCACCGGGCCGAACACCGGGTCGGTGGCGACGCCGACGATGAGTTCATGCGCCTGCGGCCGCCTGGCCATGGCCTGCACCGTGAAACCGCCCAGCACCGCGTCCGGCAGCAGCGCGCGCAGGCGGCGCTGCATCGCGGTAGCCGCCGCCTGCACGGCCGGCGCATCTTCCAGGTCGAGCACCACCCCGCCGACATCGGACTTGTGGCTGATCTGCGGCGAGAGCACTTTCAGCGCCACCGGGAAGCCGATCTCGCTGGCCGCTGCCGCCGCCTCCCCGGCGCTGTTTGCAGTGCGCGTGGCCACCACCGGTATGCCGTAGGCCGCCAGCAGCCGGTGCGACTCGGGTTCGCTCAACATGCTGCGGCCGTCTGCCAGCGCCGCGTCGACCAGCGCTTCTGCGGCCGCGCGGTCGGGCACGAAGTCTTCCGGCGTCGACTCCGGCACCTGCATCAGCAGGTTCTGGTTGCGCCGGTACTGGACGATCTGCATGAAGCCGCGCACCGCTTCTTCCGGCGTGTCGTAGGTCGGTATGCCCTGGCTGGAAAAAACCTGCCGGGCCGCTGCCAGGCCGTCGCCGCCCAGCCAGCAGCCGAGCACATTGCGCCCGGCGCCGGCCAGCAGCGGCGCGACTGCCTGCGCTACTTCCAGGCTGGGGACGATGGCGGTCGGCGCATGGATGAAGAGCAGGCCGTCTACCTCCGACGCCGCCAGCAGGATTTCCGCGGCCTGCCGATAGCGTTCGGCCGGCGCGTCGCCGATGATGTCGACCGGGTTGCCATGCGACCAGGTCGCCGGCAACACCTTGTCGAGCGAGCGCATGGTCGCCTCCGATAGCGACGCCAGCCTGCCGCCTGACGCGATCAGCGCGTCGGTCGCCATCACGCCCGGCCCGCCGCCATTGGTCAGGATGCATAAACGCTCGCCTACCAGCGGCTTCGATCGCGCCAGGGTCTCGACCGCGCCGAACAGGTCTTCGGTCGAATAGACGCGCAGCATGCCGGCGCGGCGTATCGCCGCGTCATACACGTCGTCGGCGCCGGCCAGCGCGCCGGTATGCGAAGCCGCCGCCCGCGCGCCCTCGGCCGCCCGGCCGGCCTTGATCACCAGCACCGGCTTGCTGCGGGCCGCGGCGCGCGCGGCCGACATGAATTTACGGGCGTCGCGTATATCTTCGACATAGAGCAGGATCGCGCGGGTCGCGGCGTCGCTGGCAAGGTAGTCGAGCAGGTCGCCGAAGTCGATGTCGGCGCTGTCGCCCAGCGACACGAAACGCGAGAAGCCGATGTCATGGCTCCTGGCCCAGTCCAGCACGCCGGTCACCAGCGCGCCGGACTGCGAGACGAAGGCCAGCTTGCCCGGCAACGCATCGGTATGCGCGAAGCTGGCGTTGAGGCCTATGCCCGGCACCAGCATGCCGACGCAGTTGGGGCCGAGGATGCGCAGGAGCGAGGGCCGCGCGGCGTCCAGCATGCGCTGCTTCAGGCTCACCCCGTGGCTGTCATGCAGTGCGCTCAGCCCGGCGGTGAGGACGATGGCTGCATGCGTGCCGCGTTCCCCCAGCGCGGCGATCAGCCCCGGTACCGTGTGCGGCGGCGTGCAGACGATGGCCAGGTCCGGCGCTTTCGGCAGTGAGGCAACGTCCGGGTACACCGGCCTGCCGGCCAGTGCGCTGTACTTCGGGTTGACCGGGTAGATGTCGCCCTTGTAGCCGCCGGCCAGCATATTGGCCAGCACCGTGGCGCCCACGCTGTGCGGACGCTCCGACGCGCCGATGATGGAGACCGATGCGGGGTCGAACAGGAACTGCAGGTTGCGTATGCTCATGGGCCTCCCGGCGCTGGTCTGATGACTCGATGAAATTTTTGACGTGTGTCAAATTTCCCGGAAACACGATGCGTTGCGCCCCTGCCGGCACTGGACTACACCGGCCAGGACTCCTACGCTTGAAACACTCCAGCGAAAGGATACTGCCATGTCTTACAAAACCCTACTTGTGCATGTCGATCACTCAACGCACGCGCCGCAACGCATACGTATCGCCGCTGAAATCGCGCTGCGCGAAAATGCCCACCTGACCGGCATCGCCATGACCGGCGTGTCGCGTTACCTGCTCGACAGCATGCGCGTTCCCGACGAAGGGGCAGTGCTGAAGACGCATATCGGCTTTCTCAAGCACCAGGCGGAAATGGCGCTCGACCAGTACGAGGAAATTGTCCGGCAGATGGGTGTGCTGTCCTGGGAAAGGCAGCTGGTCGACGACGAACCGGCCGGCGGCCTCAGCCTCGAAGCCCGCTATGCCGACCTCGTGGTGCTGGGCCAGACCGACACCAGCGAAGTGCTTCCGGGCATGATGGGCGACTTCCCCGAATACGTGGTCCTGTACTCGGGCCGCCCGGTCCTGATCGTTCCCTACGCAGGCAACTTCACGCACGTCGGCCGCAAGGTGCTGGTCGCATGGGACGGCAGCCAGGAAGCCAGCCGCGCGGTCGACGGCGCCCTGCCCTTCCTGCGCCAGGCGGCCGAGGTCAAGGTCGTGGTGTTCAATGCCGAACGCCAGGTCAACATGCACGGCGACCAGCCTGGCGCCGACATTGCGCTCTACCTGGCGCGGCATGGCGTCAAGGTGGACGTGATGCAGGAAACCACCGGGCAGGACAGCGGCAACGCGCTGCTCTCGCTCGCCGCGGATACCGCGGCCGACCTGCTGGTCATGGGGTGCTATGCGCATTCGCGCTTTCGTGAACTGCTGCTGGGCGGCGCCTCGCGCACGGTGCTGGCGTCGATGACGCTGCCGGTGCTGATGGCACATTAGATCAGTTTCGTGCTGACTTGCCCGAGCCGGCCTGTAAGCAATATTGCTTGCTCCGCGCAGCGACAGTTGCCGTTGCAGTTGCAGTTGCCCGCGCAGCGACAGTTGCAGTTGCAGTTGCCCGCGCAGCGACAGTTGCAGTTGCAGTTGCAGTTGCAGTTGCAGTTGCTTTTGACGCTGCCCTTGACGTGGATCCCCGTT
>CAUQYP010000272.1:0-6257 GCA_963522035.1 uncultured Noviherbaspirillum sp. | reverse complement strand
CAGCAACAGCAACAGCAACTGCAACTGCAACCGTCGCTGCGCGGGCAACGGCAACAGCAACGGCAACTGTCGCTGCGCGGGCAACGGCAACAGTCGCTGCGCGGCGCAAATGCATCGTGCGCCCCGGACGATCATGTCCGGGACTTTTCCCGGGGACTTCCTATACTGGTCTTACGAAGTCCTTTCGTGAAGGAGAC
This sequence comes from uncultured Noviherbaspirillum sp., assembly GCA_963522035.1. Lineage (GTDB taxonomy): Bacteria > Pseudomonadota > Gammaproteobacteria > Burkholderiales > Burkholderiaceae_D > Noviherbaspirillum_A. Next base: position 6,060 of record CAUQYP010000272.1, on the reverse strand, counting down.
CATCATGAGACATCGTCTGTATTACGTCCTGCCGGACGTCACGGCCGCCCGCGTCGCCATGGACGAACTGCTGCTTGCAAGGGTGGAGGCGCGGCACATCCGCTTCATGACAGGCGGGCCATCGCTGCCGCCCGACCTGCCCGAAGCCGGCGTGATGCAAAGAACCGATATCGTTCGCGGCGCTGAAATGGGCATGGCGGCCGGTGCGGCGCTCGGCCTGCTGACCGGCATCGGATTGCTGTACTACTTCGACCTCGAGCAAGCCGGGGTCAAGGCGGCCGTGGTCGTGATCGCTTCCCTGCTGGGCATGCTTTTCGGGGCCTGGGCGTCCAGCATGCAGGGCGCGTCGCTTCCCAACTCCCGCTTGTCGGCATTCGCCCCGGAACTGGCGGCGGGCAGCATCCTGCTGTTGGTCGACGTACCCGCAGGCCAGGTGGAGCATGTGGAAAAGGTCATGGCCGAACGCCATCCGGAAAGCCGGTTCAGGGGAGAGGAGTCGCATATACCGACCTTTCCCTAGCAGCCTAAGGTAAGTCCCGCCGGCACTTGCGTCACCGCACAGTTTATTGGCCGCAAGTGCTACAGCGGCGCTATTGATCCATGTCAGGCAAGCCGCGGCTGCCCGTCCTAGACTTGCGGGATTGGAGGATGCGATGGCGACGATCGTGCGTATCGACGACAAGGTCGTCAGCACCGACGACTTTGTCAGGACGCTGAAGCTGGGCGGCCAGTTCGAGGGGCTGCTGGAGCAGCTGGTCAGGGACAGGGTGGCGGTGCTGGCGGCGCGGCAGCAGGGCATTGCCGTGCCGCCCGAGGAAATCCAGGAGCGGGCGGACCAGTTCCGCCGGGTCCGCGGCCTGCACCGGGCGGCCGACATGAACAGCTACCTCGACGCCATCGGCGTCAGCCTGGATGAATTCGAGGAATTCATCACCGACACGCTGTACCAGGAAAAAATCCTGCAGACGGTGTGCGACACGCGCAAGGTAGACGACTATTTCAAGCTCAACTCGCCGCGCTTCGACGCCATCGAGATCAGCCACATCGTGGTGGACAGCGAGGGCAAGGCGCGCGAACTGATGGCTTACCTGGCGGACGATCCGGACAGCTTTGCCGACATGGCGGCCGAACATTCGATGGCCGATACCGGCGCGGCCGGCGGCGTCATCGGGCGCGTGCTGCGCGGCTCGCTGCGCAGCGACGTCGAGGCCAAGGTGTTCAATGCGGCGCCGGGCGACCTGCTGGGCCCGTTCCAGTCGGCCGAACGCGGCTGCTTTGAAATCTTCACCGTCAACCGCAGGCATCCGGCGGCGCTCGACGAGGACACCGCCGCCGAGATCCGACGCCTGCTTCGCGAGGACTGGCTGCTGGCCAGGGCGCAGGAACATATCATCGAGGCGCGCTAGCGCGGCAGGCGGCGCGTGGCGGGGAAGGCCCACCGCAATGAACAGACCATGAGCACACCGTCCGCCGAGCAGTCGCTGTCCGGCTTCCTGGCGTCGGTCGAGATCCTTTCGCCGCTGTCGCCGGAAGAACTGGAACGCCTCGCCGCTGACGCGCAGTCGCGCTTCTATGCATTCGGCGACACCGTCTGCAGCGCCGGCGAACCGGCGGCCGGACTGTTCATCGTGAAGTCCGGCTCGGTGCGCGTCTTTACCGAGGAGAACGGCAAGGAAATCAGCATGGGCGTCAGGAAGCCCGGCGAAGTCTTTGCCGAGATCGCCATGTTGCGCGAAACCCAGCACGAGTCGTCGGTGCGGGCTTCGGGCAAGACCGAACTGCTGGTGCTGCCGCGGGAAGCCATTGCCCCGGTGGTGGCCGGCAACATGGCCGCGCGCGACTTCGTTAGCAGCTATGTCGCCATCAGTTCGGCCGGCGGCTTCGTCACCAGGCTGTTCGACCTGCGCGGCAAGGTCAGCAAGCCGGAGCTGGAAGAACTGGTGCGCAGCGTCGGCGTCAAGCGCATTGCCGCCGGGCGCGAGATATTGAAGCAGGACAGCCGCGAGGACCGCCGCCTCTACGTGATACGGCGCGGCGAGGTTAGGCTGGCGCGCAGCGAGGGCGGCGCCGAATACCCACTGGCCACGCTGGGCCAGGGCGAGCTGTTCGGCGAGAAGGCCTGCATGCTGCGGCAGGAACAGATGGCGTCGGCCGTGGCCGTGACGGACGTTACGCTGCTGGTGATTCCTGAAAAGACCGTGCATTACGTGCTGGAGCGTAATCCCAAGCTGCGCGAGGTGCTGGAAGAGCGCATCCGCTACGTCGAGCGTGAGCTGGACCGGCAGAAGCGGCTGGCCGAACGCCGCAAGCGGCCCGTGGTGCTGGACCTGCAGTCGCGCGCCGCCGGCAACGAGAAGCTGATCCGGCGTTTCGCGCTGGTCGAGCAGGCCGAGGAGATGGATTGCGGCGCGGCCTGCCTGGCCATGCTGTGCCGGCATTACGGCATATCGATCACCCTCGGCAAGTTGCGCGAGCTGGCCAATGTGACGACCCAGGGCGCCACGCTGGAAAGCCTGGCGAAAGTCGGCGAGACGCTGGGCTTTTCCACGCGCGGCATGCAGTGCACCTATGACTCGCTGCTGGGCTTCGAGCTGCCCTTCATCGTGCACTGGGAGGGCTATCACTACGTGGTGGTGTACGGCATCAGCCCCGAGCAGGTCTGGGTGGCCGACCCGGCGCTGGGCTTTCGCAAGATGAGCGTGAAGGAATTCGAGCGCGGCTGGAGCGGCACCTGCCTGGTGTTTACGCCGGGCCAGGAGCAGGCCGAGCTGGGCGCGGCGCGCTCGCCGTGGATACGCTTCGTCGGCTACCTGAAGCCGTACAAGAAGCTGCTGCTGCACCTGTTCATCGCCACCTTCGTCATACAGATGCTGGGCGTGGTGCCGCCGCTGATCATCCAGAACATCCTCGACGGCGTGATCGTCCACCAGAACCTGAGCCTGCTGCACCTGCTGATCCTCGGGCTGATCATCTCCAGCGTCTTTACCCAGGTAATGACGACGATACGCGCGTACCTCGCCAACTTCATGGTGCGCAACATGGACTTCACCATGATGTCGCAGTTCTTCAAGCACACGATGTCGCTGCCGTTTTCCTTTTTCGCCAAGCGCAAGACCGGCGACATCCTGGCGCGCTTCCAGGAAAACCAGACCATACGCGCGTTCCTGACCGAATCCACCGTGACCACGCTGCTGAACCTGCTGATGGTGTTCATCTACTTCACCATCATGTTCATGTACAACGTCAAGCTGACCCTGCTGCTGATCGCCTTCGTCATACCCATCGTCGGCCTGACCGTGGTCGCCACGCCGCGCATCAAGTCCTATGCGCGCGAGGTGTTCTCGACATCGACCGATGCCCAGGCTTTCCTGATGGAAGCGCTGGGCGGCGTGGAAACCATCAAGGGCATGGGCATGGAACGGCCGGTGCGGCTGAAGTGGGAGAAGAAGTACGTGAAGGCGCTGGAGACGCAGTACCGCGCGCAGACCTTCCACATCTGGGTCGGCCTCGCCAGCCAGCTGCTCAACGCGGCGGTCACCATCGCCATCCTGTGGGTCGGCGCCAACCTGGTGCTGAGCCGGGAGCTGACGATAGGCCAGCTTATTGCGTTCAATGCGCTGATGGGCAGCGTGCTGGGGCCGCTGATGGGGCTGGTAGGCCTGTGGAACCTGCTCAACGACGCCGGCGTCGCGATGGAGCGGCTGGGCGACGTGCTCGACATCGAACCCGAGCAGAAGCCCGGCGACGTCGCCTCGCGCGTGGTGCTGCCCGACCTGCAGGGCGAACTGCGCCTGGAGAACGTCTACTTCCGCTACGGCGGCAACGAGACCGCCTATGTGCTGGAAAACATCAGCCTCGACATCCGGCCGGGCGAACTGGTCGCCATCGTCGGCCGCAGCGGTTCCGGCAAGACCACGCTGGCCAAGCTGCTGGTCGGTTTCTATCCGCCCAGCGAAGGCAAAATCATGGTCGACGGCTACGAGATGGGCGTGATCGACAAGGACTACTACCGGGCGCAGGTCGGCTATGTCATGCAGAGCAACCTGCTGTTCTCCGGCACCATCGCCTCCAACATCGCCAGCGGCGACGACAGCATGGACCGCCGGCGCATCGAGGAAGTGGCGAAGATGGCCGACGCCCACGCGTTCATCGCCAAGCTGCCGCTGGGCTACGAGCAGGTGGTGGGCGAACGCGGCATGGGGCTGTCGGGCGGCCAGGTGCAGCGGCTGTGCATCGCCCGCGCGCTGTACCACGACCCGCGGCTGCTGGTGTTCGACGAGGCGACATCGGCGCTGGACACGCAGTCGGAGAGCAACATCATCGGCAACATGAACGAGATTTTGAAAGGGCGCACCGCGGTCATCATCGCGCACCGGCTCAGCACCATCATGCGGGCCGACAAGATCCTCGTGCTGTACGAGGGCGCGGTGGTCGAGCAGGGCAGGCACGAGGAACTGGTCGAGCGCCGCGGCATGTATTACCAGCTGGTGCAGAAACAGTTGAGCGCGCAATGACCCTGCTGAACCAGGACCTGAGCGGCCCATCCACCCTGTCCAGCGTTTCCACCGCAGGGCTGCTGGAAAAGATCGAGTTCCTGCGTTCGGCGCTGCGCTGGGCCAGCCGGCTCGAACGGCCCGAGATCGAGAAGCTGCTGCGCCAGGCCAATGCGCTGCGCGACGAAGTCCTGCAGCTGTCCACCAAGGAGCGCTTCGTCACGGCCGCTTCCGTCACTGCCGCGGCGCGCGCGCTGCCGGCCGGCGAGCGCCGCCGCGCGCTGCTGGCGCGCAGCTTCGTATTCGAGGGCACCTTCGGCGACAACCCGGACCTGCTCGACGCGCTCGAAGTGGCCGAGAAGGCGGCGCCGACCGACCTGCCGGTGCTGATCGACGGCGAGAGCGGCACCGGCAAGGAGCTGATGGCCAAGGTGATCCATGCCAATGGCGCCCGCGCGGACCGGCCCTACATCTCGGTCAACTGCGGCGCCATTCCCGAGAACCTGCTGGAGTCCGAGCTGTTCGGCCACAAGAAGGGCGCCTTCACCGGCGCGGCCAATGACCGCAAGGGAAAGTTCGAGAGCGCGCATCGCGGCACCATCTTCCTCGACGAGATCGGCGAACTGCCGCTGCCGGGCCAGGTCAAGCTGCTGCGCGTGCTGCAGTCGCATGAAATCCAGCGGGTCGGTTCGGACGAGACCATCTCGGTCGACACCCGCATCGTCGCCGCCACCAACAAGAACCTGCGCCAGCTGATCGTCGACGGCACCTTCCGCGAGGACCTGTTCTACCGGCTCAGCGTGATCCACGTGACGCTGCCGCCACTGCGCGCACGGCGCGACGAGATACCGCTGCTATTCGCCTACTTCGGCGCCGAGGCGGCGGAGAGCCTGAAGCGCCCGCCGCTGCGGATGACGCCGCGGCTGCGCGACTTCATGCTGGCGTACCCGTATCCGGGCAACATCCGCGAATTGCGCAACCTGATCTACCGCCTGTCCTGCCTGGCCGGCGAGACTGCCGACCTGGCGCACCTGCCGGCCGACATCAGGCCGCAGGCAGCGTCGGCGCCCGCGAGGCCGGAGCTGCCGCCGGTGCCGATGTCGGCCGGCGCGCTGGGCGAAGCCAGGCGCGCGGCGGGCGACGAGGCCGAGCGCCAGTTCCTGGAACGCGGCCTGCGGGAAGTTGGCGGCACGGTGGCCGAACTGGCGCGGCGCTGCGAGATGAACCGGCCGCATTTGCAGATGCTGTTGAAAAAGCACGGGCTGCGTTCGCGCGACTTCAGGCCGGGCGGCAACAGCGCGGGCTAGAGAAGTTTCTAGCTGGCTTGCCCAGCCGGCCTTTAAGCAATATTGCTTGTTACGCGCAGCGACAGTTGCTGTTGCTGTTGCCCGCGCAGCGGCAGTTGCCGTTGCATTAAGCCCCGCGCAGCGACAGTTGCAGTTGCAGTTGCAGTTGCAGTTGCAGTTGCAGTTGCAGTTGCAGTTGCCGTTGCCGTTGCTTTTGACGCTGCTCTTGACGTGGATCCCCGTTAGACGGCGACGCGCCGCCAGGGACTGAAACGGATAAA
>CAUQYP010000271.1:0-6407 GCA_963522035.1 uncultured Noviherbaspirillum sp. | reverse complement strand
TCCGCGGGCCGCTTGGCGACCGGCGGGCGCGGCTTCTCGGGCACAGGGGCGGGCGCCGGCTTCGGGGCTTCGGCTTTCGGCGCTGCGGCCTTCAGGCGCTCGATGCGCGCGCGCGCCAGCGCAGCGAAGCGGCCGTTCGGGTAGGCCTGCAGGTAGGCTTCATAGTCGCTGGCGTGGGTGCTGTCCTTGACCGAGTCCCAGAAGGTCAGCTCGACCTGCTCCGCGCTGTCCTTGGGCAGCACGCCGCGCCGCTGCCCCGGTGTCGACGCCACAACCGCTTCCACTGGCAGGCCCGGCGCCATCCCTCTGTCCACCCAGGGACGCTGCGCACCGGCGCCGCTTGCGAGAACCCGAAGGACAGCGTCATCCAGCGCTGCCGGAAAGTTGGCCGGGTGTTCGTCAGCCATCGCCTGCAATAGCGCGTGGGTCCAGATGCCATGGCCGTCGCGCTCGGCGGCAAAGCCGCCGGGGCGCGTGGCATAGGCGAGCAGCACGCCCGCGGGCGGCGCGGGTGTGCCCGCCACCGCGGCGCCGAACGGGTTGTCGAGGCAGGTGTCCAGCACGATGATGTTGTCCAGGCCGCCGTCCGACGGCGCCGCATGCGCCAGCACCTGCGCCAGGTCGACCGCGCGGGTCATCAGCGTTGCCGGCTGGCCCGGCTGTGCGTCGATGCCCAGCAGCCGCACGCTGGAGCCGGCCTGGATGCCGTGGCCGGCAAAATACAGCACGTTGCCGCCTTCTGCCGCACGCTTGCTGCGCCACAGTTGCAGCACCTGCCGCAAGCCGTCGGCGCTCAGGTTTTCGTGGTGGACGACCGTGTAGCCGCGCCGGCCCAGGGCCGTGGCCATTGCGCGCGCGTCGCTGGCGGCGGACGCCAGCGGCTGGCCGGGATAAACCGCGTTGCCTATCACCAGCGCCATGCGCGGCGCGCCTGAATTGCCGGCTGACCTTTCACTGGCCGACGCGCCGTCGGCCGATGCCTGTGTGCAGACCGCGCAAAGCAGGCTCGCCATCATCACCAGAAGTCGTCGCCACACAGCCCCTCCTTGCCATTCCATTACCGACCTTGGCCCAGCGCCGCCGGCATGTCCAGCGTTTATCGCGTGGACTTTGCTTTATCTCAGGTTCTGCGGCGTATCGGCGAGTAACTTGGAATGCAGTATCCGTCGCCGATGGCGAACGGGCAGGAGGTACATGATGCGCACTCCAATGTTGCTCGCGGCGCTGGCCCTGGCGCTGTCCGTGCTGGGTCCGGCACAGGCCCAGCGCACCCCCGCGAATGAAAACGCCGTCGTCTATATCGTCTGGCCGCCGGACGGCGCGGTCATCAGCGGCGGACGCTTCTGGCTGCGCATGGGCCTGCGCAACATGGGCATTGCGCCCAAGGGCGTGAAATTGCCGAACGTCGGCCATCACCATGTGCTGGTCGACACCGAGCTGCCGCCGATGGACCAGCAGATACCGAACGACCGCAACCACGTGCATTTCGGCGCCGGCGAAACCGAAGCACGGCTGGAGCTGCCGCCCGGCAAGCACACGCTGCAGCTGCTGCTGGGTGACGAAAACCACTTTCCGCACCAGCCGCCGATTCATTCGAACCGCATCACGGTCACGGTGCCCTGACATAGCCCTCGGCCGGTGGCGGCAGGGGATAGAGGAGCACACCATGCAAAGACGCACGTTCCTTCTGGCGACGGCCTGGCTGGCCGCCGCGCGCGCCAGCGCTGGCGAAACGCCGTCCGCGCCCGGCACCTGGCTGTATATCGGCTACCCGCAGGACGGCGCGGTGGTGACGGCCAACAAGCCGTTCCGGGTCTGGTTCGGCCTGCGCAACATGGGCGTTGCGCCCAAGGGCGTGAAGTATCCGAACACCGGGCACCACCACCTGCTGATCGACACCGGGATGCCGCCGGAAGACCAGGAAATTCCGAACGACCGCAATCACCTGCATTTCGGCGCCGGCGAAACCGAGGCGATGATCGAGCTGCCGCCCGGCCGCCACACGCTGCAGCTGCTGATGGGCGACGACCGCCATGTGCCGCACAAGCCGCCGGTGCGTTCGAAGATGATTACGGTAACGGCGAGATAGCGCCGGAGGCAGCACGATGGCGCACGCCTCCAATGCGCTCACGCCGGCCACGCCTGCGCCGGCCGGCGTCAGCGCCTACCTTGAGCTGGCGGGCGCGGGTGACGACAACGCACAGGTCTTCCCGCTGCTCGACGAAGCAGTCATTGGCCGCGGTCCGCAGGACTCGCTGGCGCAGGAGCGCTTCATCCGCATACCGAATCACACGGTGAGCCGGCGCCATGCCCGCGTGCGGCGCCGCGGCGAGGCGTACTACATCGAGGATCTGCACTCCTTCAACGGTACCTTCGTCCTCGGCAAGCGGCTCGAGCCCGGTGTCTGGCATCCGCTGCGGGACGGCGACGAGATTGCCATTGCCGCTATCCCGCTGGTGTTCCATTCGCTGGTGACGCCGGCCGCGGCCGGCACGCCGACCATCATCACGCGCTCGGTCGATGCGGCGGACCTGACCCGCTTCGCAACGCCAGGCGCGGCCGACGCCGGCGCCGACATGGCGCGCACCGTGCAGAAGCTGCGGGCCATGGCACAGGTGGGTATTGCGCTGGGTGCGGTGACGGACCGCGCGACCCTGACCGAAAAGATCATGAAATTCATCTTCCAGCTGTTCCCGCTGGCGGAACGGGCTTTCATTTTGCTGCAGAAGAAGGAAGGGGAAGCGCCGGTTCCTGTTGCCGCGCGCTGGCGCGACGGCACCGTGGTCGACCCGGCGCAGGTGGTGATGTCGCGCACCATCCTGGCCGAGGTGGTGGGCCGGAAGCATTCGGTGCTGTCGGTCGATACGCTGGCCGACCGCCATTTCGGCGCGCAGGAATCCATCGTCTCGCAGGCCATACGCAGCGTGATGTGCGTGCCGCTGCTGCTCGAAGGCGAGTGCCTGGGCCTGATCCAGGTCGACACCTCCTCCGACCCGTATGCGTTTCGCGAGCAGGACCTGGAAATGCTGACCGGCGTGTGCGCGGAGGCGGCGGTGGCGCTGAAGAATTTCCAGCTCTATTCCGACATCGAAGGCTTGCTGGACGGCTTCGTGCGGGCCTCGGTGCAGGCGATCGAGGAACGCGACCCGGTCACCGCCGGCCACTCGTTCCGGGTCGCCGGCTACGCCGAGCGGCTGGCCGCCGCGGTCGGCCGCAGCGGCGCGGGCAGGCCCGAACGCGCGTTCACGCGCGAGCAGATGCGCGAGATCCGCTACGCCGCGCTGCTGCATGATTTCGGCAAGGTCGGCGTGCGCGAACACGTGCTGCGCAAGGAGAAGAAGCTGCACCATGCCGAGATGCGCGCGGTCGAGCAGCGCTTCCTGCACGTGCGCGCTTGCCTGGAGCGGCAGGCCTGGCGCGGCCTGGTCGAGCAGCATGCGGGGAGCGGCTTGACGCATGCCGATTTCCAGCAGCGCCAGCGCGACATCGAACAGGCGCTGCTTTTGGAGTTCGAACGGCTCGAAGGCTTTCTCGCAACGATCAGGAGCGCCAACGAGCCCGCCATCAGCAAGAGCGAGGCCGCGCCCGGACTCGGGGACGCGATGGCCTGGTGCTGCCCGCAGCCGGACGGCCCGCCGCTGAAGCTGCTGACCGAGGAAGAGCATGCGGCGCTGGGCGTGCTGCGCGGCTGCCTGACGCCGGACGAGCGGCGCCAGATCGAGGCGCACGTCGCAGACTCGTATTCCTTCCTGATTTTGATCCCGTGGACCCGCGACCTGGCCGGCGTGCCGTCGATCGCGCATGGCCATCACGAAAAGCTGGATGGTTCCGGCTACCCGATGGGCTTGTGCGCGCCGCAGATCAGCGCGCAGACCCGCATCCTCACCATCTGCGACATCTACGACGCGCTGACCGCCGGCGACCGTCCTTACAAGAAGGCCATGCCGCCGGACCGGGCGCTGGACCTGATTGCGATGGAATGCCGCGCCGGCCACCTCGATGAACAGCTGTTCGACGTGTTCGTCGGATCCCGCGCCTGGGAGCCTTTATGAAGCTGCACCGCCTGAACCTTCTTCGCTTCGCCATCGCCATTGCCATCGGCACGGGCATGGTGCTGCTGCCCGGCTGCGCCGATGTCAACATGCCGGGCTACCGCCGTCCGGATGCGCCGCAGAAGGCGGCCTTTTCCCAAAAGGATGCAGCGCCGGTGTCGGCGGCGGAGACCATTGCGCCGGACTGGTGGCGCGGCTTCCGCGACCCCTACCTCGACAGCCTGGTGGCGCGCGCCATCGAAGGCAATATCGACATCCGCATCCTCGCGGCGCGCACCCGCGTGGCCGACGCGCAGATCGGGGAAGCCCGTGCCGGCGCGCTGCCCACGCTGGACGCCGGCGCCGGCGCCACCTTCGAGAAAGTGACCGGCCAGAAGTTCAGCAAGCAGTTCAACGTCGGCACCCAGGTCAACTGGGACATCGACATCTGGGGCAAGGTGGAAAAGGGCGTGCAGGCGCAGACGGCAGAGTACCGGGCGACGGAAGCCGACTGGCGCGCCGGCTACCTGGTGATGGTGTCGGACGTGTCGACCGCGTATTTCCAGATACTGCAGCTCGACGAGCAGTCGCTGCGGCAGCAGCAGGCGCTGGCCCGCGGCCGCCAGATCCTGGCGACGTTCGAGGCCATGCATGCGAACGGCCTGCTGCCCAATACCCGGGTGCTGCAGCAGCGGGCCGAAACCAACCGGCTCGCCAGCGATTTGCTGGAGCTGCGCCGCTCGCGCGACCTGGCGGGCAATGCGCTGGCCACGCTGCTGGGCGTGCCGGCCGGCGAATTCACCGTGCCGCCCGGCCGGCTGCAGCAGGCCGTGCAGTTGCCGCCGGTGCCGGCCGGGCTGCCGGCGCAGCTGCTGGAACGCCGGCCCGATATCGTCGCCGCCGAGTTCCGCGTGCTGGAAGCCTACAACCTGGTCGGCCAGGCCAGGCTGGCGCAGCTGCCGTCCATCAGCCTCACGGGGCGCGGCGGCAGCGCCAGTTTCGCGCTGACCGACCTGCTGCGGTCCTTCACCGTCGGGCTGCTGCCTAGCATCAACCTGCCCATGTTCGACCCGTCCATCAAGGCGCGCATCAAGACCAGCGAGGCGCAGACCGAGGTGGCCGAGCAGTTGTACCGGCGCACCGTCATCGGCGCATTCGAGGAAGTGGAGAATGCGCTGGTGAACCTGGACGCGCACCGCAGGCAGCGCGTCGAGCTGGAACAGCAGGTGGCGCAGCTGGAAACGGTGGCGCAGCAGTTCGCCGGCCAGCTGCGCGAGGGCGTGGTGTCGCAGCTCGACGTGTTCGAGTCGGAACGCTCGCTGCTGTCGGCCCAGCTGGCGCTGCTGGCCAACCACCAGCAGCTGCTGTCGGACACTGTCACGCTGTACAAGGCGATGGGCGGCGGCTGGCCGGCGGTCGTCGTCGGCGCCGAACGCTGAGCAGGGGATTGCATGGCAGACGCTTCCACCGCCGCCCAGAACGGCGCGCGCGCGGGCGCTGCAGCGGCGCCGGCACAGCGGCTGGCCATCGTGCTGGAACCGGTCGCGCATCCCGAACTCGGCGAGATCGTGATCGTCGACGCGCTGTTCGCGGTCGGCCGCAACGAGGCGCCGTTTGCAGGCTATCCGCCGGCGCTGGCTGGCGACCTGTCGCGCCGCCATGCGCGCCTGTTCCTCGAAGGCGGCGGCGCTTATATTGCCGACCTCGGCAGCAAGAACGGCACGACCGTCAACGGCGCCGACATCCGCCAGAAGACCAGCCCGCTGCATGACGGCGACACGATCACGCTGGGGCCGGCGCTGAGTTATCGGGTGCGGGTGCGGCGCACCGCGCAGCCACCGCAGGCAGGGTCGCTGGAGAGCCTGACGCTGACGCCGGAAAGCAGCGAAGGCGGCTTGCAGCCCATCGTGATTACCGCCTTTCCTTTCCTGGTCGGCAAGGCGGAGGCCGCGTTCGCGCAGTACCGCGCGCTGCATCCGCGCCAGGTCGACTACCTGTCGCGCCGCCATGCGCATATTTTCCTCAAGGGCGATGCGCCGTTCGTCGAGGACCTCGGCAGCACCAACGGCACGCTGGTCAACGGCAAGCGGCTCGACGAGCATGCGCGCCGGCTGGAGAACGGCGACACGGTGGCATTCGGCGGGCTGTATTTCGTGTATGTCGCCAGCCTGCAGCATGCCGACGTGCCGGTTCCCGCTGCGGCGATGCCGTCCGATCCGACCGTGACCGTGCTGGCGCGCACGCCGGCCGCCGCTGCGCCATCGCCGCCGCCGTCGCCGGACTCCGACCGCACCACCTTCGTCGCTGCGGCCGAATCTTTCCTGAACATCTTCTGCGCGCCGCCCGCCGCGGCCGCCGCAGCCGACAGCGATGCCG
>CAUQYP010000270.1:0-6418 GCA_963522035.1 uncultured Noviherbaspirillum sp. | reverse complement strand
CAACTGCAACTGTCGCTGCGCGGGGCTTAATGCAACGGCAACTGTCGCTGCGCGGGCAACGGCAACGGCAACGGCAACTGTCGCTGCGCGGAACGTCAAGAGCAACCGCAACTGTCGCTGCGCGGAAGTAACGCTTCTGGTGAAAACCGGTTAAAGCAAGCCAGCATGAAAATGCTCTAGGCAGGGCCGGAAGGCCAGGCTCGTGGCAGCAGCCCCTATCCGTCCACCTTTTCCAGCTTCGCAATCGTCAGGTCCAGCAGCTTCATGCCATTGCGGCCGAAGTTGATGTTGGCGCGGGCGCTGCCACCGCCGCCTTCAATATTGACAATCACGCCTTCGCCAAACTTCTGGTGATGCACGCTCTGCCCGATGCGCCACCCGGCGTCGGTCTGGGCGCGCTCCGACGGCCTTGAAGGCACGTCGACCCACGCCGCCTTTTGCTGCTGGTTCGCGTACCAGTGGTGCTTCACCTTCGGCGAGAGCCACTTCAATGCGTCTTCAGGCAGCTCGTCGAAGAAGCGCGACTTGAGGTTGAATCGGGTCTGGCCATGCAGCATCCGGGTCTGCGAGAAACTCAGGTAAAGCCGTTGCCGGGCACGGGTGATGGCGACATACATCAGCCGCCGCTCTTCCTCGACGCCGCCCTCTTCCTTCTCGCTATTGTCATGCGGGAACAGCCCCTCTTCCAGCCCGGTAATGAAGACCGCGTCGAACTCCAGGCCCTTGGCCGAATGCACGGTCATCAGCTGCATCGCGTCCTGGCCGGCCTGCGCCTGGTTGTCGCCGGCTTCCAGCGACGCGTGGGACAGGAAGGCCGAGAGCGGCGACATCACTACGTTGAGCGGCGCGTCGGCATCCATGATTTCCACGCCATCGCCATTGACGATTGCAGCGCCGGCCATCGCTTCGGCCGACGGTCCCTGCAAGGCCGGTGCGGCCCGGTTGAAGCCTTCCTCGGCAATGAACAGTGTCGCTGCGCTGACCAATTGCTCCAGGTTTTCGATACGGTCGGCACCTTCCTTGTCGTTCTGGTAATGCACCAGCAGGCCGCTCGCCTCGAGCACGCCCTGCACCATGTCCGGCAGCGGCAGCACGCTGGTGTCGCGACGGACGTTGTCCAGCATGTCGACGAAACGGCCGAGCAGCTGTCCCGGCTTGCCCGCTACCCGGGCAACGGCGTCATGCAGCGACATGCCATGGTGCTGCGCTGCGTCCTGCAACTGTTCCAGCGTGCGTGCGCCGATGCCGCGCGTCGGGAAATTGACCGCGCGCAGGAAGGCCGAGTCGTTGTGCGGGTTGTCGATCAGCTGGAGATAGGCGATGGCGTGCTTGATCTCGGCCCGCTCGAAGAAGCGCTGGCCGCCATAGACCCGGTACGGTATGCCGGCGGTAAACAACGCGTGTTCGATGACGCGCGACTGTGCGTTGGAACGGTAGAGCACCGCGATCTCGCTGCGCAGCGCGCCCTCGCCGATCAGGCTCTTGCTTTCCTCGATGATCCAGTTGGCTTCCTGCAGGTCGCTGCTGGCTTCATAGATACGGATCTGTTCGCCGTGGCCGGCGTCGGTGCGCAGGTTCTTGCCGAGCCGCTTGGCATTGTGTGCGATGAGGGTATTGGCCGCATCGAGGATGTGGCCATGCGAGCGGTAGTTCTGCTCCAGCCGGATCAGGTTCTGCACCTGGAACTCGCGCTCGAACGAGGTCATGTTGCCGACGTTGGCGCCGCGGAACGCGTAGATGCTCTGGTCGTCGTCGCCGACGGCGAATACGGCATTGTCGCGGCCGGCCAGCAGCTTCAGCCAGCTGTACTGCAGGTTGTTGGTGTCCTGGAACTCGTCAACCAGAATATGCCGGAAGCGCGCCTGGTAATGCTCGCGCAGCGGCTGGCTGCGCGACAGCAGCTCGTAGCTGCGCAGCAGCAGCTCGGCAAAATCCACCACGCCTTCCCGCTGGCACTGGTTGTCGTAGAAGTCGTACAGCTCGACGAACTTGCGGTGATAGTCGTCATGCACCTCGACATCCTTGGCGCGCAGGCCGGCATCCTTGGCGCCATTGATGAAATACATCAGGCTGCGCGCCGGGTATTTTTCATCGTCGATGTTGAGCGCCTTGAGCATGCGCTTGATGACCGAAAGCTGGTCCTGCGTGTCGAGGATCTGGAAGGACTGGGGCAGCGCGGCGTCGCGGTAATGCGTGCGCAGCAGGCGGTTGCACAGGCCGTGGAAGGTGCCTATCCACATGCCGCGCGTATTGATCGGCAGCATGGCGGACAGCCGCGTCATCATTTCCTTCGCGGCCTTGTTGGTGAAAGTAACAGCCAGCAGGCCACCGGGAGAAACCTGGCCGGTCTGCACCAGCCAGGCAATGCGGGTCGTCAGCACCCGGGTTTTGCCGGAGCCGGCGCCGGCCAGGATCAGCGCGGACTGCGCGGGCAGCGTAACGGCGGCAAGTTGCTCCGGGTTAAGATTATGAAGTAGGTTTTGCATCCACAGGATTATAAGCCTGCATGCCGCCGTGCTTCAGCCAAACAACCGCGTCAGCTCCCGCGCCGCGCCTTCCGGATCGTCGGCAAAATAGACGCTGCTGATGACCGCCACCATGTCGGCCCCCGCCGCGACCAGAGGCACGGCGTTTTCCCGGGTCATGCCGCCGATAACGACATTGGGCAGCGACACGGCCTCATTGGCACGGGTGACGATGTCGACCGGCGTGCTGACTTCATATTTCTTGATCCGCGACGGGTAGAAGCCGCCGAACGCGACATAGCTGGCGCCCGCCGCCTGCGCCGCCTGCGCCAGCTCCAGGCTGCCGTAGCAGGATGAACCGACGATACGGTCCGGCCCGACCTGCCGGCGCACTTCCGCCACGGTGGCGTCGGTGCCGCCGACATGGATGCCGTCGGCGTCGAGTTCGACGCACAGTTCCGGGTAGTCGTTGATGATGAAGGGCTTGCCGTGGCGGCGGCACACCGCCAGCAGCGCCGCCGCCTGCTCGCGCCGCAGCGCGTCGCCGGCGGTCTTGTGCCGGTACTGCAGCAGCGCCGCGCCGCCTTTCAGCCCGGCCTCGCTGAGCGCGACCAGCCGGTCGGTATCGTCCCAGTCCGGCGTCACCAGGTACAGCCCTTTCAGGTTTGCCTGCAGGTTCGCTCCCATCATGCAACCCTTCCGGCCATCGGCGACGAGGGCTGCGCCAGGAAGCGTTTCGGCACCCTGCCGGCGAGGAAGGCTTCACGTCCGGCTTCGACCGCCAGCCGCATCGCACGCGCCATGCGCACCGGGTCCTGCGCGCCGGCAATCGCGGTATTCATCAGCACGCCGTCGCAACCCAGTTCCATGGCGATCGCCGCGTCCGACGCGGTGCCGACGCCGGCGTCCACCAGCACCGGCACTTTCGCCTGCTCGATGATCAGCGACAGGTTCCACGGATTCAGGATGCCCATGCCGGAGCCGATCAGCGAGGCCAGCGGCATGACCGCCACGCAGCCCAGGTCTTCCAGCATGCGCGCCTGGATCGGGTCGTCGCTGCAGTAAACCATGACGTCGAAACCGTCCTTCACCAGCCGCTCGGCCGCCTTCAGCGTCTCGGGCATGTTGGGAAACAGCGTCTTCTCGTCGCCCAGCACTTCGAGCTTGACCAGCTTGTGGCCGTTGAGCAGCTCGCGCGCCAGTTGCAGCGTGTAGACCGCGTCCTCGGCGTTGTAGCAGCCGGCGGTATTGGGCAGGATGGTGTAGCGCGATGGCGGCACCACGTCCAGCAGGCTGGGCGCATTCGGGTCCTGGCCGATGTTGACCCGGCGTATCGCCACCGTGATGATGTCGGCGCCGCTGGCTTCGGTCGCCAGCCTGGTCTGCTCGAGGTCCTTGTATTTGCCGCTGCCCACCAGCAGCCGCGAGTTGTAGGTCTTGCCGGCGATGGTCAGCCCTTCGTTCGTCGTGCTCATGCTTTCCTTTCGAATGTGGTTTCAGCCGCCGCCGATGGCCCGGACGATGTCGACCCGGTCGCGCGGCTGCAGGCGCCGCGATTCCCAGGCCTGGCGCGGCACGACTTCGCGGTTAACTGCGATGGCCAGGCCCTTGCCCGCCAGGTCGAGCGACGCGACCAGGTCGGCAAGGCTGCCGTTCTCGGGCGCCGCATGCGGCGCGCCGTTGAGTTCGATCTCCACCATGACTTACTGCTTCCGGTAGATCTCGGCGCCGTTCCTGACGAACTCGACCGCCTTGACTTCCATGCCCTTTTTCAGCGCGGCAATATCCGAAATGCCTTCGCGCGCCGCATACTCGCGCACTTCCTGCGTGATCTTCATCGAGCAGAAATGCGGGCCGCACATCGAGCAGAAATGGGCGACCTTGGCCGAGTCCTTGGGCAGCGTCTCGTCGTGGAATTCACGCGCCTTGTCCGGGTCCAGGCCGATGTTGAACTGGTCTTCCCAGCGGAACTCGAAGCGCGCCTTCGACAGCGCGTTGTCGCGGATCTGCGCGCCAGGGTGGCCCTTGGCGAGATCGGCTGCATGCGCGGCGATCTTGTAGGTGATGATGCCGTCCTTGACGTCGGTCTTGTTGGGCAGGCCCAGGTGCTCCTTCGGCGTCACGTAGCACAGCATCGCGGTGCCGTACCAGCCGATCTGCGCGGCGCCGATGCCGGAAGTGATGTGGTCGTAGCCCGGCGCGATGTCGGTCGTCAGCGGTCCCAGCGTATAGAACGGTGCTTCGTGGCACTGTTCCAGTTGCAGGTCCATGTTTTCCTTGATCAGCTGCATCGGCACGTGGCCGGGGCCTTCGATCATCACCTGCACGTCATGCTTCCAGGCGATCTGGGTCAGCTCGCCCAGCGTCTTCAGTTCGCCCAGCTGCGCTTCGTCGTTGGCGTCGTAGATCGAGCCGGGACGCAGGCCGTCGCCCAGCGAGAACGCGACGTCGTAGCGTTTCATGATTTCGCAGATGTCCTCGAAATGCTCGTACAGGAAGGACTCGCGGTGATGCGCGAGGCACCATTTCGCCATGATGGAGCCGCCGCGCGAGACGATGCCCGTCATGCGCTTGGCCGTCAGCGGCACATAGCGCAGCAGCACGCCGGCATGGATGGTGAAATAGTCGACGCCCTGCTCCGCCTGCTCGATCAGCGTGTCGCGGAAGATTTCCCAAGTCAGGTCCTCGGCCTTGCCGTTGACCTTTTCCAGCGCCTGGTAGATCGGCACGGTGCCGATGGGCACCGGCGAATTGCGGATGATCCACTCGCGGGTTTCATGGATGTGCTTGCCGGTGGACAGGTCCATCACGGTGTCGCCGCCCCAGCGGATCGACCAGGTCATCTTCTCGACTTCCTCGCCGATGGACGAAGTCACCGCCGAGTTGCCGATGTTGGCATTGATCTTCACCAGGAAGTTGCGGCCGATGATCATCGGCTCGCTTTCCGGGTGGTTGATGTTGTTCGGGATGATCGCGCGGCCGCGTGCGACTTCGCTGCGGACGAACTCCGGTGTGATCTCGGCCGGGATAGCCGCGCCGAACGACTGGCCCGGATGCTGGCGGCCCATCAGGTCGGCCAGCTTCTGGCCCATCGGCCCGGTCTGCTTCAGGCTTTCCAGGTATTCCTTGCGCTGCAGGTTTTCGCGGATGGCGATGTATTCCATCTCCGGCGTGATGATGCCCTGGCGCGCATAGTGCATCTGCGTGACGTTCCTGCCTTCGATTGCCTGGCGCGGCTTGCGGTGCAGGTTGAAGCGCAGTTCGGCCAGTTTCGGATCATTCAGCCGCTCGATGCCGTATTGCGAGGTCGGCCCCGGCAGTTCCTCGGTATCGCCGCGCTCGGCGATCCACGCGGCGCGCAGCGCGGGCAGGCCGGAACGGATGTCGATCTTGACTTCCGGGTCGCTGTACGGACCAGAGCAGTCGTAGACATAGATGGGCGGATTCGGCTCGGCGCCGAAGGAGGCCGGCGTATCGCTCTGGCTGACCTGGCGCATCGGCACGCGGATGTCCGGGCGCGAACCCTGGACGTAGACTTTTTTGGAATTCGGCAGCGGGTGGACTGCGGCTTCGTCCACCTGGGCGGTGGCGGCGAGGAATTGGGGATTGGCGTTCATGGCGTCCTTGGCGGTGATTTGCGAAGGAAGTCCGGTGGGAGCATGCGCCGGCTGCTTCCCTTCGCTGGCATTATCCAGATCAGGTTGGAGGGTATTTCTCACCCGTTTGCGATGTTGCCTGCAGACAGGACCCCTAGCATGCCGCCGGTGTTTTGGCGGTCGGGCGATTATAGACCTAACATTTTGTGTTGTGCGAAATTTTGGCGGCCATGGCGCTGGCTCCGCTGTCGCAGCGGCATTGCGGTTCAATCCGCGCAGCGACAGTTGCCGTTGCATTAAGCCCCGCGCAGCGACAGTTGCAGTTGCAGTTGCAGTTGCAGTTGCAGTTGCAGTTGC
>CAUQYP010000269.1:0-6441 GCA_963522035.1 uncultured Noviherbaspirillum sp. | reverse complement strand
CCGTCTAACGGGGATCCACGTCAAAGGCAGCGTCAAAAGCAACGGCAACGGCAACGGCAACGGCAACAGCGACTGTCGCTGCGCGGGCAACTGCAACGGCATCCACATTGCCGGCTGCGTTCACATCGCCGTCGTCCCATCTTCTTCCGGCAGGAATATCTCCTGCAGGTCATTCAGAAAACGCTGCCCCAGCTCGGTCGGCCGAATCAGCATGTGGTCCCGATACAGCAATCCCCTTGCTTCGGCTGCGTCGAGCCTGGCCTCAATCGCGTTCAGGCTGAGCCCGGTACGCTCGGCAAACATCCGCGGCTCGACGCCGGCTGTCAGGCGCATCGCGTTGAGCATGAATTCGAAGCCTAGCTCGCTGCGGCTGACCTCGGTCTCCTGATGCACCGCATTGCCCGCCATCGCATGCTGCATATAGGCCGCCGGCATCTTGTAGCGCGCCTGCCGGATCACGCGGTGCGGAAACGACAGCTTCGAATGCGCGCCGGCGCCGACGCCGAGGTAGTCGCCGAACTGCCAGTAGTTCAGGTTGTGCCGCGCCTCGCGCCCCGGCTGCGCATAGGCTGACACCTCGTAATGCCGGAAGCCTGCTGCCGCGGTGCGCTCGGTCACCATGTCCTGCATCTCCGCGCTGGCATCGTCGTCGGGCAGCACCGGCGGGTACTTGGCGAACTCGGTGTTGGGCTCCATCGTCAGGTGATACATCGACAGGTGCGGCGGCGCGAACGACAGCGCGGTGGCAAGGTCGGCCTCGGCTTCGGCCAGCGTCTGCGACGGCAGCGCGTACATCAGGTCGAGGTTGAAGTTGTCGAAACTGGCCTGTGCGATCTCGATGGCGCGGCGGGCCTGGTCGCCGTCGTGGATGCGGCCCAGCGCCTGCAGGTGCTGCGCATTGAAGCTCTGGATGCCGATCGACAGGCGGTTGACGCCAGAGGCGCGGTACGAGCGGAATTTCTCCGCTTCGAAGGTGCCCGGGTTCGCTTCCATGGTGATCTCGGCTGCCCCGTCCAACGGCAGCAGCGCGCGGATGTCCGACATCAGCCGGTCCAGCCCGCGCGCCGACATCAGGCTGGGCGTGCCGCCGCCGATGAAGACGGTGAAGATCTTGCGGCCCCAGATCAGCGGCAGCGCGCTTTCGAGGTCGGCCCGCACTGCGTCGAGGTAGGCGTCCTCCGGCAATTCGCCGCTGGCCTGGTGAGAGTTGAAGTCGCAGTACGGGCACTTGCGCACGCACCACGGGAAATGCACGTACAGCGACAGCGGCGGCAACGCAGCCAGGTTCAGCGGGCCGGGCGCGAGATAGGCATTGGCGGCGCGCGCGGCGGTCGGCGCCGCTGATGTGCCGGCGGGGAAGATGGGGATCAACGCAGCTTCTCCACCAGCAGGCGCAGCGCCTGGCCGCGATGCGACAGCCGGTTCTTGTCGGTTGCGGGTAGTTCGGCTGCAGTCAAACCGAGTTCCGGCAGCAGGAAATACGGGTCGTAGCCAAAGCCGCCCTCGCCGCGCGGCTGGTCCAGCATCACGCCGTTCCAGCGGCCGTCGGCGATGATGGGCTGCGGGTCGTCCGCATGCCGGACGTAGACCAGCACACAGTAGTAATACGCCGACTTGTCCGCATGCGGCGCGAGGTCGGCGACCAGCTTCGCATTGTTGCGCTGGTCCGACTTTGGCTCGCCGGCAAAACGCGCCGACAGCACCCCGGGCGCGCCGCCCAGCGCATTCACGCAGACGCCGGAATCGTCGGCCAGCGCCGGCAGGCCGGTCAGGCGCGACGCATGGCGCGCCTTCTCCAGCGCGTTCTCGACGAAGGTCTTGTGCGGCTCGTCCGCCTCGGGCACGTCGTGCGCGCCTTGCGGTTCGACGTTCAGGCCCAGCGGCTCCAGCAGCGACGCGAACTCGCGCAGCTTGCCGGCATTGTTGGACGCAAGGATCAGGGTTTGTGTCATCGGTCTCGAATCAAGTAATTGAAGCTCAGCCTGCCAGGCCCAGCGCGCGCTGCTGCTGCCGCACCAGCTCGGCGATGCCGCCTTGCGCGAGGTCAAGCAGGCGGTCCATCGTCGCGCGGTCGTAAGCCTCGCCCTCGGCGGTGCCCTGCACTTCGATGAAGCCGCCAGCCTCGGTCATCACCACGTTCATGTCGGTATCGCAGCCGGAGTCCTCGACATAGTCCAGGTCCAGCAAAGGCATGCCGCGGTAGACGCCGACCGACACTGCCGCCACGAAATGCTTCACCGGCATCGCAGCGATCGCGCCGCTGGCATGGAGCGTGGAAAACGCGTCGTAGGCCGCGACCATCGCGCCGGTAATGGACGCGGTGCGGGTGCCGCCGTCAGCCTGCAGCACGTCGCAGTCCAGCTGCAGCGTCCGCTCGCCAAAGCCGCGCAGGTCGAACGCGGCACGCAGCGAGCGGCCGATCAGGCGCTGGATCTCCTGCGTGCGGCCGCTCTGCTTACCTTTGGCCGCTTCGCGGTCCATCCGGCTGTGGGTGGAGCGCGGCAGCATGCCGTATTCGGCGGTCAGCCAGCCCTGCCCCTGGCCCCTGAGGAAAGGCGGCACCTTGTCCTGCAGGCTGGCGGTGCACAGCACGCGGGTGTCGCCGCATTCGATCAGCACCGAGCCCTCCGCGTGCTTCGTGTAATGGCGTGTGATGCGCACCTCGCGTAGCTGGTCGGCGGCACGTCCGCCCGAACGTTCTTGATGCATGGTCTGTCCTCAGTCCCTGGGTGTCAGTCGTGACGACTTGTCGATGGCGTCGCGGATCTCGGCAATGGCTTTCTCGATCTCGCTGTCGTCGAACTGGTCGGCGCCTTCGAGGTCGGCCTGGCGCGGCGCATGGATGGTGGTGGTCACCGCGCCCAGCGGCACCAGGCTGGTGGTGATGATGCCGCCGTCGGCAACGCTGCCCTCCGCGCCGTCTTCCCACATCATCGCCATGGCGGTCACGTTGTCGCTGTTGCGGCCGGCCAGCGCAGCGGCCGCATGCACCAGTTCCGGCACCGCCCTGACCACCGTGCGGCTGCCGATGGCCGAGGTTAGCGCCGGCTCGGGCAGCACCGCCCACAGGCCGTCGGAGCACAGCAGGATGACGTCGCCAGGCTGCAGCAGGGACGGCCGGCCCAGGTCGATCATCGGGATGGTCGGCGCACCCAGGCAGTTGAAGAGCTTGTTGCGGTCCGGGTGGGTGTCGCGCTCGGCCGGGTCCAGCCTGCCCTGCGCAATCAGCGCCTCGACCCGCGAATGGTCCCGGGTGCGCGCGACGATCTGGCCGCGCCGCATCCAGTACAGCCGCGAGTCGCCGACGTGGGCCCAGAATGCCGTGCCATGCTGCACCAGGCACGCCACCAGCGTGGTGCGCGGCGTCTCCGGCAAATTGTTGACCGCGCGGTAGCGGTGGATCTCGCGGTGCGCGGCGAACATGCCGTCCTCCAGGAACTGCTCGGGCTTCTTCACATGCGGCACGGCCACTTCCTGGAACAGCGCGGACATGGTCTGCATGGCGATCGTCGCGGCTACCTCGCCCTGGATATGGCCGCCCATGCCGTCTGCCAGCAGCATCAGCAACGCATCACGCGTATAGCAGTAGCCCATGCGGTCCTGGTTGACCTTGCGGCCCCCGATCAGGCTTTCCTGGTAGATTGAAAATCGCATCGCGGCTTACCTCGTGTTTTCCTGGATGGTGTCGGGGTCGGACGCTCGCCTCGGTGCGATCATGGCGCGCAGCTGGCGCTTGACGCGCGACAGCAGTCCCGGCGCAGGCGCCGGCGCCGGCAGTTCCTGGCGCAGGGCTTTCTGCAGCGCAAACACGCTTTGCGGCCGCTGCAGCGGGTCGGTCAGCAGGCACCAGCGTATGACCTCGACCAGTTCAGGCGAATATACGCCATGCAGCTTGTCGTAGTGATGCTCCATGCGGTCGTTCTTCAGCCGCTGGTCGGCCGGCTGCGGCGGCGCGCCTACCATGCAGGCGAACATCGACGCACCGATGCTGTAGATGTCCGACCACGGCCCCAGTGACCCGCCGCGGGTGTAGAGCTCGGGCGGCGCGAAGCCGGGGGTGTACATCGGGTAGAGCTTGGGCAGGTCGGCGCGCAGCGTCTGCCGCGCCGCGCCGAAGTCCAGCAGGATCGGCGTGCCGTCCAGGCGCAGGTAGATATTGGCCGGCTTCAGGTCGAGGTGCAGCAGCTTGTTCGCATGCACTTCGCGCAGGCCCTGCATGACCTGGCTGAACATCTTGCGGATGAAGCGCTCCGACACCAGCGGCTTCTCGCCGCGCTCGCGCCGGCGCAGGATATGGTCCTGCAGCGAGCGGCCGTGTTCATAGGCCATCACCATGTAGACCGTGTCGTGGGCGCGGAAAAAATTCTGCACCGACACCACGTTCGGATGACTGATCCGGGCCAGCGCCCGGCCTTCCTCGAAGAAGCACTTGAGGCCGATGCGAAACACCGGCAGGTTCTCCGGCGCGACCAGCGGCGCGAGTTCGCCGGACTTGCGCAGCGCCAGCGAACTGGGCAGGTATTCCTTGATGGCGACCGGCCTGCCTTCCTCGTCATGCGCCAGGTAGACGATGCTGAAACCGCCGGCCGCTATCTTTCTTACAATGCGGTACCCGGCTACATTCAGTCCTTCCGGTAGCGGGGCATTGTTTTGCGCGGCCATGTGTCTGCTGTGTCCTCGGTGTGCTGCGCCGTTGTCGTACGATATGCGCCGGTGTCATATACTGTGCCGCCCGGCGACGCCGCCGGGAAGCATGGATTGTGTGTACAAATCCCTGTTTTGTAAAGAATTCGAGGACTTCATTTTGGCTATCAGCAGCATGACAGGCTACGCGGTCACCACCCGCGAGACACCCCACGGCACCCTGACGCTGGAGTTACGCAGTGTCAATTCGCGCTTTCTCGACTTGCAGTTCCGCATCAACGACGACTTGCGCTCGTTCGAGCCGGCGTTGCGCGAATCCATCATGGGGCGCATCACGCGCGGCAAGGTCGAGTGCCGGCTGAGCTTCGGCCGCAAGGCCGCCAGCGCCGGCAACACGGTCAACGCCGCACTGCTGGCGCAACTGGCGGCGCTGCAGGCGCAGGTACAGGCCCGCTTTCCGCAGGCAGCGGTACTGTCGGTCGCCGAACTGCTGCGCTGGCCCGGCATGGTGGAGGACGCGGCCGCGTCTCAGGAGACGCTGCAGGCCGATGTCGCCGCTGTGGCAGCCGACACGCTGGACGCCTTCGTCGCCTCGCGCCAGCGTGAGGGCGCGGCGCTGGAAGCGATGCTGCTGGCCCGCATCGCGGACATGGAACGCATCGTGGTCGACATCACGCCCATCGTGCCGCAGGTCGTGGCCCAGTTCCAGCAAAAGGCCACCGAACGCATGCGCGAGAGCCTGGGCCTGGCGCTGCAGGCCGGCGACGGCGGCGCGCAGCCGGTGCTGTCGCAGCAGGAAGCGGCCGAGCGCATACGCCAGGAAGTGACGATGTACGGCATCCGCATCGACATCGCCGAGGAGCTGACCCGGCTCGGCGCCCACCTTGCCGAGACCCGCCACATTTTGAAAAAAGGCGGCCAGGTCGGCAAGCGGCTCGACTTCATGATGCAGGAGCTCAATCGCGAAGCGAATACCGTCGGCTCCAAGGCGCCTGCCAAAGAACTGTCGGACGCCGCGATGGCGTTGAAACTCCTGATCGAGCAGATGCGCGAGCAGGTCCAGAACCTGGAGTAGCGGCATCGATGGTTTCGGCAATGCAGGCACTGCGGGACGCTACCCGCGACATCCACGACGACTTTGAAACCGGCCTCCGGATTGCCGCACCGGACGCCGGCCGCGACGAATACCTGGCCTTTATCAGCGCGATGTACGGCTGGCTGCAGCCGTTCGAAGCGCGGCTTTGGGAGGCAGGCTGGCCTGGGCACCTGGCGCCGGAAGCGCGCTCGCGGAAGGCGGCCTGGCTGGAGGCCGACCTGCGCGCGGCCGGCCTGGACGATGCAGCGATTGCGCAGCTGCCGCGCGCGCCGGTGGCCGTGCATCTCGGCAGCGCTGCGCAGCGCATCGGCACCGCCTACGTGCTCGAAGGTGCGCAACTGGGCTCGCAGATGCTGTCGCGCACGCTCAAGCCGCGGCTCGATCCCTGGCCGGCGCGCTGGCTGTCGGGCTATGGCGAGCAGGCATCGGCGTACTGGCTGGCGTTCCGCAAGGAAGCCGAGTTGCAGCTGGCGCACGAGACGCAGCGCGCAGAAGCCGCTGCTGCCGCCCGCGCGGCCTTCGCCGCACTGGCAGGCTGGTTCCGCGTGCGCGGCGCCGCCTAAAGCATTTTCATACTGGCTTGCCCGAGCCGACCTGTAAGCGATATTTCTTCCTCCGCGCGGCGACAGTTGCCGTTGCCGTTGCCGTTGCCGTTGCCGTTGCCGTTGCCGTTGCCGTTGCCGTTGCTTTTGACGCGGTTT
>CAUQYP010000268.1:0-6470 GCA_963522035.1 uncultured Noviherbaspirillum sp. | reverse complement strand
TTATCCGATTTCGGCACCAGCGACGTGGCGTCATCAACGGGGACCCACGTCAAAGACAGCGTCAAAAGCAACTGCAACTGTCGCTGCGCGGGGCTTAATGCAACGGCAACTGTCGCTACGCGGAAGCGGCGCTTCTGGCGCAAGCCAGCATGGAAATGCTCTAAAACTTTACCGCAATGGCAATGGCCCCACGCTTACACCCGCACCCCACAAACAAACATGGCGGCTCGCCATCACGCGAGCCGCCATATCCAGGCCGTCCAAAAGCGCCGGACCGGCGCCCGTAAACCCTACTCTACCGCCTTGACCATATCCTCGATCACCTTCTTCGCGTCGCCGAACACCATCATGGTCTTGTCCATGTAGAACAGCTCATTGTCCAGCCCCGCATAACCGGCCGCCATCGAGCGCTTGTTGACGATGACGGTCTTGGCCTTGTAGGCCTCGAGGATGGGCATGCCGGCAATCGACGACTTCGGGTCCTTTGCGGCCGGATTGACCACGTCGTTCGCGCCCAGCACCAGTACCACGTCGGCCTGGCCGAACTCGCTGTTGATGTCTTCCATCTCGAACACCTGGTCGTACGGCACTTCGGCTTCGGCCAGCAGCACGTTCATGTGGCCGGGCATGCGGCCGGCGACCGGGTGGATCGCGTACTTCACGGTGACGCCCTTGTGGGTCAGCTTTTCGGTCAGTTCCTTCAGCGCATGCTGCGCGCGCGCCACCGCCAGGCCGTAGCCGGGAACGATGATCACGGTTTCCGCATTGCCCATCAGGAAGGCCGCGTCGTCGGCCGATCCGGACTTCACCGGCCGCGCTACCTGCGCGCCGCCGGTGGCGGCTGCGGTGTCGCCGCCGAAGCCGCCCAGGATCACGTTGAAGAACGAACGGTTCATCGCCTTGCACATGATGTAGGACAGGATCGCGCCGGAAGAGCCCACCAGCGAACCGGCGATGATCAGCATCGAGTTGTTGAGCGAGAAGCCGATGCCGGCCGCAGCCCAGCCCGAATAGCTGTTGAGCATGGACACCACCACCGGCATGTCGGCGCCGCCGATCGGGATGATGATCAGCACGCCCAGCACGAAGGCGATGGCCGCCATCAGCAGGAACGGCGTCCAGGCTGGGTCGGTGCCGGGTGCGAAGCAGAACATCAGGCCCAGCGCAATCATGGCCACGCCCAGGACCAGGTTGACCATGTGCTGGCCCTTGAAGCTGACCGGCGCGCCCTGGAACAGGCGGAACTTGTATTTGCCCGACAGCTTGCCGAACGCGATCACCGAACCGGAGAAAGTAATCGCGCCGACGAAGGTGCCGATGAACAGCTCCAGCCGGTTGCCGAACGGAATAGGCGCTTCACGCGTGGTGATGTTGAACACCCATGGCTCGGCGACGACGGCGACCGCGATGCAGACTGCCGCCAGGCCGATAAGCGAGTGCATGGCAGCCACCAGTTCCGGCATCTTGGTCATCTCGACGCGCTTGGCCAGGAACGCGCCGATCGCGCCGCCGACTATGACGCCGCCGAGCACCAGGCCGAAGCCCATGTTCCCGGTCGCCGCCTGTGCCTGCAACTTGATGATCAGCACGATCGTGGTCACGGTGGCGATAGCCATGCCGCTCATGCCGAACGCGTTCCCGCGCCGGGCCGACGACGGATGCGACAGGCCTTTCAGGGCCTGGATGAAACAGACCGATGCGATCAGGTACAGCATCGTCACCAGGTTCATGCTTACGAAAGCCATGTTCATTATTTGGCTCCCTCGTGGGCCAGCGCCGCCGCCGGTTTCGCTGCCGCCTTGGGTTCCTTCTTGCGGAACATTTCCAGCATGCGCTGCGTGACCAGGAAGCCGCCGAACACGTTGACTGCCGCCAGGACGACCGCGATGGTGCCCATGACCTGGCCGGTCAGGCCTTCGGTCAGCCCGGCGGCCAGCATGGCGCCAACGATGATGATGGCGGAAATGGCATTGGTGACCGCCATCAGCGGCGTATGCAGCGCCGGGGTGACGGTCCAGACCACGTGGTAGCCGACGTAGATGGCCAGCACGAAGATGATGAGGTTGATGATGGTGTGACTGACTTCCATGATGTCTCCTGCCTTATTGTTTGCGAAGGATTTCGCCGCCGTGGCACAACAGCGTCGCCGCCACGATCTCGTCGTCGCGGTTGATGGCGAGCGCTGCTTCCTTGTCGATGATCAGCTTCAGAAAGTCGAGCACGTTGCGCGCGTACAGCGCCGACGCGTCGGCCGCCACCAGGGTCGCCAGGTTCGGCTCGCCGATGATGTGCACGCCGTATTTCGTGACCGTCCTGCCCAGTTCGGAAAGCGGGCAGTTGCCGCCCTGCTCCACCGCCATGTCGACGATGACCGAGCCCGGCTTCATGGCCTTGACCGTGTCCTCGCCGATCAGCACCGGCGCCTTGCGGCCGGGGATCAGCGCAGTGGTGATGATGATGTCGGCAAGCTTCGCGCGTTCATGCACCAGTTCGGCCTGGCGCCGCATCCAGTCGGCCGGCATCGATCGGGCATAGCCGCCGGAACCCTGGGCGATTTCCCTTTCCTCGTCGGTGACGAAGGGCACGTCGATGAACTTCGCGCCCAGCGACTCGACCTGCTCCTTGACCGGCGGACGCACATCGGACGCTTCGATCACCGCGCCCATGCGCTTGGCGGTGGCGATGGCCTGCAGGCCGGCCACGCCCACGCCCATGATCAGCACGCGCGCCGCCTTAACGGTGCCGGCGGCGGTCATCAGCATCGGCATGAAGCGCTGGTAGGTGTTGGCAGCCATCATCACGGCCTTGTAGCCGGCAATGTTGGCCTGGGAGGACAGCACGTCCATCGACTGCGCGCGGCTGATGCGCGGCGCGGCTTCCAGCGCAAACGCCGACAGGCCGTGCTGCGCCATGACGGCGGTGTTGTCAGTGTCGAAGGGGTTGAGCATGCCGATCAGGACGCTGCCGGGCCGCATCATCGGCAGTTCGGCCTGGCCGGGGGCACGCACCTTGAGGACCATGTCGGCCCCAAGGGCGTCGGCCGCGCTGCCTATCTGCGCGCCGGCGGCCGTGTAGGCTTCGTCGGTAATGCTGGACGATACGCCGGCGTTCGACTGGACGACGACCTGATGCTTGGCCGCAACCAGTTTCTTGACGGTCTCCGGGGTGGCAGCCACCCGCGTCTCGCCCGGCCGTGTTTCGGCCGGAATGCCTATCCTCATGCCTACCTCCTGTTATTTTGTTGGCACCGATCTTACACGTCTTTCCAAAAAAGGAACAACCGTTCTTTTTTTAGTTCACAAGTCAATTTTTCGGAAAATAGAGGGTGATTTTGTAAGAAATTGCTGCTATGCGGCATGTGCCCGGCAGAGTCGAGGGTGTCACGGTAAAATGGCGCCCACTTTAAAGGACGCCTGAGCATGAGCGATATCTGGAAACCTTCAGTTACGGTAGCCGCCGTTATCGAGCGCGGCGGCCGCTTCCTGCTTGTCGAGGAAGAAACCAGCGAAGGCGTGCGTTTCAATCAGCCTGCCGGCCATCTCGACCCGAACGAGACCCTGGAGCAGGCGGTCTCCCGCGAAACCATGGAAGAATCGGCGCACGAATTCACGCCAACCGAACTGGTCGGTATTTATATGTCGCGCTACCTGTCTTCGCGCACGCACACCGAAGTGACCTATCTCCGCTTCACCTTCAGCGGCGAGGTCGGCGCCAACCTCGGCACCCCGCTCGACACCGGCATTTTGCGCGTGGTCTGGATGAGCTACGAGGAACTGGTGGCGACCCGTGCGCGCCACCGCAGCGACCTCGTGATGCAGTGCGTGGACGATTACCTGGCCGGAAAACGGGCGCCGTTGTCGATGATCCATACCCATTCAAGCGTGCTGGGAGCGTTGCATGTCTAGGAAAGTCGTCATCGGCATGTCGGGCGGCGTCGATTCGTCGGTAGCGGCCTGGATGCTCAAGGAACAAGGCTACGACGTCGTCGGCCTCTTCATGAAGAACTGGGAAGACGACGACGATTCGGAATATTGCTCGACCCGCGAGGACTGGATCGACGCGGTCAGCGTGGCCGACGTGATCGGCGTCGACATCGAGGCGGTCAACTTCGCCACCGAATACAAGGACCGGGTGTTCGCCGAATTCCTGCGCGAGTACCAGGCCGGCCGCACGCCCAACCCGGACGTGCTGTGCAATGCCGAGATCAAGTTCAAGGCCTTCCTCGACCATGCGATGAAGCTGGGCGCCGACCTGATCGCCACCGGCCACTATGCGCGGGTGCGCGAAGCCGGCGACGGCCGTTTCGAGCTGCTCAAGGCGCTGGACGCGACCAAGGACCAGAGCTATTTCCTGCACCGGCTGAACCAGGCGCAGCTGTCGAAAACCCTGTTCCCGCTGGGCGAGATCCCCAAGACCGAGGTGCGCCGCATCGCGGAAAAGCTGGGACTGCCGAATGCGAAGAAGAAGGACTCGACCGGCATCTGCTTCATCGGCGAACGGCCGTTCCGCGAGTTCCTGAACCGCTACCTGTCCTACCAGCCCGGCCCGATGAAGACCCCGGACGGCAAGACCGTGGGCGAACATGTCGGCCTCAGCTTCTACACGCTGGGCCAGCGCAAGGGCATCGGCCTGGGCGGCATCAAGGCCAACCGCAACGACGACGGCAGCCATGACGCCTGGTACGTCGCGCGCAAGGATGTCGCCGGCAATACGCTGTACGTGGTGCAGGGCCATGACCACCCGTGGCTGCTGTCGGGTTCGCTGGCCGCGGCGCAGGTCAGCTGGGTCGCCGGCGACGCGCCCGCTGAAGGATTGCTGTCGGCCAAGACCCGTTATCGCCAGGCCGACGTCGCCTGCCGCCTCGGCGCCGGCGAGGACGGCTTCGCGCTCGACTTCGAACAGCCGCAATGGGCGGTGACGCCGGGGCAGTCGGCGGTGCTGTACCAGGGCGATGTGTGTTTGGGCGGCGGGATTATCCGGGATGCCGGGGCGTTGTCGGCGGGCTGAGGTTCCACACCATCCATCGGCTTCTCCAGTCGGGCTGCCGCAACAAGCCCGATCAATATGGCCAAATCCTCATTCGCTGTCGTTAGGCCTTTTTGCCTTGGGCGGCACACGTTCCGCCTGCTCGCATGCTTCGCGACCTCCGGCCATGAATTCCGGACAAAACCGAGCAAATTTATCAAGCACACCTGCCAACGACCGATTCACCGAACGAATGCGCAGTTCTTCGTCCACGCGTTCCATGGCCAATTCGACGTCGGCACAGGCATAGGCACGTTCTTCGCGAATGGAGATCGCCTGAGCGTTTTCTTCGTTGCATGCCATTGTTTTTAACATCGAATGCCCTTTGATCGTTAAATGACAAGTCGCGGCTCAGCCAGCGCGTCATGCCGGGACGCAGTGCCGGACTGCATTCTAAACATCAAACCCCCGATCGTCCCAATTAATCCTTGCCTTCGCTTTTGACTTCAGCAATAATCTAAATACGAATTGTTCGCATTTACAAAGGCAACCATGACTGACCACGCTTCGCAGGACGCCAGGCTGGCTGCAGCGCCGCAGGCACAGGGCTCGGGCACGCCGGCGAGCGTGCGGCGGTTCAAGAGCGAAGACCTGTTCCAGCAGTTGCGTGAAGTCGAGATCGACCACGAGGGACGGATCTACCGCTTGCGCCTGACCCAGTTGAACAAGCTGATCCTGACTGCCTGAAGTAATGGCTTACACGAATTGACCTGACCATTTCCGGCCGCTGGCCATTGCAAGGAATAATCGATGATCGTCTGCATCTGCAACAACGTCTCCGACCGCAAGATCCGCCAGGCGGTCGACGCTGGCATGACCAGCATGGTCGAACTGCGCGACCACCTCGACATCGGCACCTGCTGCGGCAAATGCCACCCCAGCGCCAAGCGCGTGCTGCGCGACTGCCTGGCCGACAATGCGCCGGCGCAACTGCACGCGGTACAGCAGCCCCACCCTGTCCACCTCCCGGCCCAACCCGTCCTGTTTTATCCGAACGCACGAGCCGCCTGAAAGTAGTCGATGTCTGTATTGGCAATGTCACCGCCCATTCCGGGTCCACGCCTGTTTCCATTGGGCGCGATCGTCCTGCTCCATGTGGCAGCGCTTTATGCGTTGTTGAATGGCATGCAGAAGCCGGACATGCCGCCAACGGTGCCTAGGGAAATCATTGCCACGCTGATCGCGCCACAACCGGCGCCCACACCCATATCCATTCCCGAGCAGCCGGTGCCGCCAGTGCCGCAGCCGGTGCCCAAGCCGGCGCCCAAGGTAATCGAGAAACCCGTGCCCAAGGCCGTCGAAAAGCCGGCGCCTGTTGTCAGGAAGCCGAGCCCGCCCAAGCCTGCCCCGGCGCCGACGCCCGAGCCGTCGGAAAAAGCCATCAGCACGCCGGCGCCGCCGCCAGCCGCCGCCGCGCCCGCGGCAGCCGAACCGCAGGCTGCCGC
>CAUQYP010000267.1:0-6493 GCA_963522035.1 uncultured Noviherbaspirillum sp. | reverse complement strand
CCTTCCAGGCTGCCTGGCAGCGGCGCGGGCTGCGGGCCGAGCTGTTCGAGTTGAGCGCCGCCGGCGGCAACCTGAGCGCCAGTGCGCTGGGGCAGTTGCAGGAGCGGCTGCGCAGCGGCCGTCCCGGCCTGGTGTTCGTCGCGCTCGATGCCGCCCAGGCGCGCCAGCTGCGCGAATCCATCGGCGCCGACCTGCCGATGTACGGCACGTCCCAGCTCAATCCCTACACGCAGCAAGGCTGGGCCGGCGTCGAACCCCGCAACGACATGAACGGCGTGCGCTTCATCGACCTGCCGTGGCTGCTGCGCCCGGACAGCGCCGCGAGCGCCGGCTTTGTGCGGCCGGCCGCCGCTCCGGAACAGGCGCGCAGCGCCGACATGGAGCGGCTGTATGCGCTGGGCATCGATGCCTACGAGGTTGCGCGCGGTGTCGCCGCGCAGCGCGGCATGTTCGACGTGAATGGCGCCACCGGCAAGCTCAAGGTCAGCATCGGAGCCGGTCCGGCCCGCTTTGAACGGGCCGCGTCGCCGGCGCTCTACCAGGACGGCATCGCCGCGCCCCTGCCTGGCGCACCGTGAAGGATGGCGCCGCCCGCACGGCGCGGCAACGGGCAGGCGACGCCGGCGAGGACGCAGCGCTGCTGCATTTGCAACAACATGGGCTGACCCTGGTCGAGCGCAATTTCAGCTGCCGCGGCGGCGAGCTCGACCTCGTCATGCGCGACGGCGCGACCGTGGTCTTCGTCGAAGTGCGCAGGCGCGCCAGCAGCGCTTACGGCGGCGCGGCCGCGACCATAGGCCGGGCCAAGCAGGCGCGCCTGGTGCTTGCCGCGAACACCTGGCTGCGCCGCTACCGGATGCCGCCGGCCTGCCGCTTCGACGTCGTCGCCATCGACGGCGGCTTGCTTACCTGGCTCAAAAACGCCATCGACGCATGAGCGGCGGCGCTTGCAAACGGCTTCCGCTCACTTACGCCTTATAATCCCGCATCATGATCAATCAACGTATCCGCCAGCACTTCCAGGAAAGTGCCCAACTCAAGCTGCAGGCCGCCGAACAGCTGGCCGAGCCGATTTCACAAGCCGTGGAAATCATGTTTACCGCGCTTTCCAACGGCAACAAGATCCTCGCCTGCGGCAACGGCGGCTCGGCGGCCGACTGCCAGCACTTCGCCGCCGAACTGGTCGGCCGCTTCGAGCGCGAACGGCTGCCGCTGCCGGCGCTGGCGCTGACCACCGACACCTCCATCCTCACCGCGGTCGGCAACGACTACGGTTTCCGCGAGGTCTATGCAAAGCAGGTGCAGGCGTTCGGCCAGTCCGGCGACGTGCTGCTGGCGCTGTCGACCTCCGGCAACTCGGTCAATGTGGTCGCCGCCATCGAGGCCGCGGTCGAGCGCGACATGCGCATCATCGCGCTGACCGGCAAGGGCGGCGGCGTGATGGGTGAACTGATGTCGGACGCCGACGTCCATATCTGCGTGCCGCACGACCGCACGGCGCGCATCCAGGAGGTGCACGCACTGACCATACATATTCTGTGCGACGGCATCGACGTCGCCTTATTCGGGGGAGATGCAAATGACTGACAGCCGTTCCGCACTGAAACCAACCAACGCTACCGGCTGGCGCCGCCTGCGCCGTCCGCTGGCGCTGTTCGCGCTATGCGGCATGACGGCCATCAGCTTGCAGGGATGCCTGGAAATGGCAGTAGGCACGGCGGTCGTTGGCACCATTGCCGCAACCGACCGCCGTACCTTCGGCGCGCAGACCGAGGACAAGGCGATTGCCGTAAAGGGCGAAACCCGGGTTGCCAACATGGGCGCCGGCCACGTCAATATCAACAGTTTCAACCGCAAGGTGCTGCTGACCGGCGAAGTGCCCGATGAAGCCATGAAGTCCGCAGTCGAGCGCGAGATCGCCGCCATCGCCGGCGTGCAATCCATCGTCAACGACCTGGTCATCGCGCCGCCCACGAGCTTCTCGTCGCGTTCCAATGACACCTTGCTGACCGGCAAGGTCAAGGCCTCGCTGATCGATGCGCAAGATATTTCGGCGAACAGCTTCAAGGTCGTGACCGAGCGGGCCGTGGTCTACCTGATGGGCCGCGTCACCGAGCGCGAAGGCACCCGCGCGTCTGAAATCGCGCGGGGCGTGGCCGGCGTGCAGAAGGTGGTCAAGGTGTTCGAATACATTACCGAAGACGACGTGCGGCAGATGTCGAATACGCCCTCCCGGCAATAAGGTCGGCGAGTAAAAAAGGCAACACATCATGAAACGCTTGCTGGTCCTGCTTTTTTCCGTGCTCGCGCTGATGCTGGCGTCGACGGGCGCAGCCCGGGCGGCCGACATCAGGGTGGTCTACCACATGTCGGACGGCATCGACCAGGCCTCGCGTGGCCTTGCCAGCATCCGCAACCACTTGCGCGCCGAGCCGGACACGAAAATCGTGGTGGTGGCGCTGGGCGAAGGCATACGCTTCCTGATGAACGGCGCCGCCGAGCGCAATGGCCGGCCATTCGGTGCGGCGGTCAGCGCCCTGGCGCGGCAAGGGGTGGAATTCAGGGTTTGCAATAATACGCTGACCGCCCATAACGTCGCACCAGCCGAACTGGTGCCGGAAATTACGCTGGTGCCGGCCGGCGTCGCCGAGATTGCCCGTCTGCAAGCACGGGAAGGCTACGCGTATATTCGCCCATAGCGAAGTGGGTGTGCGGCGATCGGACACAATTTCACTATAATGGCGGCATCTCTTCCTGGACGCCTTTCATCATGCCATCCGCAAACCGCAACTGGATCAAACTGCTGGCCGGCGTGGCAGTGCTGGTCGTCGCCGCTTTCGCCTACTTCACGCTGAACGCACGGCAACCGGCGCCCAGCGTGACCTTCACCGGGCTGGATGGTCAGAAATACACGTCCGAAAGTTTGAAGGGCAAGGTCGTCATGGTCAATTTCTGGGCCACGTCCTGTGTTACTTGCATTAAGGAAATGCCGCAGATGGCGGAGACCTATAACAAGTACAAGGACCAGGGCCTGGAATTCTTCGCAGTGGCCATGAGCTACGATCCGCCCAACTATGTGCTGAACTATGCAGAAACCCGCAAGCTGCCGTTCAAGGTGGCGCTCGACACGCAGGGCGAACTTGCCAGGTCCTTCGGCGATGTCAAGCTGACGCCGACCACCTATGTAATCGACAAGGAAGGCAGGATCATCAAGCGTTACGTGGGCGAGCCTGAATTCCCGCAGCTCCACAAATTGCTGGAAAAGGCGCTGGCCGCCTGAGCAATGGCAGTCTGGCAAGGTTCCCCGCTGATCTTGCCAGACTGTTTGCAGTCGCGTTTGATTGCATTGGGCCAGACCCTGCGCCCGCTGCCCGCCAAACCGTATTTTCATTTCAATCGGGACGTCGCCGCGCATCGCCATGCGGGCTTTCTGCAGTTTTGGCGCGTTGCGCCATACGGTCAACAAGGAAACGATGGGCAATTCATTGGTAAGAATGGGCATACCGGGGCTGGACGAAGTCCTGCTGGGCGGCCTGCCTCGCAATAACAATGTGCTGGTGGAAGGACCGCCGGGGTCCGGCAAGACGACGCTTGGGCTGGGCTTCATCCATGCCGGCGCCGCGCTGTTCGACGAACCGGGCGTGATCGTCTCGTTCGAGCTCGAGCCGGAAAAGCTGCTGCGCGATGCCCGCGGATTCGAATGGGACATGCAGCGCCTGATCGACGCCGGCAAGGTGCGCATCATCCAGACCAGTCCTGCCGCGCTGCTGGCGGAGTTCCGCACCAGCGATGGCGTGTTTGCCGCCGAGCTGGCGGCCATCGGCGCACGCCGCCTGCTGATCGACGGCCTGACGCCCCTGCGGCTGTATGCCGAGGCGCACGACCTGCCGTTTCGCGAAGACATGCACCTGCTGGTCGAGGGCCTGACCCGGCTCGGCGTGACCACGCTGGTGACCGCGGAACGGGACGAGGATGGCAACGGCGTGTTCCGCCATGAACGCTTCGTGTTCGACACCATCGTCTCGCTGAACCGCGCGGAGCACAAGCGCCGGGTGCACCGCACGCTGGCGGTGGTCAAGTCGCGCGGGCAGGACTTTATCGGCGGCAGCCATTCGATGCGCATCGAGCCCGGCGTCGGCGTCCACGTCTACCGGCGCGCGCAGTCGCGGCCGCTGGCCCTGCACAGCCAGCCGACCTCCACTGCACGCGTCTCGACCGGCTGCCAGGAAATAGACCGCATCATGGACGGCGGCGTGTATGAAGGCTCGATCACCATGGTCAACGGCATTTCCGGCACCGGCAAGACCGTGCTGGGCGTGCAGTTCCTGACGTCGGCCATGGCCAGCGGGCGGCGCACGCTGCTGGTTACCTTGGACGAGCATCCGCACCAGCTGATGCGCAATGCCGCGTCGCTCGGCTTCGACCTTGAAAAGCCGCAGGCCGACGGCTCGCTGTTCATCCTGTACGAGTCGCCGCTGGAGCTGGACGTGCATTTCGACCGGATCGCCGAACTGGTCGAGCAGCATGGCATCGACTGCATCGTGCTCGACTCGGTGGCGGTGTACGAGATGGCCAATCCCGACGAGGTGGCCGATTTCCTGTACGCGCTGGCCAGCTATTTCAAGGACAGGCTGGCCACCGTGTTCCTGAACTACGAAAGCCCGGAACTGCTGGGCCTGTCGCAGATCAGCGAAGAGCTGAAGGGCTCGCACCTGGTGGACAACATCATCCTGCTCAACTACGTCGAAATCTCGACCCGTCTGCGGCGCGCCATCGCGATTCCCAAGGTGCGCGGCAGCCGGAACCTGCAGCTTACGCGCGAGTACACGATAGGCGAGGGCGGCATCACCCTCATCGACGATACCCAGGAAACCGACGAAAGCAACATGGTGCCCCAGTTGCCGTTCTCGTCCTACTACGGCTTGCTGGCGCGCTCGCCGACGCGGCGCAGCCCCGTGATCGAGGAGGCGGTGTCGCAAGGCACCGGCATGCCGCCGTCCACCGCTGCCCAGGCTGAACTGCCCAATTGAGCAATTTGGCCGAGCACGGCGACTTGAACGAGGAATGGGCCGCGTGGGAAGCTGCGCTGGCCCAGTTTTCTGCCGCCAGCGGACTGGTGGTGTCCGCCTATGACGCACAGGGAAAGCGCCGGATCGGTCCCATCCTGCAGTCGCGGCTGTCGGAATTGCTGGCCGCATCGACGCTTTGGGACGAAGGCGGCGATGGCACGCGCTTCGAACAGGCGCTGGCGAGCCGTGCTGCGCAGGAAGGCCGGGCCAGCGCTGCTTTTTGCGATGAGCTTTGCGTGATGGCAGTGCCGCTGACCCTGTTCGGCGAGGCTTACGGCGCTGTGGTGTACGGCTGGATCTTCAGCCGTTTCACGTCCGGCATGGCATGCGAACGCATTGCGCGCAAGCTCGGCCTTTCGGGCGCCAGGCTGTGGACGCAGGCGCGACTGGAGTCGCCGGTGTCGCCATCGCGAATGGACAGCCATACCGGGCTGCTGCGCACATTGATCGACTCCAACACGCGGCAGAAGGAAGCCATTGCCCGCCTTAATACGCTGAACCGGATGCGCGAGGTGTTCCTGGCCACGGTGTCGCATGAAATGCGCACACCGTTGTCGGCCATCTCGATGCGGCTTGATCTGCTGTTGCTGAGCAAGCTCGACGACCCGGTGCGCCTGCGTCGCGAACTCGGCGCAATGATGCGGCACGTGAGCCAGGAAGCGCGCCTGGTGGAAGACCTGATCGACGCCGCCCAGACCCGCACCGGCCAGCTGGCGATCCAGCTGGAAGACGTGTCGCTGCTGCGCATCCTGCGCGACGCGCTGTCGACGGTCGAGCCGAAAGCCGAAACCAAGGGCGTGGCGCTGATGGTGTCGTCGCTGGACCAGGCCGATGTTGTCATACGTGGCGACGCCCAGCGCCTGCAGCAGCTGTTCTGGAACCTGTTGTCGAATGCGGTCAAATTCACGCAGGCGGGCGGCGAGGTCGGCGTCGAGGTCCGCGCCGGCAGCGATATGCACCAGGTGATCGTCAGTGACAACGGGCAGGGCATCGCCGAGCAATTCCTGCCCGAGGTGTTCGGCGCCTTCAACAAGCAGCAAGCGCAGAATGCGGAAGGGTTGGGGCTGGGATTATTCATCGCTCGGCACATCGCCGAACTGCATGGCGGGAAGATCGCGGTGGAGAGCCCGGGCGTCGGGCAGGGAACGGTGTTTACGGTCAGCCTGCCGGCGTTGCAGGCTGGCGCGGCCTAAAGCAGTTTCGTGCTGGCTTGCCCAAGCCGGCCTGTAAGCGATATTGCCGCTCCGCGCAGCGACAGTTGCCGTTGACGTTCCGCGTAGCGACTGTTGCCGTTGCGGTTGACGTTGCCGTTGCTTTTGACGCTGCCTTTGACGTGGATCCCCGTTAGACGGCGACGCGTCGCCAGGGGCTGAAACGGATAAAGAAGCGTCGGCTGTCTGAGCGCAGCGAGTTTCCGACGCTTC
>CAUQYP010000266.1:0-6505 GCA_963522035.1 uncultured Noviherbaspirillum sp. | reverse complement strand
CGGCAACTGTCGCTGCGCGGAACGTCAAGAGCAACGGCAACGGCAACGGCAACGGTCGCTGCGCGGAGCAAGCAATATCGCCTACAGGCCGG
Organism: uncultured Noviherbaspirillum sp.; assembly: GCA_963522035.1. Lineage (GTDB taxonomy): Bacteria > Pseudomonadota > Gammaproteobacteria > Burkholderiales > Burkholderiaceae_D > Noviherbaspirillum_A. The sequence goes on along the minus strand of CAUQYP010000266.1, from coordinate 6,413 downwards.
CTTGGGCAAATCAGCACGAAATTGCTTTAGGCACCCGCGCGGCAGCAATACAAACCGCCGCTGCCGCGGCCCGTGCGTCAGGCCAGCACGCGCCGCATGCGCAACTGCTGTATCGCCACCACTGCGACGAGCAGCCCGAAACCGATCACATCCGCCAGCGTGCCCGGATACACCAGCGCAAACCCCGACACCAGCAGCATCGCCCGCTCCAGCGCCGTCGTACGCAGGAACATCCAGCCCTGGAAGCCGGCAGCCAGCGCGGAAATGCCCGCTGCGGCGGTAAAGGTGACCTGGGCAATCGACCACCAGTTGGCGTTTGCCAGCGCCTTGGTCGACCCCATCAGCAACAGCCCCTGGCCGTTCGGGTCGAGCACGAACATGAAGGGCAGCAGGAAGGCCGGCACGGTATATTTCCAGCACTGCATGGTCGTCTTGTACGGGTCGCCCCCGGTAATGGCCGATGCGGCAAACGGCGACAGCGCGGTCGGCGGCGAGACTTCCGACAGCACCGCGTAATAGAAGATGAACATGTGCGCGGCGAAGTCCGGCACGCCGAGCTTGATCAGCGCGGGCGCGGTAATCACGGCGCAGATGATGTAGGACGCCGTCACCGGCACGGCCAGTCCGACGATCCAGACGACCAGCGCGGTGTAGACCGCCGTCAGCAGCAGAGAGCCGCCGGCATAGTCGATCACGATCGAGCTGAACTTGAGTCCCAGGCCAGTCAGCGTCACGACGCCGACGATAATGCCGGCGCCAGCGCAGGTTGCCGCCACGTTCAGCACCCCGACCGAGCCGGCCTCGAGCGCCTTCACCAGCTTGGAGTCGACGATGTGCCGCAGCACCGACCCACGGCGGCGGAACAGGTCGTAGGACAGCAGTGCGCAGTCGCGGTCGAGGAAGCTGACCAGGAAAGTCACCACGGTGGCCCAGAACACGGACAGCACCGGGGAGTAGCCCATCATCATGAAGACGACGATCGAAATCAGCGACACGAAGTGAAACCAGTAGCGCCGGGTCAGGTTCCATACCGAGTCCACCTTCTCGAACACGGTGTTGCCCATGCCGTACTTGCGGGCGTCGATCTCGACCATCAGGAACAGCGCCAGGTAGAACAGGACGGTCGGTATCGCCGCCATCAGCAGCACGTCGAGGTAGGAAATCTTCAGGAATTCCGCGATCAGGAAGGCGGCGGCACCCAGCACCGGTGGCGAAATGATGGCGCCCAGGCCGCCAGCGGCCAGCAAGCCGCCGGCGGCATTGCGTTCATAACCGACCTTGGCGAGCATGGGCCAGGCCACGGAGCCCAGCGTCACCGTGGTCGCCACGCCGGAACCGGACGGGCCGCCCAGCAGGAAGGACGCCAGAACGACCGTGCGGCCGGCGCCCGTCGGCTTGCCGCCCATCGCGGAAAAGGAAAAATCGATATAGAACTTGCCTGCGTTCGAAAACTGCAGGAAGGCGCCGAAGATGGTGAACAGGATGATCAGCGTGGCCGACACGTCCACCGCCACGCCGAATATGCCTTCCAGCGTCATGTACATCTGGCCGACCAGGCGTCCGAGCGCATAGCCCTTGTGGGTCCAGGGTTGCGGCAGGTAGGCGCCGAACAGCGCGTACAGGATGAAGCAGCCCGTCACCACCGGCATGATCCAGCCGGCGGTGCGGCGCATCGCCTCCAAAATCAGCAGCATCAGCAGCGCGCCGAACACGATGTCCAGCGGGTCGGGCAGGGTATTGCGGTCGCTGAAGTCGTCGCCGCCCATCAGCGCATAGACGATGACGGCCACCGCTACCAGTGCGGCCAGCCAGTCCCACCACATGATGCGGTGGCGAAAGCGCCGGGCGACGGGGAAGATCAGGAAGGACAGGAACAGCACGAAGCCCACGTGCACCTGCCTCAGCGTCTGGGTCGGCACGATTGCATAGGCGGCGTACAGGTGAAACAGCGACATGAGCACGGCGACCAGCGTCAGGAAAGCGGCCAGCTTCCCTGTCATGCGGTTCGCCGCACCTTCTTCCTCTTCGATATAGGCTTCCGCCCGCTTCAGGGCTTCGTCGCTGACGGCGGCGGGCGCCGCTGTTTCGGGTAACTTGGGCGATTCACTCATGTAGGCCATTCATTCCGGTTTCGGGGTGCAGCGGGAAAAACGGCAGGCGGATGCGATCCGCCTGCCGGTCCATGACGGATGGATGGGATCAGTCGAGCTTGATGCCCTTTTCGGTGTAGTACTTGGCCGCGCCCGGATGGAACGGAACCGGCGTCGCCGCGGTCTTCTGGTTGTCGAGCTTGAAGTTCTCGGCTTCCTTGTGCACGGCGATCAGCTCGTCGCGTTTCTCGAATATCGTCTTGGCGATGTTGTAGGCGGTCTTGTCGTCCATATTCTGGTTGGCGACTAGGATGTTCATGACCGTGGCCTGCTTGTTATCGGCGGTCATGCCGCTGTAGACGCTCTTGGGGATGGTGTCGGACAGGTAGATATTGCCGTACTTCTTGTTCATCGCCGGCACCACTTCCGAATGGTCGACCATCCTGATCTTGGTTCCCGGGGTATTGGCCAGGTCGGTCACTGCGGCGGTCGGCAGGCCGCCGACCCAGAAGAAGGCGTCGATCTTGTTGTCCTTGATGGCGTTGACCGACTCGGCAACCGACAGCCGCTCGCGCTTGACGTCCTTGTCCTTGTCCAGACCGGCTGCCTCGAGGATGCGGAACGCCATCACCTCGGTGGCGCTGCCCGGCGATCCGGTCGACACGTGCTTGCCTTTCAGGTCGGCCAGCTTGGTGATGTTGCGTCCGTCCACCGTCACCAGGTGCATCCGGTTCGGGTAGAGCACGGCGATGGTGCGGACCGGCACTTTCTTCGACTTGAACTTGTCTTCGCCTTTATAGGCGTCCTGCGCGGCGTCGGACATCGTGAAGCCGATATACGGCTGGTCGGAGCCGACCAGCTTCAGGTTGTCGACCGAGCCGCCGGTCACTTCCGCGGTTGCCTGCATGCCTGGCACATGCTTGGAGAGCACGGCCGCCATGCCGCCCCCCATCGGGTAGTACACGCCGCCGGTGCCGCCGGTGGCGATCGACAGGTTCTGGGCCGATACGGCTGTGGGCAGGGCGAGGGTCAGGGCCAGTCCAGCCAGTCCGATGCGCATGAATCGTTGAAGCATTGTCTTCTCCTTGATGGATGGTTTGCAGAGTGCTGATGCACTTCTTTAATGAAACGGGAAAGGGAGTGCCACTGCGAAGGCTGCGCAGGCCCGATGCCGGGGACGGATCGAAAGATAGGGGATTGCCAGGCGAAGCCGGCGGGGATGCCGGCGCACTCGGGTAAGCTGGTCGATAGCAGCAACGCATGAACCGACATACCTGTCTCCATCCGGCCCACGGCATCTGCATGCCATACGTAGCCTTTTAGTTATTGATTTAATTATTGGTAAAAATTACGGCTGCCTGAAACGCCGCCGTAATTCCTGTGCACAAGATGTCTTATCCATGTGGCGATTGTCAAGAAGTTCATCATGGACGCTTGCGCCGGTCTGCAGGTGCGTCGCCGGTCGTTTTCTTGTCCGGACGCGGACGAACAACCGTTCGCCGATCGGCAATCAACGCTTTGCAGTAAAATCCGGGCCAATTCCATCCATTTTCCGGAAAATCATCATGAAGCTGAAGACTATTCTCGCGGCTGTCGCGCTTGCCTGTTCGGGGACCGCATTTGCCGACACTTATCCGAGCAAGCCGATTACGCTGATCGTTCCGTTCGCGCCTGGCGGCACGACCGACATCGTCGCGCGCGTGGTCGCCGACAAGCTGACCAAGGAACTCGGGCAGACCGTGGTCGTTGAAAACAAGGCGGGCGCCGGCGGCGCGCTCGGCGCCAATGCCGTTGCCCGCGCCACGCCCGACGGCTACACGCTGGGCATTTCCACCATTTCCACGCACGCGGTCAATGCCGCCTGCAACCCGCAGCTCGCCTACGATCCGGTGGCGAGTTTCACGCCGATCTCGAATCTCGCGCGCACGCCGAACGTGCTGACCGTAACGCCCAAGTTTCCCGCCCAGGACTACAAGCAGCTGCTCGAACTGGTGAAGAAAAACCCGGGTAAATTCAATTATGCGTCCTCCGGCGTCTGCTCCGTGCTGCACATGATGGGCGAGCAGTTCAAGGTGTCGACGGGGACCTTCGTCACCCATATGCCGTACCGCGGCTCCGGCCCGGCGCTGATCGACATCATCGGCGGCCAGGTCGAAATGATGTTCGACAACCTGCCTTCGTCGATCGGCCATATCCAGGCCGGCAAGATCCGCGCGATCGCGGTTGCCGCGCCCAAGCGGGTGGAAAGCTTGCCGAACGTGCCGACGTTCGCCGAACTGGGCCTGCCGCAGGTGAACGACCCGGCATGGTACGGGCTGGTGGCGCCGGCCAAGACGCCCGACGCCATCGTCAACCAGCTCAACGCGGCTGCCGCCAAGGTGCTGAGCCTGCCTGACGTCAAGGAAAAGCTGAAGCAGAGCGGATCGGAGCCGGCTGCGAACACTCCTGCCCAGCATGCGGCCGAAATCAAGCGCGAGCTGGAAAAGGCCAGGGCGGTGGTGCAGAAGCAGGGCATCAAGCTCGAAGCTTCCTGAACCGGCCGCGGCATCCGGCCCAGCGATCCTGGCTGGGCTTTGCTCGCGTGCGCAGATGCTTCGGCCGTCCCTTGTGCAGAATCGAGCCGATCCGGTCCACGCAATGCCTTCGTGCCGGATCGACTACGACCAATCCCAAGTAATAACGCGCCATCAAAATTCGTAGGGTGTAATAAGCGCCAGCGCATTACACCATTCGGCGCTGCCAGGCGGTGCCGGTTGATCGGCCATGGTGTAATGCGCTTCGCTTTTTACACCCTACGAGTCAAAGTGGTGCATCGGCGCCATCGATTTCAGTCGGTACGCGATGACCTGGGACTGGTATAACATCCACGTCAAACCCAACCGGAGCCGACCATACATGAGCAGCCACAAGCACCTGTTTGAACCGCCGTCCACCGCCGAAGCGCTGGATGCGCTGATGCAGCATATCAACGCCGGCGACGGCGACCTGGCGTCGCTGTCGGACGAGCAGCGTGAACAATTGAAGAACGAACTGGCAGACGCCTGGCTGGAGGACTACCTGGACGATTACCCGGTGCCGGCAGACCTGCGCGAGGCCGCACGCGAATACCAGGCGATCGCCAATGCGGACCAATACCCGAGCCTGCCCGACCATGTGCGCAACGACCTGCTGCTGCAGTTCGAGGAACACCATGGCGAGGGCGGACCGGAACACTGGAACATGCACGAGTGAAGAAGCAAGCGAAACATGCGGCGCAGGGCAGGCAGCCTGATTCCAGCCATCACCCGCTGGCCGACGAGATCCGGCCGGGCCAGTCCATCGAGCTGCTCAAGGAACTGCACATCCTGACCCGCGACGGCAAGCTCAACCAGGACAGCCGGCGCAAGCTCAAGCAGGTGTATCACCTGGTGCAGTTCATCGAGCCGCTGCTGCGGCAGGTGCTGGCCGACAAGCCCGACGTGCAGCTGGTAGACCATGGCGCCGGCAAGTCCTACCTCGGATTCATCCTGTACGACCTGTTCTTCAAGGGCCGGGAAAACGAGGCGCCGGGCTCGCGCATCTACGGCATCGAGACGCGCGAGGAACTGGTCGCGAAATCGGAGGAACTGGCCCGGCGGCTGGACTTCCCAGGCATGGCCTTCGAGCACCTGTCGGTGGCCGAGGCCATCACGTCGGCGCGGCTGCCGGCGCAGGTCGACGTCGTGACCGCGCTCCATGCCTGCAATACCGCGACCGACGACGCGATTCATTTCGCGCTGAAGAAGCAGGCCCGCTTCATCGTGCTGGTGCCGTGCTGCCAGGCCGAAGTGGCGTCGGTGCTGAAGAAGAACAAGGCGCAATCGCTGGCGCGCGATGCGCTGACTGAGATCTGGCGCCATCCGGTGCATACCCGCGAGTTCGGCAGCCAGCTTACCAACGTGCTGCGCTGCCTGCAGCTCGAAGCGCATGGCTACCAGGTCACCGTGACCGAGCTGGTCGGCTGGGAGCATTCGATGAAGAACGAGCTGATCGTTGCCAGCTACCGCGACCTGCCGCGCAAGCGGCCGTCGGAGCGACTGCGTGGCGTGCTGCAGTCGCTGGGCATCGAGGAGCTGGGCGAGCGCTTCTTTACCGGGACGGTCGACGCCGCTTCCTGACTGGAGCGTAGCCGCGCTGACTTGCCGTGATCCACATGGTTGTACCCGGGGCTTCAAGGTGGCTGGCTTGCGCCCGAAGCGCTGCTTCCGCGCAGCGACAGTTGCCGTTGCATTAAGCCCCGCGCAGCGACAGTTGCCGTTGCCGTTGCCGTTGCTTTTGACGCGGCTTTTGACGTGGGTCCCCGTT
>CAUQYP010000265.1:0-6513 GCA_963522035.1 uncultured Noviherbaspirillum sp. | reverse complement strand
GAAGCGTCGGAAACTCGCTTCGCTCAGACAGCCGACGCTTCTTTATCCGTTTCAGTCCCTGGCGACGCGTCGCCGTCTAACGGGGATCCACGTCAAAAGCAGCGTCAAAAGCAAAAGCAACTGTCGCTGCGCGGGCAAAAGCAACGGCAACGGCAACTGTCCCTGCCGGCAACAAGTAATATCGTTGCCTCCAATCGATCTTTAACCAAAATGCACAAGTGTATCGACAAAACATTAGCGCTATTGACTTTTGTATTCGATATACTCGCCCCATTCCAATTTGGCAGGATCTTCCATGACGGTGAGGGCCATCATCTTTGATGCGTACGGAACGCTGTTCGATGTCTATTCGATCAGCGCGTTGGCAAATCGCCTGTTTCCCGGCAAGGGCGATGCGCTGGCGGAGCTGTGGCGCGACAAGCAGATCCAGTACAGCCAGCTGCGCACGCTGTGCAGCACGTACAAGCCGTTCTGGGAAGTGACACAGGACGCGCTGGTGTTCAGCTGCCGCAAGCTCAAGCTGGACCTGAACCTCGAAGCGCAGAACATGATGATGGGCCAGTATGCGAAGCTGCAGGCCTTCCCGGAAAACCTGGCTGTGCTGCGTGCGCTCAAGGCCGGCGGCATGAAACTGGCGATACTCTCGAACGGCAACCAGGACATGCTGGCCGCGGCGGTCGCCAATGCGCAGATGGAAGACCTGTTCAGCCATGTGATCTCGGTCGATGCGGTCAAAAAATTCAAGACCGCGCCCGAGGCCTACCAACTGGGGACCGACCTGCTGGGCGCAGCCGCCCGCGACATCGTCTTCGTTTCCAGCAATGGCTGGGATGTCTGCGGCGCCAGCTGGTACGGCTACCGGACTTTCTGGGTCAACCGCGCCGGCGCACCGATGGAGGAACTAGGGGTCACGCCGCACGGGCAGGGAGCGCTGCTGTCGGACCTGCCGCCCTTCATCGAAGCCAACAAGGCGACACCGACATCCCGGCAGGCGCATTAGGCGCCTGCCAGATCAACCTATTCAAAACGACAAACCAAGAGGCTCAGAACATGAACCAACGCACCACCGTCCACGGACTCCAGATCGCCACGCCGCTGCATCGCTTCATCGAGGACAAGGTGCTGCCCGGCACCGGCGTCGACAGCGCCGCTTTCTGGAAGGGTTTCGACGCCATCGTCCACGAGCTGGCGCCGAAGAATATGGCGCTGCTGGCCGAGCGCGACCGCCTGCAGACTGAACTTGACAGCTGGCATGCCGCCAACCCCGGCCCGATCCGCGACACCGCCGCCTACCGCGCCTTCCTGGAATCAGTCGGTTACCTGCAGCCGCAGCCGGAGCAGTTCACCATCACCACGGCCAACGTCGACGCCGAACTGGCAGTCCAGGCCGGCCCGCAGCTGGTGGTGCCCATTCTCAATGCACGCTATGCGCTCAATGCCGCCAATGCGCGCTGGGGTTCGCTCTACGATGCGCTGTACGGCACCGACGCCATCGCCGAGACCGACGGCGCGACCCGCGCCGGTCCGGCCGGCGAAAGCTATAACCCGGTACGCGGCGCCAAGGTGATTGCCTTTGGCCGCGACCTGCTCGACCGTGTCGCTCCGCTGTCCAATGGCAGCCACGCCGACGCCACCGGCTACCGCGTCGCCGACGGCAGGCTGGCGGTGAGCCTGAAGGACGGCAGCACGACCGGCCTGGCCGACGCGTCGAAATTCATCGGCCACCAGGGTAGCGCAGACGCGCCAAACTCGGTGCTGCTGAAGAATAATGGCCTGCATATCGACATCATCATCGACCGCAACACGCCGATCGGCAGTGGCGATGCGGCGGGCGTGGCCGACCTGGTCATCGAAGCCGCGCTTTCCACCATCCTCGACCTCGAGGATTCGGTCGCCGCCGTCGACGCCGAGGACAAGGTGCTGGCCTATGCGAACTGGCTCGGCATCCTGCAGGCCACGCTGTCGGAAACCATCACCAAGGGTGGCAATGCGTTCACCCGCAGCCTCAACCCGGACCGCGAATACACCGCCGGCGTCGGCGCCACCGATGCGAAGGACGGCGTGGTCACGCTGCACGGCCGTTCACTGCTGTTCCTGCGCAATGTCGGCCACCTGATGACCAACCCGGCCATCCTGTATGACGGCGAGCGGGAAATCCCGGAAGGCATCATGGACGCGGTGGTAACGGTTGCCATCGCGCTGCATGACCTGAAGCGCAAGGAAGGACAGAAGATCGGCAACTCGCGCACCGGCTCGGTCTACATCGTCAAGCCCAAGATGCACGGCCCGGCCGAAGTCGCGTTCGCCAGCGAGCTGTTCGGCCGCGTCGAGAGCCTGCTCGGCCTGCCGGCGGAAACCGTCAAGCTGGGCATCATGGACGAAGAGCGACGCACCAGCGTCAACCTGATGGCCTGCATCCGCGAAGCGACTGGCCGCGTGGCATTCATCAACACCGGCTTCCTCGACCGCACCGGCGACGAAATGCATAGTGCCATGCATGCCGGCCCGATGATGCGCAAGGGCGACATGAAGACCAGCACCTGGCTCACCGCCTACGAGCGCAGCAATGTGCTGGTCGGCCTGGCCTGCGGCCTGCGCGGCCGCGCCCAGATCGGCAAGGGCATGTGGGCCATGCCGGACATGATGGCGGCGATGATGGAGCAGAAGATCGCCCACCCGAAGGCAGGCGCCAATACCGCGTGGGTGCCCTCGCCTACCGGCGCTACGCTGCATGCGCTGCACTATCACCAGGTCAATGTCGCGGAAATCCAGCAGCAGCTGGAGACAACCGCGACAGCTGCCGAAATCGACAGGCTGCGCAACGAGCTGCTGCAGATCCCGGTGGTCACCGAGGCCAACTGGTCGAAAGAGGACATCCAGCAGGAGCTGGACAACAATGCGCAGGGCATCCTCGGTTACGTGGTGCGCTGGATCGACCAGGGCGTGGGCTGTTCCAAGGTGCCGGACATCCACAATGTCGGCCTGATGGAAGACCGCGCGACGCTGCGCATCTCCAGCCAGCATATCGCCAACTGGCTGCTGCATGGCATCGTCGCCGAAGCCCAGGTCAACGAGACCCTGCAGCGGATGGCGCGCGTGGTCGACGCGCAAAATGAAAGCGACCCGTTCTACACGCCGATGGCGCCGGAGTTCGAGTCCTCGTTTGCGTTCCGGGCGGCGCGCGACCTGGTCTTCAAGGGCCTGTCGCAACCGAGCGGCTATACCGAGCCGCTGCTGCATGCGTGGCGCCTGCAGGTGAAAGCGGCCCGCAGGTAAATGCGGGCTGCGCCCATCCTGGCATGCTTGGATGGGCGCTTTTCTCCTAAGCCGGCAGTACTGCCGGCTTTTTCTTCGCCGCCTTACCACCCCCTTTATAATTACGTTGAAGCATCGCCCTCAGGATTCCGGTCCTGACTATCCCGTGCGTGCGCATTGCCACTATCACTATCGATGGAGAATCCAATGCCAGCCTGGTTAAGCGAAATATTCCAGCGCAGCAGCAGCTTCATGCCCCATGGGCATTGCTACCTGTGGATACCGAGCCTGCTGTGGATGCATGTCATTTCCGATGCGCTGATCGGCATTGCCTATCTGGGCATCTCCCTGATCCTTTACCTGCTGGTGCGTTCGATACGGCTTCCGTTCAGCCCTGTATTCGTCGCATTCGGCCTGTTCATCGGCCTGTGCGGCATCACGCACTTCATGAAGATCTGGACGGTCTGGCATCCCGACTACCTACTCGATGGCCTGATCAAGATGGCGACCGCGGCGGCTTCTGTCGCCACCGCGGTCGGCCTGCTTTACGTTCGCCCCCAGGTCATGGAAATGGTGTCGGCCGCACGGCTGTCCGAGGAGCGCCGGGTGCAGCTCGAAGCGGCCCATGCCGAACTGGAGAGCCTTTACCGCAAGGTCAAGGAACTCGACGAACTGAAAACCCAGTTCTTCGCCAACGTGTCTCACGAGCTGAGAACGCCGCTGGCGCTGATCGTCGGCCCGGCCGACAGCATGCGCAACGATGCCAACCTGACGCCACGCCAACGTCGCGGGCTGGACAGTATCAAGCACAACGGCCAGACGCTGCTGCGGCAAGTCAATGACCTGCTCGACATCACCAGGCTGGAGGCAGGCAGGCTGGAACTGCACCATGCAAGGCTGGACCTGCAACCATGGGTCAGGCGCATCGCCATGCAGTTTGAAGTCGCCGCCGAGCAGCGCGGCGTGCGCCTGCAGGTCACGGCGGATCAGCCGGTGGTGGCGGAGCTCGACCCGGACATGATGGAACGGGTGCTGATCAACCTTCTTTCCAATGCCATCAAGTTTACGCCCGGGGGCGGGACGATCGAGGTTGAACTGGCGACCGAAGGCGGACGGGTGATGTTTAGCGTTTCCGACAGCGGCCCGGGCGTTCGCGCTGCCGATGCGGAAATCATTTTCGAACGTTTCAGGCAGGCCGACGGCAGCATCACCCGCAAGCATGGCGGCAGCGGACTTGGCCTTGCCATTGTCAGGGAGGTCGTGGCGCTGCATGGCGGCACCGTGCGGGCCGCCCCGTCGGCCGCGGGCGGCGCTGCGTTCATCGTCAGCCTGCCGCAATTCGCCGGCCCTGATACGGCGGTCGAGGCGACACCGTCATCCACGGGCGCGGCCACGCAACTGGCGCTGGAGAGCAACGTGAATGAACTGTCCACGCCGGTTCCCATGGCGCCCGAGGCGTCCGTCGTCCCCGGCCGGCCTACAGTGCTGGTGGTCGAGGACAATCCCGAGCTGCGCGCCTTTATCGCCGAGCTGCTCGGAGAACGCTATAACGTGTACACCGCGGCGGATGGCCAGGAAGGCCTGGACCGCGCGCATGCGCTGCAGCCGGACCTGATCGTCACCGACATCATGATGCCGCGCCTGAGCGGCGACCAGATGGTGAAGGCGCTGCGCGAATCCGCGTCCCTGGCCGACACCCCGGTGCTGCTGGTTACGGCAAGAGCCGATGAAGAATTGCGGGTCGAGCTGCTCAATGCGGGTGCGCAGGACTACCTGACCAAGCCGTTCCAGCCACGCGAGTTGCAGGCGCGTTCTGCCAACCTTGTCAGCGCCAAGCGCACCGGCGACAGGCTGCGCGAGGCACTGGCCAGCGCGTCGGGCGACCTCGAAACGCTCGCTTCCGAGCTGGTGAGCAAGCACAATGCGCTGCGCACGGCGCTCGATGCGGCCGACGTCGCACGCGAACAGGCCGAACGCGCGAACCAGGTCAAGAGCCTTTTCCTGGGCATGGTCTCGCATGAGCTGCGCACACCGATCGCGACGATCGACATGAATGTGCAGATGCTCGAGCGCAGTCGTGAAACCGGCCTGCCCGAATATCACTGGCGGCGTGTAGAGCGTCTTGGCCGCGCAACGCGGCAGATTGCGTCACTGGTGGAAAGCCTGCTCGAATACGCCCGCATCGAAAGTGGCCGGGTCAACGTGGACCTGGTTGAACTCGATGCCATCGCCATCGCGCAGGAAGTGGTGGCAGCACACGCAGACCATGCCGCCGATGGCGTCGCGCTGCAATTCGACGCTCCGGCGCAGCCGCTGCCCATATTGGTCAGCGATGCCCGGCTGGTGCGTGTCGTGTTGAGCAACCTGGTGTCGAACGCATTGAAGTTTACTGCCCGGGGCAGCGTCAGGCTAGCGCTCGGCGCCGAGCTCGCCTGGCATGTGTTCAAGGTGCATGACACTGGACCGGGCCTGGACGAAGCCGACATTGCCCGTATTTTCCTGCCCTTCGAACAGCTGACGCCGTTGCAGGGCAAGAGCGCGCCCGGTGTCGGTCTCGGCCTGGCGCTGGTGGACCAGATTGTCGCCGCGCTTGGCGGCACAGTGGAGATCGCCTCCACACCAGGCGAAGGCAGTGTATTTACCGTACGCCTGCCTGTCGTACCCCCCGGCCCAGCCGGCTCGACGGTTTAATGGAAAGCGGACCATGCCCCATCTGAATATTGTCGTGATCGAAGACGATACCGACCTGCGCGAGACGATGAAAGACCTGCTCGAAATCGAAGGGTTTTCGGTGCTGGCCGCCGAAAATGGCAGGGAGGGAATGAAGCTCATCGAGCACAGCGGGAAGCCTTGCCTGATCCTGCTGGACCTGATGATGCCGGTAATGAATGGCTGGGAGTTCCTTGACGCGATGCAGCGCGACCAGCAGGCGATACTGGCCCAGACCCAGGTGGCGGTGGTGACGGCCGCGGCCGAGATGGCGGACCTGCAGCAGCGCTACGGCTGCAGCCTGCTGAGAAAGCCGATTAACGTTGCCAGCCTTTTTGCGTTGGCGCACGCGGCTTGCGACGACTGCTAGAGCAGTTTCGTGCCGGCTTGCACAAGCCGCCCTGTAAGCAATATTGCTTGCGCCGCGCAGCGACAGTTGCAGTTTGCCCGCGCAGCGACAGTTGCAGTTGCTTTTGACGCTGCCTTTGACGTGTATCCCCGTTAGACGGCGACGCGTCGCCAGGAACTGAAACGGATAAAGAAGCGTCG
>CAUQYP010000264.1:0-6561 GCA_963522035.1 uncultured Noviherbaspirillum sp. | reverse complement strand
CCGCCCAATTCGGCGGCCAGGCAGGCCGCCAGGCGGCTGGCGCGCGCGGCCAGCGCGCCGTAACTCAGCACGCTGTCGCGGTAGACCACGGCGGGCGCGCTGGCGCTTTCGGCGGCGCGGCGGTAGACGCCGAAAGCGAGATTTAAATTCCCCGTCATCGGGTTGATCCTTGCATTGTGCGGAAAATCGCGGCACTTCCATGCCTTGTCGGTCGGCACCGGGGCTCTCGTCCAACTTTGGTGCGATGCACTAATAGTAAGGGAATTGAATGCGACGGGCCGGACGCCCTCGCTTGTTGCCGCGTTTGATCAATAGTCGAGACAACGCGCAAATGCCGGCCGGCGTGAAATGCGCGCAAGGTGCATGGCGCATGGTGACCTGCCGCTCATTCCCGTGCCTTGCGATTGCCCGGAATGGCCTGCTGCCGCGTGCCGACCGCGCGCAGGCTGGCTTCCACCAGTTCCAGCATGCCCTGCGCGGCAACCGAGAGCGTACGGTTTTTCTGCCTGACGATGAAGATCGGACGCACGATGTCCGGCGCGTCCACCGGCACGGCCACCAGGTCCAGCGAGCGGAACTGGAACAGCGTCAGTTCCGGCACCAGGCTTACGCCCAGGCCGTGCTCGACCAGTCCGGCGACGGTAGCCAGGTGCTCGACTTCCAGCCCGGTGTTGACCACGGCCACGTCGCGCAGCAGCGCGTCGACATGCTGGCGCACGCTGGTCGACTTCGACAGGTGGATCATTTCGCATCCGGCCAGCGACTTCAGCGCGATCCGGCGTTTTCCGGCCAGCTTGTGGTCGCGCCGGCAGATCAGGTAGAACGGGTCGCTGCAGACGATGCGGGTGTCGAACTCGGCCAGGTCCGGGCCGGGCGCGGTCAGCGCGAAGTCGACCTTCCCTTCGCGCAGCATGGCCAGGCACTGGTCGGACAGCGCATCGAACAGGGTGACGTTGATGCCCGGGTAGGAAGCACGGTACTGCGCAATCACGGCCGGCAGCCCGTTGGCGGCGAGCGAAGGCAGCGCGGCTATGACGACGCGGCCCTTGCGCCGCGCCAGGTAGTCGCCCATGTCGCTGAACGCCGCGTCGATTTCCTCGACCAGGCTGCGCGCGACCTCGATGAACAGCTCCCCTTCCGGCGTCAACGCCACCTTGCGCGTGTCGCGTTCGAACAGCCGCGCGCCGACCGCGCTTTCCAGGCGCTGTATGGTCACGCTGAATGCCGACTGCGACATGTGGCAGCGCTGCGCCGCCTGGCCGAAATGCCGGCAGTCGTGCAGCGCGATGAAGGCATGCAGCAGCCGGGTGGAGATGTGGGTATGGGGTTGCATGGCTTTATCCCGAAAATCCGATTAATCAATCGAAAAATGTCAATTTACTTCAAAGCCGATGCTGGGCACAGTAGGCATGGTCAACTGGCAGACCGGCATCCAACATGGTCCCGACAAGGGCAGCAGGAGCGTCATGAAAAAATCCATCCGTATCGGCGCCGGCGCAGGCTATTCGGGCGACCGCATCGAGCCCGCGGTCGAGCTCGTCGAAAAGGGCGACATCGATTACCTGGTCTTCGAATGCCTGGCCGAGCGCACCATTGCCCTGGCGCAGCAGGCCAGGATGAAAGACCCGGCGGCCGGCTACGACCCGCTGCTGGAAGCGCGCATGCTGGCCGTTCTGCCCGCCTGCGCGCGAAAAGGCATACGCATCATCACCAACATGGGTGCGGCCAACCCGGAGGCCGCCGCCGCCAAGGTGCGCGACATCGCCCGCACGCTCGGGCTCCAGGGCCTGAAGGTCGCTGCCATTACCGGCGACGACGTGCTCGACCTGCTGCGCAGCGGCGACTACCTGATCGAGGACACCGGCGCGCCGGTGGCGTCGCTGGGCGAGCGCATCCTGTCGGCCAATGCCTACCTCGGCGCGCAGCCGCTGGTCGACGCGCTGGCGCAGGGCGCGGATGTCGTCATCACCGGCCGGGTGGCCGACCCGGCGCTGGTGCTGGCGCCGCTGCTGCACGAGTTCGGCTGGCGCATGGACGACTGGGACCTGCTGGGCCAGGGCACGGTCGCCGGCCACCTGCTCGAATGCGCGGGCCAGGTCTGTGGCGGCTACTATGCCGACCCTGGCGTCAAGGACGTGCCCGGCCTGGCCCGGCTCGGTTTCCCGATCGGCGAAATCGGCAGCGACGGCACGCTGGTGCTGACCAAGGTCGCCGGCTCGGGCGGCATGATCACCGCCGGCACCTGCAAGGAACAGCTGCTGTATGAAATACACGACCCCGCGGCCTACCTGACGCCGGACGTCGTGGCCGACTTCTCGCACGTGACCATCAGTGAGGACGGCCCGGACCGCGTCGTCGTTCGCGGCGGCCGCGGCCGGCCCAGGCCGCCCACGCTGAAGGTGTCGATCGGCTATGCGGACAGCTATGTCGGCGAAGGCCAGATCTCGTATGCCGGCCCCGGCGCGGCGGCGCGCGGCCGGCTCGCCATCGAGATCGTCGAGGAACGCCTGAAGATCCGGGGCGCGGTGCTGTCGGAAATCCGCAGCGACCTGATCGGCGTGAATGCCATTTTCAGCCGTGGGCCAGGCGGGCATGAGCCCGACGAAGTGCGGGTGCGCATTGCCGCACGCGCCGACAGCCTGGCCGGGGCCGCCGTCATCGGCAATGAAGTCGAGGCGCTGTACACCTGCGGCCCGGCCGGCGGCGGCGGCGCGACCCGGTCGGCCCGCCAGATCGTGGCGGTACTGTCGATGCTGCTGCCGCGCGACCTGGCACAGGCCGCCATCCATTTCGAGGAGAGCTGACATGCGCTTGCGCGAGATTGCCCATTCCCGGGCCGGCGACAAGGGAAACACGTCCAACCTTTCGCTGATCGCCTTCGACGCCGCCGACTATGCGCTGCTGGAACGCCATGTCACCGCCGAACGCGTCAAGGCGCATTTCGCCGGCATCGTCCATGGCGACGTGCAGCGCTACACCCTGCCGCAGCTGGGCGCGATGAACTTCGTCCTGCGCCAGGCGCTGGGCGGCGGCGTCACCCGTTCGCTGGCGCTGGACGCGCATGGCAAGTGCCTGAGCTCGGTGCTGCTGGAAATGGACATTCCGGACCGTTGATACCCGTTTTACCTGGCCGGCCCGCTCCGCGCGGCGGCCAGGCCCACGACCACAAAAAAGGAGACAGTAAATGGCATACAAAACACTCACGCTGATGGTGGCTTCGGCCGCTGTTGCGCTTGCCGGCGCCAGCGCCAACGCGGCGGATTTCCCGGACAAGCCCATCCGCATCGTCGTGCCGTTCGCGGCCGGCACCGCGACCGACCAGCTGGCCCGCGCGCTGGGACAGGCGATGGCGGCCGACGGCAAGACCCAGGTCATCGTCGACAACAAACCGGGCGGCAACGGCTTCATCGGCGCCGACGCGGCAGCGCGTTCCGCACCGGACGGCTACACCGTCTTCGTGACCACCAACACCACGCATGCGGCGGCCGAGCACCTGTACAAGAAACTGCCCTACGACCCGGTCAAGGACTTCGCGCCCATCACCGGCCTCGGCAAGGGCGGCCAGATCCTGGTGGTCCATGGCGACTCGCCGGTCAAGAGCGTATCCGAACTGGTGGCGCAGGCGAAGAAGGAGCCGGGCAAGATCACCTTCGGCAGCGGCAGCTCGTCGAGCCGGATCGCCGGCGAACTGTTCCAGCAGATGGCCGGCGTGCAGCTGCTGCACGTGCCGTACAAGAGCAATACCTTCGCCGTCACCGACCTGCTGGGCAAGCAGATCGACATGATGATCACCGACTCCGCCACCGGCTTGCCGCACGTGAAGAGCGGCAAGCTGCGGGCGCTGGGCGTGTCGTCGAAGACCCGCTCGCCGCTGCTGCCCGAGGTGCCGACCATCGCCGAGGCCGGCGTGAAGGGGTATGACATCGGCTACTGGTTCGCCGCCTATGCGCCGGCGAACACGCCGCAGCCGGTGGTGGCGAAACTGAACGACATGCTGACCAAGGCGGCGAAGTCGCCGGCCGCGGCCACGTTCTACAGCGGCAGCGGCACCGAGGTGTTCACCACCACGCCGGACGAGCTGGCGCGCTTCCAGGCGGCCGAGTCCACCAAGTGGGGCGGCATCATCAAGGCAGCCAATATCGAGAAGGAATAAGCAGGCGCCGGGGCCGGCCCCGGCAGTGGTCCATCGACAAGCCGGCAATAAAACGGAGGTGACATGCAATACCCTACAAGGCCGCTCGCATGCGGCATGGCCCTGCTCGCCCTGGCGGGTTGCGGCGGCAGCAGCAATAACGACAATGGCAACAGCGCCGCCGCGACGCCGCGGCAGACGCTGGCCATCACCGCGCAGCAGGACTTCACGCCCGGCGTCAGCTACGGCCAGGTCGGCGCCTATGAACAGGTCTCGGGCACCCTGAAGGGCGAAGTGGACCCGAAGGACCCGAAGAACGCCATCATCCAGGACCTCGAGCTGGCGCCGGTCAACGAGCGCGGCATGGTCGAGTACAGCGCCGACTTCCTCATGCTCAAACCCAAGGACATGTCCCGGGCGAACGGCGTGCTGCGCTACGACGCGCCCAACCGCGGCAACATCCTGACCATGCTGGCCCCGGACCGCGTGCCGGGCGACGCGGTCTACCTGGAGCGCGGCTATGTGGTGCTGTACTCGGCCTGGCAGGGCGACGTGCCCAAAAGCTCGCCGGCGCGCCTGACGCTGCAGGTGCCCACTGCGAAGAACCGGGACGGCTCCGCCATCACCGGCCCCTATGCAACCGAGCTGATCATCAATGCGGCGACCCCGGTGACGACGCTGCCCAACGGCGTGTTCAACGGCTCGATGATTCCGTATGCGCCGGCGTCGCTCGACAACACCCAGCCCGGCTACTCGCTGGTGCGGCGCATCAACGAAGCGGATGCACGCGAGCCGATCCCGGCGTCGCAGTGGAAGTTCGCCGACTGCACCGCGGCCGGCGGCGCCAATCCCTTCCCGGGCACGGCGGACCCTACCAAGGTCTGCCTCGACGGCGGCTTCGACCCCAGATACGTCTATGAGCTGAGCTATATCGCGAAGGACCCCAAGGTGATGGGCGTAGGCCTGGCGGCGCTGCGCGACACCATCAGCTTCTTCCGCACGAAGACCGCGGATACGTCAGGTGTCGCCAACCCGGTGGCCGGCCGCATCACCAACACCATCGGACAGGGCACCTCGCAGTCCGGCAATGCGATGAAGACCTTCCTGCACCTGGGCTTCAACCAGGCGCTGGACGGCGGCAAGGTGTTCGACGGCATCTTCGCCCACGTAGCAGCGCGCCAGACCAACATCAACACCCGCTTCGCGGTGCCCGGCGGCGGCGGCAACGTGCGCACCGACCATCGCGCGTTCGGGCAGACCGCGCCGCGCGGCCTGTCGCCGGACTATGTCGACGCAGTGGCCGGCCGCACCGGCGGCGTGATGAAGCGCTGCAGCGACACCGGCAGCTGCCCCAAGTTCTTCCTGGGCCTGTCGGGCACCGAGTTCTGGCAACTGCAGGGTTCGCCGGTGCTGACCGACGCACTCGGCACCAGGGACCTGGCGCAACCGTCCAACGCGCGCGTCTACTACTACGGCAGCACCCAGCATGGAGGCAAGTCGCAGGCCATCAACTGGAACCCGTCCGCCGCGGTCTACCCGGCCGGCAGCAACATCGACTTCGCCGACACCTTCCGCGCGCTCTTCATCGACATGGAAGACTGGGTCGTGCGCAATGTCGCCCCGCCCGACAGCGAAGTGCCGAAGCTGGCCGACGGCACGCTGGTGCGGCCGTCGCAAGTGGTCTTTCCGGTGATGAAGGGGCTCACCTGGCCTGTCAACGGCACGCCGAGGCCCATCCCGGAGTTCCAGTACCGCACGCTGTTCAACAGCTATTCGCTGCTCGACTTCGGCCCGCTGTACCGGCCGGAGGACGAGTCCGGCATCCCGACCATCGTGCCGCCGGCCGTGCTCGGCAAGGACTACGCGATCCTGGTGCCGCAGGTCGATGCGTCGACCGGCCTGACACGGGCCGGCATCAAGGCGGTCGACGTGCAGGCGCCGCTCGGCACCAGCCTGGAGTTCAACTACGTCGCCACGCCCGGCATCACCGACCTGGTCAGCCTCAGCGGCTCGTACATTCCGTTCCACAAGACGGAAGCGGCGCGCATTGCCGCCGGCGACAGCCGTCCCTCGCTGGAGTCGCTCTATGGCAGCCAGGCAGCCTACGTCGAGCGGGTAAGGGCCGCCGCGAACGACCTGGTGAAGAAGCGCTTCCTGCTGCCGGCCGATGCAGAGCGCCGGATACAGGCGGCGGTTGCCAATCCGGTCTTGCCGTAAGTGGAAGGGTGGCATTGCCATGCCGGTTCGGCTTTCGAGGCCGGCATGGTTGATTAGTTGCTGGCGGCTTGCAGGGTGGCGTCGCGGTGCCGGTGCCGGTGCCCGCGCAGCGACAGTTGCAGTTGCAGTTGCAGTTGCAGTTGCAGTTGCAGTTGCTGTTGCTGTTGCTTTTGCTTTTGACGCTGCCTTTGACGTGGATCCCCGTTAGACGG
>CAUQYP010000263.1:0-6565 GCA_963522035.1 uncultured Noviherbaspirillum sp. | reverse complement strand
CAGCAACAGCAACTGCAACTGCAACTGCAACTGTCGCTACGCGGAACGTCAAATGCAACTGTCATTCAATTGGGGTCAGACTCGATTTAAATCGACTAAATCGAGTCTGACCCCAATTAAAAATAAGGCCCCTGAAACAATGCTGCTTCAGGGGCCAACCGTGCGCCTTTCGTCGAAACGACCGCCATGAGAACGAAGGCGGCCCTCGACCTATCGTGTAGCGCTTACTTCGGGATCGAACCTTCCACACCCTTGACATAGAAGTTCATGCCCTTGAGCATGCCGATCTCGGCTTCCTTGCCGGCAGGAACCAGTTCCTTGCCTGCCTGGTCGACGATCGGGCCGGTGAAGACGATGGCCTTGCCTTCGGCCAGCATGGCCTTCTTCTCTTCCATCGCCTTTTTCGCCTCTTCAGGCACCGACGCGTTCACGTTGGCCAGGTCGATCGACTTTTCCTTCACGCCCCACCAGGTCTCGCCGTTTTTCCAGGTGCCGTCCAGCGCCGATTGCACGGCCTGCTTGTAGTATGGCGCCCAGTCGATCACGGCGGAGCCGACGTGGGCTTTCGGGCCGTAGGCGGCCATGTCCGAATCCCAGCCGAAGGCGTTGACGCCCTTCTCTTCGGCCGCCTGCAGCGTGGCCGGCGAGTCGGTGTTCTGGATCAGCACGTCGACGCCCTGGCCGATCATGGTCATTGCCGCGTCGCGCTCCTTGGCAGGGTCGAACCATGACGAAACCCAGACTGCGCGGGTGGTGACGGCGGGGTTGACCGACTGCGCGCCCAGCGTGAACGCGTTGATGTTGCGGATCACTTCGGGAATCGGGAAGGACGCCACCACGCCCAGCTTGTTGGTCTTGGTGGTCTTGCCGGCCAGGATGCCGGCCAGGTAGGCGCCTTCGAAGGTCTTGGTTTCATAGACCGCCATGTTGGGCGCGGTCTTGTAGCCGGTGGCGTGCTCGAACTTCACGTCCGGGAAGTCCTTCGCGACTTTCAGCATCGGCTCCATGTAGCCGAAGGTGGTGCCGAAGATCAGCTTGTTTCCCTGGCTGGCGAGGTCGCGGAATACGCGCTCGGCGTCCGAGCTTTCAGGCACTTTCTCGACGAAGGTGGTCTGCACCTTGTCGCCGAATGCCGCTTCGACCGCCTTGCGTCCCTGGTCGTGCGCAAAGGTCCAGCCGCCGTCGCCGACCGGGCCGACATAGACGAACGCAACCTTCAGCGGGCCGCTGGCCGGTGCTGGTGCCGCCGCGGGCGCGGCGTTTGGCGTTGCCGCCGGCGTGGCAGCCGTCTTGGTCTCGGTCTTGTCGCCGCAGGCGGTCAGCATCATGGACGAAGCGACAACCAGCAGGCCGGCTTTGAGCGTGCTGCGTTTTTTCAGGTCAGGCATAAATTCCCTCAAGGTGAAGATCGATGGTGAAACAAACAATAAACTCTTTCCGGTAGCAAATTTTACGCCAGATGCCGCGGCGGAATCACGCGGAATTCGGGTTGAAGTTTTTCCCGAGCGAGGCCGGGATGTTCAGCCGGATCCAGTCCGGATTGCGCGAAATCAGCGCCAGCACCACGATGGTCGCGACGTAGGGCAGCATCGCCATGATCTGCGACGGCACCGCCACGCCCAGCCCCTGCAGGTTCAGCTGCAGGATGGTGACGCCGCCGAACAGCAGCGCGCCGGCCACCACGCGCCACGGCTTCCAGCAGGCGAAGGTGGTCAGCGCCAGCGCGATCCAGCCCTTGCCGGCGGTCATGCCCTCCTGCCACAGCGGCGTGTAGACCAGGGCCAGGTAGGCGCCGGCCAGGCCGCAGCAGGCGCCGCCGAACAGGATGGCGGCCAGCCGTATCATCCGCACGTTGTAGCCCAGCGCATGGGCCGACTCCGGCGACTCGCCGGCGGCGCGCAGCACCAGGCCGGTGCGGCTGCGGTTCAGGAACCACGCAAGCGATGCACAAAGAACGAGCGCGATATAGACCATTGGGTGGTGGTTGAACAGCACCGGCCCGATGAACGGGATCTTCGACAGCACCGGGATCGCCACGCTGCTGGTCTTCAGGCTGATGCCGGTGTACGGGATGCCGACGAAGGCCGACAGGCCGGCGCCGAAGATCGACAGCGCCAGGCCGGTCGCATACTGGTTGGTGTTAAGCCACAGCACCATGACGGCGAAGAAGCCGGCCGCGGCCATGCCGCCCAGCGCGCCGGCGATGAAGCCCAGCGTCATGCTGCCGGTGCCGACCGTGACGGCAAAGCCGGAAATGGCGGCCATCAGCATCATGCCTTCGGCGCCGAGGTTGAGCACGCCGGCCTTTTCATTGACCAGCAGGCCGAACGCGGCCAGCATCAGCGGCGTGCCGGCATTGATCGTGGCGGCCAGCGCGGGGGCCAGCAGGAGCAGGAAAGTGTCCATGTTATTTACTCCAGCGTATGCGGTAGGCGATCAGCACGTCGGCGCCCAGCAGGAAGAACAGCAACATGCCCTGGAACACGCCGGTGATGGCATTGGGCAGGCCCAGCCGCGACTGCGCCAGCTCGCCGCCGATATAGAACAACGCCATGATGAAGCTGGAAAACAGGATGCCGATCGGGTGCAGCCGGCCGACATAGGCGACGATGATGGCGGCGAAGCCATAGCCCGGCGACATCGACAGCACCAGTTGCCCGACCGGGCCGATGGTCTCGATGACGCCGGCCAGGCCGGCCGCCGCGCCGCTGATCAGCAGCGTCAGCCACAAGGCCTTGCGTTGCGAGAAGCCGGCATAACGCGCCGCCAGCGGCGCCATGCCGCCGACCTGCAGCCGGAAACCGGCGAAGCTGCGCGACAGGAACACCCAGCCCAGCAGCGCGGCCAGCACGGCGAACACGAAGCCCAGGTTCAGGCGCGTGGTCGGCACCAGCGTCGGCAGCAGGAAGCCGCTGGAAAACATCTTGGACTGCGGGAAGTTGAAGCCCATCGGGTCGCGCCAGGGGCCGGTCACCAGGTAGCCCAGCAGCAGCTGCGCCACGTAGACCAGCATCAGCGACACCAGGATTTCATTGGTGTTGAAGCGGTCTTTCAGCAGCGCGGTAATGCCGGCCCAGGCCATGCCGGCCAGCATGCCCGCCATGATGACCAGCGCAATCGCGCCGGCGCCGCCGCCGCTGCCCTGGTCCAGCGCCAGCGCCATGCCGCCGCCGCCGATCGCGCCGGCCACCAGCATGCCTTCGGCGCCGATCGACATGACGGAGGAGCGGTAGCAGATCGCATAGCCGATCGCGCACAGGATCAGCGGCGTGCACTTGACGCCGATCTCGGTCCAGCCGCGCACATTACGTATCGGCTCCCAGAAAAACACCGACAGCCCGGCCAGCGGGCTTTTGCCCAGCAGCGCGAACAGCAGCGCGCCGCACAGCGTGGTCAGCAGCACCGCCAGCACCGGCGACAGGTAGGACATCAGCTGCGATGGCGCGGCGCGCGGTTCAAGCCTCGGCATGCTGCGCCTCCCCTGCTGCGCCGGCATGGTCGATGCCGCTCATCCACAAGCCGATCTGCTCGCGGCTCACGCTGTGCGCCGGCACCGGCGTCCGTAGACGGCCCTTGGCGATCACCATGATCCGGTCCGATATTTCAAACAGTTCATCCAGTTCTTCCGAAATCACCAGCACCGCGCAGCCGGCGTCGCGCAGCGCGACCAGCTCACCGCGTATCTGGGCTGCCGCGCCGACATCCACGCCCCAGGTCGGCTGCGCGATCACCAGCACCTTGGGCTGGCGCAGCATCTCGCGGCCAACGATAAATTTTTGCAGGTTGCCGCCCGACAGGCTGCGCGCCGCCGCCTGCGGCCCGCCGGCCTTGACGCCGAAGCGGCCGATGATGGACGCCGCCAGCTTGTTGATCGCGCCGAAGCGCACCATGCCCATGCCGACGGTGGCCGGCCCCTGGTGCGACAGCAGCACATTGTTGGCAAGCGACATGTCCGGCACCGCGCCGCGCCCCAGCCTTTCCTCCGGCACGAAGCCGAGGCCAAGGTCGCGCCGGCGCGCTGCATTGAAGCGACCGACCGGGCGGCCGTCGAGCCTGATGGCGTCGTGCGCGGCGCGCGGGTCTTCGCCGGAGAGCGCCGCCAGCAGTTCCTGCTGGCCGTTGCCGGACACGCCGGCCACGCCCAGCACCTCGCCGGCATAGAGTTCGAAGCCGATGTCATGCAGCTCTGTTGCGAACGGGTGGCTCTTGGGCAGCGACAGTCCTTTCACCACCAGCTTCGCCGCGCCCGGCGTGTGGCTGCGGGTTTCGATATGCGGCAGGTCCGCGCCGATCATCATCCGCGACAAACTGGCCGCGGTTTCCTGGCGCGGGTCGCAGACGCCGGTCACCTTACCGCCGCGCATGACGGTGCAGGTATGGCACAGCGCCCGGATCTCGTCGAGCTTGTGGCTGATGTAGAGGATGCTGCAGCCTTCGGACGCCAGCTGGCGCAGCGTGCCGAACAACTTCTCCACCGCCTGCGGCGTCAGCACCGAGGTCGGCTCGTCCAGGATCAGCAGTTGCGGCCTGGTCAGCAGCGCGCGCACGATCTCGACCCGCTGCCGCTCGCCGACCGACAGCGTGTGCACATGCCGCTGCGGCTCCAGCGCCAGGCCGTACTGGCCGGCGGTCTCGGTGATGCGGGTAGCCAGCGTGTCGAGCCTGGTGTCGGACGGCAGGCCCAGCGCGATGTTCTCGGTGACGGTCAGCGTGTCGAACAGCGAAAAGTGCTGGAACACCATCGCAATGCCGAGCTGGCGCGCCGCCGCCGGGTTGGCGATGCGCGCCTCGCTGCCGTTCCACAGCACCTGCCCGGCGTCGGGCTTGACCGCGCCGTAGATGATCTTCATCAGCGTGGACTTGCCGGCGCCGTTCTCGCCCAGCACCGCATGGATCTCGCCCGGCTGGACGGTCAGGCTGACGCCATCGTTCGCCACCACGGACGGGTATTTCTTGGTAATGCCAGTGAGCGTTAGACGCGCATTCATCATTTGCTTCGGTCGTGGTGTTGCTGGAAATTATACAAAGTGCCTCGCTTCCTGGAAGCAAGATACGCACCAGGCGCACCAAATTGCCTGGACGATCACGGCGGGCGGCAGATTGTAGCGCGGCTATCGGCCGCTGCGATACCATGGCGCTCCCTTTCCGCGCCATCGACGGCGCAGCCTGCTGGAGCGCGACACGTGAGCACACCCGATTTCTGGCCGGACTCCGGCTTTCACCTGGCCGGGCGCGACGCCGAGGGCCGCCTGCTGGCCACGCCCGCTTTTATCCGCACCTGGTGGCAGCGTCCCGAAGTCGCGCCGGTGCCGGAGTCGCTGCCGGCTGAACTTGCGCTGCATGCGGCCCTGCTGGACGACCCGCTGCGGCCTGTGACCGAGGCGGAACTGGCGGCGCTGCAGGATGCGGACGCCGTCGACAATTACCGCGTCGTCCTCGACTGGCGCGAGCGCCTGTTGGCGGCGCCGACGCTGGACGCCGCCTACCTGGCGCTGTTTCGCAGCCAGGTGACCGTGCCGCCGCTGCTGGTCAACCAGCTTCTGCAGACCGTCCTGCGCGGCATGCTGGAGCAGTCCGGCGAACCCCTGCGCGCCCGTGCCGCGGAACTTTTCTTCCGGCCACAGAAAGTTTCGCTACGGGAAGGAGGGGTGCTGCTGGCCGACGCCGACACCGTGCGCCTGCATGAAACCGGGGGCAACTACGGCGACCTCGGCCGCCTGCTGGCCGAAGCCCGCGTCAAGCCGCGCCGGGTGGAACTTGATGTGCTCGACCATGCCAATGGCGAACGCTACTGGGCGCGCAGCGCGCGCTTCGACACCGTGCTCGACCTGCGCTTCGGCGGCGACGGGCTGGACGCGTTCTGCCGGCTGCTGGAACAGTGGGTCCATCATTTTTACCGGCTGCAGGCAACCGTGACCTCGCAGAAGGCCATCGAGGACGCCGACTGGGCATGGCACATCGGGCTGGATGCGCAGGCAACCGGCATGCTCAACGACCTGTACCAGGGCCGGCCGTTGGAGGCGGCGCGGCAGCAGCGGATCCTGGCGCTGTTCCGCATGGATTTCGCGGACAGCACCCTGCTGCGAGCGGGCCTGGCGGGACGGCCGGTGTACCTGGCCGCAGCGATGGACGAAGACCAGGTGCTGCGCATCAAGCCGCAGAACCTGTTGGTGAACTTGCCGCTGGCGGAAAACTGAGTCGAGCAGAACGGCTGGATGAACCGCCAGCAGAAATCGCCAGCTTGCCGGGGTCGATACTGAAGGTCGTAATTCATCGGCCCGTGGCGGCTTTTTGCTCGCTTTCCGCAGCCGGCCGCCTTTTAGCGCATTTCATGCTGACTTGCGCCAGATGCGCCACTTCCGCGCAGCGACAGTTGCAGTTGCCCTTGATGTTCCGCGCAGCGACAGTTGCCGTTGCCCTCTGCCGTTGCCGTTGCCCTTTGCCGTTGCATTTGCCCTTTGCCGTTGCCGTTGCCCTTTGCCGTTGCATTTGCCCTTTGCCGTTGCATTTGCCGTTGCTTTTGACGTGGGTCCCCGTTGATGACGCCACGTCGCTGGTGCCGAAA
>CAUQYP010000262.1:0-6572 GCA_963522035.1 uncultured Noviherbaspirillum sp. | reverse complement strand
GGCGACGCGTCGCCGTCTAACGGGGATCCACGTCAAAGGCAGCGTCAGAAGCAACTGCAACTGCAACGGCAACTGTCGCTGCGCGGGCAACGGCAACTGTCGCATCGCCACCATCCCGGAGCGCGATTTCCCGCAATAAACGGACGGATGTAGGACACCTGCTTTTTGCTCTACGTTAAACTGCGACACACACGCTTTTTAACGCATGAACCAGCGGTAATTTTTTGTCAACATGAAGACTGTCAGTCATCCGGTCGCGCCGGTAGCCAATCTTGGCAATTGCGACCAGGAGCCGATACATATTCCCGGCTCGATCCAACCGCATGGCGCCTTGCTGGCATTCGCGCCGGATGGCACGCTTGCCGTGCGCAGCAGAAACGCCGGCGCGCTGCTGGGCGATATCCCGGCAATCGGGCATGCGCTCGACGAGCGCTATCTGAATGCGGCGTTGCGGGACGAGATAGGCAATGCCCTGGCATGCTTTGAAGACGTGCTGGGCGCAATGACCGAGATGCTGGGGCATAAGCTGGTCGACGTGATCATGCACCAGTCCGACGGCCTGCTGGTGGTTGAGTTCGAATTCCGGCCGGACCACCAGGCCAGCCTGGAATCTTTTGCGCTGCAGGCCCAGAAGGCGATCGTTTTCATCCAGCGGCAGCGGGACATCCACCAGGTATTGACGGTGGCGACCGAGAAAATTGCTGCGTTGACCGGCTTCGACCGGGTCATGGCCTACCGTTTCCGGCATGACGAAAGCGGCGAAGTGGTTGCCGAACACCGCCGCGCGGATTTGGTGCCCTACCTGGGGCAACGCTATCCGGCCTCGGACATTCCGCAGCAGGCGCGGCGCCTGTACGTGCTTAATCCCGTCAGGCTCATTGTCGACGCCGCCTATGTGCCGGTCCTGCTCGAGCCCCTTGCGGTCGCGGATGCGCGCTCGCTCGACCTGAGCTACAGCACCTTGCGCAGCGTCTCGCCCATCCATATCGAGTACATGCAGAACATGGGCGTGGCGGCATCGATGAGCATTTCCATCGTCGTCGACGGCAAGTTGTGGGGCCTGTTCGCATGCCATCACATGAGTTCTTTCCTGGTGCCGCATGCAGTGCGCATGGCATGCCAGGTGCTGGCGCAAAGCGTGAGCATGATCGTGGACCGCCACCTGGCGTCGGACCGCACCGAAAGCCTGACCCGCGCCGCCAGCGCCCGAAGCGCCATCAACAGCGCCTTCGAAGACCATGACAGCCTGGTGTCTGCGCTGGTGGCAAATTCCGCGCCCTTCTTCGACCTGATCAAGTGCGACTGCGTCGCCGCGTCGTTCGAGGCGGAAGCGCATGCGCATCGGTCCTGCATCGACCGGCAGGCCATCGCCGAGCTGGTGAAATGGCTGGACAGGAATGCGGCGCGGGATGTGTTCTACTCCGACAACCTGCGGCGCGACGTGCCCGGCATGGTGGCCGACCTGTTCGGCCCGATCTCCGGCGTGCTGGCGATACGCTACAACCGCGAGCAGAACGGCTACCTCTTCTGGCTGCGCAACGAACAGGTGCAGAACGTGCGCTGGGGCGGCCCGCCGGAAAAGAATGTCACGGTCGGACCCCTGGGGCAGCGCCTCACGCCGCGCGGGTCGTTCGAGGAATGGAAACAGACGGTGCGCGGGCAAAGCGTGCCATGGGAAGAGACCGACCTTGAAATCGCCGCGGCGCTGCGGGTCGACCTGCAGGACATCGCGCTGTCGAAGGCGCATGCGGCAAGCAAGACCCGCGAAATGTTCATGGCAACGCTGGGCCACGACCTCCGGGACCCGCTCCAGGCGATCAAGATGGCGTCGGAAATGCTCAGCATCAGCGACGTCAGCAACCGGTTCTCGCATCGCATCACGTCGTCCAGCAACCGCATGCAACGACTGATCGACCAGCTTTCCGACCTGTCCACGATCCAGCATCACCAGGCGCTGCCGATGCACGGCCGTAGCGTGGAACTGAATGCGCTGGTGGAAGAGCTGGTCGATGAACTGAAGGCCGCGCATCCCGGCGCCGATATCCAGACCTGTTTCGAACCGCTGGGCCTGGTCTGGCTCGACCCTGACCGGATCGGCCAGGTGGTGGCAAACCTGGTCGGCAATGCGTGCAAGCATGGCGTGATCGGGTCGCCAGTGCAGATTTCGGCACGGAAGGCCGGCGACATGGTGGTCTTCCAGGTGCGCAACCAGGCCGAGCATCTTTCCGAGGAAATGTTGCAAGGGCTGTTCGACCCGTTCAAGTCCACGTCCCTGAACAAGGGCCGCAACCCGAAAGGGCAGGGCCTGGGACTCTATATCAGTTCCGAGATCGTCAAGGCCCACGGCGGGCGGATCGAGGTGCGTTCGTCCGCAGGCTGGGTCGAGGTCGACGCCTGGCTGCCGGTTACGCGGGAAAACGGCTGACGGCCATTGCGGCAGCTGGCGCGGCTACGCGCCAGCCGAGGCTGGTGGAAATTTCCGCTGCTGCCAGCCTCACGGCCTGGGCAATCTCCGAGTCCCAGTCCGACGGGAATCCATCCTGCAAACCCAATGCGGTAAGCACGATCACGGGCCTGCCTTCGTGGTCGAAGGCAGGCGCGCTGAACGCGTTAACGCCCGGAATCGGTTTTCCGACGGCACGGGCAACGCCATGCTCGCGCAGCTCGGCCACGGCCTCCTGCAGCCCGCTGGGGCTGATCCTGCCGCCGGGGATCGTCCGGACGTCGGGCTCGCCCAGCGCCACCGGCATGTCGTTTTCAATGCGGCTGGCCGGCATCACGCCGGCGAACGCACGCCCTGTCGCAGTGCCGAGCAGCGACATCACGGTTCCGGCGCGCATCGAGACATGCAGCGGCTCCCGGGCATCGATCATCTTGACGATGGTCGGCCCGAAATTGCCCCACACCGCCAGCGCCACCGCATGCCCGCTCGACGCGGCGAGCGCCTGCGCGACCGGCAGGGCCGCGCGGAACGGGTCGAGCTGGTGCAGGCAGGTCAGCCCCAGCTGCAGCGCCGCCGGCCCGAGCGCATAGCGGCCGGTGTCCGCTTCCTGCTCGATCAGCCTGAGCTTGCCGAAGCTCACCAGGTAAGGATGGGCGCGCGAGGCCGGCAGGCCGGACAGGCTGGAGAGTTCCTTGAGCGTCAGCGGCGCCTGGCTGTTGGCCAGCGCAAGCAGCAAACGGCCGCCGACCTCGATGGACTGCACGGCGCGCTGTTCCTTGTCTTCCCTGGTCGGATCTTCCGGTGTGCGCGGTTTCATGTCATCTTTCAAAAGGGTCCGAGGCATGGCGTGGAGCTTGCTCAAGACAAATGCGTTTGTCAAATACAAAGCGGGAAAGTCCTAACGGTGCTGGTTTAATGACGGAAAGCGGGTCATTCGTCCTATGCGAATAAGTTTGACATGAACAAATCATCGGATTAATCTCTGCAAACGCGTTTGTTCAAGCCAAACTTTACAGGACACGATGATGAATGCACCCAAGAAATTCGCCTCCCAGGCCGACCTCGAGGAAAAGAAGATCAGTTTCACCAGGCTGTCGGACCACGCCTATGCGTACACCGCCGAGGGCGACCCGAACACCGGCATCATCATCGGCGACGACGCGGTGCTGGTGGCCGACACCCAGGCCACGCCGGCGATGGCGCAGGACGTGGTGCGGCGCATCCGCGAGGTCACCGACAAGCCGATCAGGTACGTGGTCCTGACGCACTACCATGCGGTGCGCGTGCTGGGCGCGAGCGGCTTCAATGCGCAGGAAATCATCGCCAGCCAGGACACTTACGACCTGATCGTGGAACGCGGCGAGCAGGACAAGGCCAGCGAAATCGGCCGCTTCCCACGGCTGTTCCGCGATGTCGAAAGCGTGCCGCCCGGCATGACCTGGCCGACCATGACCTTCAACCGCAAGATGACGCTCTGGATGGGCAAGCTCGAAGTGCAGCTGCTGCAACTCGGGCGCGGCCATACCAAGGGCGACACCGTGGTCTGGCTGCCGCAGGACCGCGTGCTGCTCAGCGGCGACCTGGTCGAGTTCGACGCCACGCCGTATGCCGGCGACGCCTACTTCAACGACTGGCCGCAGACCCTGGAAAACGTGGCGGCCCTGAAGCCGGCGGCGCTGGTGCCGGGCCGCGGGCCGGCCCTGCTCGGCGAAGAGCAGGTCGCGGCGGGCCTGAAGGCCACCGGCAGCTTCATTGCCGACGTGCGCGCCAGTGTCGAAGCCGGCGTGGCCAGGGGGCTGGACCTGAACGCGGTCTACAAGGACACCTACGCCAGGCTCCAGCCCAAGTATGGGCACTGGGTCATCTTCGACCACTGCATGCCGTTCGACGTGACCCGCTGCTATGACGAGGCGACGCAGTATCCGGACCCGCGCATCTGGACCGCGGAACGCGACCGCCAGATGTGGGAAACGTTGGAAGGCTGACCGGAGCCGGTTGCGCCGATCAGCGCGGCCTACATGGAAAGGCAGCGACAAGACAATTTATAGCGGCGCCATGAGGAGACAAGTTCATGCTACGCAATGAACCCGCTGCGCGCGGGGGAAACGAGGTCGACTACCAGAAGCTGGTGTTCGACTACACGCGGCACCCGGACCAGGGCCAGGACGCGGCCACGCCGGCACGGCACCCGGCGGTCGTGGTCGGCGCCGGACCGGTCGGCCTTTCGCTGGCGATCGACCTTGCGCAGCGTGGCGTCCCGGTGGTGCTTCTGGATAACGACAACCGCCTGTCGACCGGCTCGCGCGCCATCTGCTTCGCCAAGCGGACCCTCGAGATCTTCGACCGGCTCGGCTGCGGCGAGCGCATGGTCGGCAAAGGCGTGTCATGGAACGTCGGCAAGGTCTTCTTCCGGGACCAGCAGGTTTATAGCTTCGACCTGTTGCCCGAGGAAGGCCATGCCCGTCCGGCTTTCATCAACCTGCAGCAGTACTACGTGGAAGGCTACCTGGCGGAGCGCGCTGCGTCGTTGCCGGCGGTCGACCTGCGGTGGAACAACAAGGTGGTCGGTGTCGAGCAGCATGACGACCATGTGACCCTCACCGTCGACACGCCGGATGGGCCTTACCGGCTCGACGCGGACTACGTGGCCGCGTGCGACGGCGGCCGTTCGGCGGTGCGCCAGTTGATCGGCCAGGAAAGCCGCGGCCGCGTCTTCCGCGACCGCTTCCTGATCGCCGACGTCAGGATGGATGTCGAGGCGCCGGCCGAGCGCTGGTTCTGGTTCGACCCGGTGTTCCACCCGAACCAGAGCGTGCTGCTGCACCGGCAGCCCGACAAGGTCTGGCGCATCGACTTCCAGCTAGGCTGGGACGCCGATCCGGAAGAAGAAAAGAAGCCGGAGAAGATCATTCCGCGCGTCAAGGCGCTGCTTGCACATTCGCCGACGATGAAGGACGCCGCATTCACGCTCGAATGGGCCAGCGTCTACACGTTTTCCTGCCTGCGCATGGCGCGGTTCAGGCACGGCCGGGTGCTGTTTGCCGGCGACGCGGCGCACGGCGTGTCGCCGTTCGGCGCCCGCGGCGCGAACTCCGGCGTGCAGGACGCGGAGAATCTGGCCTGGAAGCTGGCCGCGGTCCTTGCCGGGCAGGCGAGCGATGCGCTGCTCGACAGCTACGCCGACGAGCGCGAATACGCGGCGGACGAGAACATTCGCCATTCCACCCGCGCCACCGACTTCATCACGCCCAAAAGCGACATCAGCCGCCTGTTCCGCGACGCCGTGCTGGCCCTGTCGAAGACCCAGCCATTCGCCCGCACGCTGGTCAACAGTGGCCGGCTCTCGGTGCCAGCCACGTTGCACGATTCGACGCTGAACACGCCCGACGCCGATGCCTTTGCCGGGCGCATGGCGCCGGGCGCTGCGGCTGCCGACGCGCCCATCGTTTGCCCGGACGGCAGCGCCGGCTGGCTGCTGCGCGAATTCGGCGCGGGCTTTACCGTGATGCTTGCCGCCGGCGCCGGCAGCGACGCGCTGGCGCGTTCGCTGGGCCAGGCCGATGCCGCCGGCGTCGCGCTCAAGGTGCTGCGTGTCGGCTGCGGGGCCGATGCCGTGGAGGCGATCGACCGCGACGGCTTGCTGAGCTTGCGCTATGACCTGCAGCCCGGCACCGCCTACCTGTTTCGCCCCGACCAGCATGTGTGCGCACGCTGGCGGAAGCCAGACGCCGCCCAGGTTCGCCGGGCCATCGGCCGGGCGCTGGCCACATTGTGAAGAAGACCGCCATGGAACTGATCACGAGACCCAACCTGGAGTCGCCGGACGACTTCTACGAAGCGCTGATCGACACGCACAAGGATCTCGACGCCGCCAGCAGCCATGCGGTGAACGCGCGCCTCGTGCTGCTGCTGGCTAACCACATCGGCTCGCTCGATGTGCTGCGACAGGCGATGCGGATCGCGCGCGAGAGTGCCTGATGGGCTTGGGCTGCGGCCCATGCGCTTTGCCGGTGACGCCCGGCGTGAAGCGGGAGACCAGAGCATTTGCACGCTGGCTTGCGCCGGATGCGCTACTTCCGCGCAGCGACAGTTGCAGTTGCATTAAGCCCCGCGCAGCGACAGTTGCCGT
>CAUQYP010000261.1:0-6605 GCA_963522035.1 uncultured Noviherbaspirillum sp. | reverse complement strand
GTCCCTGGCGACGCGTCGCCGTCTAACGGGGATCCACGTCAAAGGCAGCGTCAACGGCAACTGTCGCTGCGCGGGCAACGGCAACGGCAACGGCAACGGCAACAGTCGCTGCGCGGAGCAGGCAGTAAGGCTTACAGGCCGCCTCAGCCGTAGGAACCGCCGGTCAGCAGTATGTCGAAGGCGCGCGCAATCGCCGCAATCAGCGCCGTCGCACCGCAGGCGAGCGCCACCACCAGCATCAGGGGCACCGGCCAGCCGGTGTCGGAGCTGCGGCCGGAGCGGGGGTTATGGCGGGCATCCCATTTTTCGTCCGGCGTCAGGCCGATCAGCAGCGTCTCCAGGAATGATGCCAGCACCGAGAGCACAAATGGACCGGCGCTGAATATCGCGGCCGCGTCCGGATTGCCCAGCATCAGCAGGCCCGACAGCGGCAGGGTGGCCAGGTGTACCCAGCCCCAGAGGTCGCGCCGGCCGTACAGGTAGAAACGGTGCAGGCCGATGCTGCCGAACAGCAGCGCCAGCAGGGTGGCCAGGGTCTTGTTCTTGTGGGGTTGCATGGGGCAAGGCGGGAAGCAGGCGGAATTGCGGGCGTAGTGTGCATCAGCAGTGGCGGCATGGCAATCGTCGCATGGTGTGAAAACCGCTTTATACTGTCGCCTCGCTGCGCTTCCGGCGCTGGCTGCATGCTTCTCATCCTGATTAACCTGTCCGTTTACGGAGAAAACCCGCTATAATCGTTGGTTTTTTCCGTCTCCGTACACTTTTTGGAAATATTATGGTCGTCATTCGTTTAGCCCGTGGAGGCGCCAAGAAGCGCCCGTTCTTCAACATCGTCGTGACCGATTCCCGCAATCGTCGTGATGGCCGCTTCATCGAGCGCATCGGTTTCTACAATCCGGTCGCCTCCGGCGCCGAAGAGTCGGTCCGCATCGCCCAGGACCGCCTGACCTACTGGCAAGGCGTTGGCGCGCAACTGTCGCCAACCGCTGCCCGCCTGGTCGGCCAGGCAGCGACGAAAGCCGCTGCTTAATTAATACAGGTAGTAAAGATGACCGCATCGGGAATCCCGGTTCCTGACGACCTGGTGCTGGTCGGCTACGTGTCCGGCGCCTACGGCATCCATGGCTGGGTGCGGATCAAGCCTTACTCGTCCGATGGCGACGCGCTGCTGGCCGCCAAGACCTGGTGGCTGGACAAGCCGGACCTGCATGATGTCGAAATGATGCAGTCCAAGATGCACAACGACGAGGTGGTCGCCAAACTGATGGGTGTCGCCGGGCGCGATGCCGCCGAAGCGCTGAAAGGCGCCACGGTGCATGTGCGCCGCAGCCACTTCCCGGCGCTGGACAATGACGAATTCTACTGGGTCGACCTGATCGGCCTGGCAGTGGTCAATGAACGCGGCGAGCCGCTCGGCGTGGTCAACGACCTGATGGACAATGGCGCGCATCCGATTCTGCGGGTGGAACAGCCGGTGGCGGAGGGCCAGAAGCCCGCGCCTGAACTGCTGATTCCGTTCGTCGACCAGTTCGTCAAGACCGTGGACCAGGCAGCGCGCCTGATCACGGTGGACTGGGAAGCGGATTACTCGTGATCGTGGTTGCGGCAATGCGCAGGGAAGGGCGGCGGTATGCAGTTTGATGTCGTGAGCCTGTTCCCGGAAATGTTTTCGGCAATTACCCAGTCCGGCATTACCCGCCGCGCTTTCGAGCAGGGCAGGTGCGGGCTGGGCTTGTGGAATCCGCGCGATTTCACCAGCGACAATCATCGCACCGTGGACGACCGGCCTTATGGCGGCGGTCCCGGCATGGTGATGCTGGCCAGGCCGCTGGAAAGCGCGCTAGTTGCCGCCAGTGGACGCCAGCTGGAACTGGGCTTGCCCAGGCCGCGGGTCATCTACCTGTCGCCGCAGGGTCGCATGCTGGACCACCAGCGCGTGATGCAGCTGGCGGCCGAGCCTGGCCTGGTGTTGCTGTGCGGGCGCTACGAAGCGGTGGACCAGCGTTTGCTGGACCGCTGCGTCGACGAGGAAATCAGCATCGGCGACTTCGTGCTCTCGGGCGGCGAGTTGCCGGCGATGGCGCTGATGGATGCGGTGATCCGGCAATTGCCCGGCGTGTTGCATGACGATGCGTCGGCAGTCGAAGATAGTTTCGTCAACGGCCTGCTCGACTACCCGCATTACACGCGCCCCGAAGTCTACGAGGGCTGTGCGGTCCCGGCAGTGCTGATGGGCGGCCACCATGCGGAAATCGTCAAATGGCGACGCCAGCAGGCGCTCCGCGCGACCCTGGCCAAGCGGCCGGCGCTGATTGCCAGCGCGCGGGCAGCCGGCCTGCTGAGCGCGGCCGACGAAAAGTTTTTAAGCAGCCTGCAGTAAGCAGGCTGAAAAAAGAGTGCCCGGCCATGTTGGTTGGGCAATTATGTTGAACCCCATCCTCTACCGGGCTGCATGAAGCGCCGGCAAGATGGTACCAGGAGCAATAAATGGATCTGATCCAGCAACTCGAGCAAGAAGAAATCGCGCGTCTCGGCGCCAAAATCCCCGATTTCGCACCGGGCGACACCGTGGTCGTCAGCGTCAACGTGGTCGAAGGCACCCGCAAGCGCGCCCAGGCCTATGAAGGCGTCGTGATTTCGCGCCGCAATCGTGGCCTGAACTCCAACTTCATCGTTCGCAAGATCTCGTCGGGCGAAGGCGTGGAGCGTACGTTCCAGCTGTATTCCCCGCTGATCGCGTCGATCGAAGTCAAGCGTCGCGGCGATGTCCGTCGCGCCAAGCTGTACTACCTGCGTGAGCGTTCGGGCAAATCGGCGCGCATCAAGGAAAAACTGCCGGCCCGCAAGGTCAAGGCAGCGCCAGCAGCATAATTCGCTCCGGCGTATCATGCGAGGGCACCATTGCGGTGCCCTTTTTTCATGGCTGGCCGACCCCATATCCCCAGCCATGGCTGCCTTCCTTGCTGACTTCGAGCGTGTCCTGCCGGCAGCCGCCAGCACACGCCGGGAATTCCTGTTTTGACCAAACTGCATTTCGACCCAACTATCCTTCCGATCGAATCCCTGGCTGGCGAAGCAGCCGTGCTTGCCGAGGAGTTGAGCGTGGAACGCCTGCGGGCGCGCTTCGCCAGCCCGCCCCAGTGGATGCCGGAAACCATCGAGGAAAGGCTGCTGCGCGTGCGCGACGGCAATCCGACCCGGGCTTCGGTGCTGATGGCGCTGGTGCAGCGCGAGCATGGCCTCAGCCTGCTGCTTACCGAGCGCACTGCGCACCTGACCGACCATGCCGGCCAGGTCAGCCTGCCCGGCGGACGTGCCGAGCCGGAAGACGCGTCGGCCATCGATACCGCATTGCGCGAAACCGAGGAAGAGATCGGGCTGGCGCGCCGCCATATCGAAGTGCTGGGCATGCTGCCCGATCATTTCACCGGCACCGGCTACCGCGTCACGCCAGTGGTCGGGCTGGTGCATCCGCCGTTCGAACTGACCGCGGACCCGTTCGAGGTCGAGGAAATCTTCGAAGTGCCGCTGGCCTTCCTGATGGACGGCATGAATCACCAGCGACGCAGCATCGAGGCGCCAGGCATCCCACGGCGCACGTTCTACACCATGCCGTACGACCGGTTTTTCATCTGGGGCGCTACGGCCAGCATGCTGCGCAACCTGTTTCATTTCCTGCGTGCATGACGGTGTGGGATTCCGATGTCGTTTGCGTTGTCGTTTGATTACTCACCATCACTACGTTATCGTAGCGGCTGCTGACCTCACGGGCGACCGATGACCTTCATTTCCATTTTTCTCGCACTCCTGATCGAGCAGCTCAAGCCCTTGCGCGCCGATAATCCGGTGTACAGCGCGATCAAGAGCTATGCGATGCGGGTGGAAACCTGGTTCAACGCCGGTCATGCCGAACATGGGCGCCTGGGCTGGCTGGTCGTCATTGCCAGCCTGACGATTCCGACCATGCTGGTCTACTGGCTGTGCATGCGTGTCAGCCCCTTCCTGGCGCTGGCCTTTAATATCCTGATCCTCTACCTGACGCTGGGCTTCCGGCACTACAGCCACTACTTCACTGCCATCCAGTACGCGCTGAATACCGGCGACGTCGAAACCGCGCGGCAATTGCTGGCGCAGTGGCTGCGCCAGGACACCAGCGGCATGGACGCGCCGGAACTGGCGCGGCTGGCGGTGGAAAAGGCGCTGGTGACCACGCACCGGCATGTGTTCGGCGTGTTTTTCTGGTTCATGCTGCCGTTCGGACCGGCGGGCGCCGTGCTGTACCGGGTGGCGGAATACCTGGCCCGTGCCTGGAGCGAGCCCGAGCATATGAAAACGGAGGCGTTCGGCCGTTTTGCCATCCGTGCCTACTACTGGATAGACTGGGCGCCGGCCCGCCTGACTGCGGCGGCGTTTGCCATCGTCGGCAATTTCGAGGATGCGGTCTACGCATGGCGCAACTTCGCCGGCCGCTGGCAGAACGAGACCACCGGCATCATCCTGTCCGCAGGCGGCGGCGCAATGGGCGTGCGCCTCGGCACGCCCTACGAGAACGCCACCAGCCTGTTGCTGACCGTGGATGAAGCTACGATAGACGCCGCCGGCGGCGACGCCGAAACCCTGCCGGGCGAAGAGCCGACGATACGCGCGCTGCAGAGCACGGTCGGGCTGGTGTGGCGGGCGCTGCTGCTGTGGATGCTGCTGCTGTTGCTGCTGTCGATCGCCGTCTGGCTGGGCTGACCTGAATCGTCGGGCGGCATCTCGTATCGTGGTACGTGGTTTCAGGCAAACTCTTCTATAAGATATAATATGTCATACCCATTTCGCGATAGATCGCGAGACGTATTCCTCGGCCTGACGCCACACAATGACGCGCGGCCTTCCAGCTTGCCTTTCCACCGAAATCGCATTCGCCATGGCAGATCCCGACAAGACCAGCGCAACGCCAGCCAACGAGTTCTTCATCCAGGGGATCACTAGCGATGGCCGCACCTTCCGTCCAAGCGACTGGGCCGAACGTTTGTGCGGCGTGATGTCGCATTTCCGGCCCGAGGGCAGCGGCGGGCGCAATGCGCACCTGAAATATTCGCCGTACGTCCGGCCGACGCTGCTCGACGGCGTCAAGTCGGTGCTGGTCAACGAACAATTGCGGGACATCGAGCCGCTGGCCTACCATTTCGTGCTGGATTTCGCCCGCGACAATGACCTGCAGGTGGTTGCCGCCTGCCTGCTGCCGGATGCGGACACCAAGGACACCAGGCCCTAGGCCGGGGAGCTCTGCCATGGCGCATGCACATCACGACCATCATCACGACCACGCCCATGGCCACCATCATCACGCGCCGCCCGCGCCGGGCGACCACAGCCGCGCCTTCCTCATTGCCATCCTGCTCAACGTCGGTTTCGTGGTCGTCGAGTTCAGCTATGGCCTGATCGCCCATTCCACCGCACTGATGGCCGACGCCGGCCATAACCTGTCCGACGTGCTGGGCCTGGTGCTGGCCTGGGTCGCCGCGGTATTGACCAAGAAACAGCCCGAAGGGCGCTATACCTATGGACTGCGCGGCACCTCCATCCTCGCCGCGCTCGGCAATTCGATGTTGCTGCTGGTGGCCTGCGGCGGCATTGGCTGGGAAGCGCTGCACCGGCTGAGCGCGCCGGCGCCGGTCGGCGGGCTCACCGTATCCGTGGTCGCCGGCGTCGGCATTGCGGTCAATGCGTTCTCGGCCTGGCTTTTCATGGCCGGCAGCAAGGGCGACCTCAACCTGCGCGGCGCCTACCTGCACATGGCGGCCGACGCGCTGGTGTCGCTGGCGGTGGTGGCCGGCGGACTGGCGATGCTCTATACCGGCTGGTACTGGGTCGACCCGATGCTGTCGCTGGCGATCGTGGCGGTGATCCTGGTCAGCAGCTATGGCCTGCTGCGCGACGCGCTGCGGCTGTCGCTCAATGCCGTGCCGGCCCATATCGCACTGGACGAGGTCCATGCCTATCTGGCCGCGCTGCCCGGCGTGGCGTCGGTGCACGACTTGCACGTGTGGGGAATGAGTACGACCGAGGCGGCGCTGACCGCGCACCTGCTGATGCCGGGCGGCCATCCCGATGACGCATTTTTCGCGGAAGTCGCCGGCGAACTCGAGCACCGCTTCGGCATCAGGCACAGCACGCTGCAAGTGGGACGGGATCAGCAGGTGCGTTGCGCGCTGGTCAGCTAGAGCGGTTTCGTGCTGGCTTGCCCATGCCGGCCTGTAAGCGATATTACTTGCTCCGCGCAGCGAAAGTTACCGTTGCCGTTGCCCGCGCAGCGACAGTTGCTTTTGCTTTTGACGTGGCTTTTGACGCTGCTTTTGACGTGGCTTTTGACGTGGATCCCCGTTAGACGGCGACGCGTCGCCAGGGACTGAAACGGATAAAGAAGCGTCGGCTGTCTGAGCGCAGCGAGTTTCCGACGCTTCCCGTTTCAGTTCCTGGCGGCGCGTGCACCCCGCGCAGCGGGGCGCCGTCGTAGGGGCCGCCTTTTTTGCCCCACTTTTTTGGCGGAGCAAAAAAGCGGGTCGGCCGCCGGGACGAACACCCGGCTACTCCCCACGGCAGTGAGCGATTCGACG